>JBDUBO010000127.1:0-10146 GCA_040004115.1 Gammaproteobacteria bacterium | reverse complement strand
CGCAGACTCCGCGCGCGTCGAGGCGCTGCGCCAGTTGACCGCCCTGCAATCGGAGTCGCGTCGGCTTCAAGCGGCCGGGGCACAGCTTCTGATCTGGAGCGAAGGTGCCTATCCCGCCACCCTGCCGCGGAATTTCGCCGCCGATTTCGCGCCGGATTCTCTGGGAATGATTCGCCGCGGCTTCAGTGTGCCGGTGGTGGTGGGCGCCGAAATGTACGACCCTGCACACGAATATGCGTTCAATTCAGCCGTTCTGCTCGATGGCGAAGGACGCGCGGTGGGACGGTATGACAAAGTACGGCTGCTGGCATTCGGCGAGTACATTCCCGGCATCGAGGCCTTTCCCTGGCTGCGCAAGTTTCTGCCCGAGGGCACCGGTCGATTCACCGCGGGCAAGGGTCCGGGCGTGCTCAGCTTGAAAAGAACCGATGGTCAGGATTTAAGACTCGGTCCCGTCATCTGCTACGAGGACATCTTGCAGGGATTCCTGCGCGGCGTCGGACAGTTGCATCCCAACCTGCTCGTCAACCTCACCAGCGACTCCTGGTTCGGCGCAGACACCGAGCCCTGGGAACATCTGGCGCTGGCCGTATTCGGCAGCGTCGAATTGCGCGTCAGCATGGTGCGCGCCGTCAACTCCGGCGTATCTTCCTACATCGATCCAAATGGCCGATTAGTACGGAAGACCTACGCCGACGACCCTTACCGCAACCCGCGCCCCGAAGACGGCATCGTGGTCACCGCACCGCTCATGCCGGGCGGCCACACCGTGTATGTGGCCGTCGGCAATCTGTTCGCCTACCTGTGCATCGCGGGTACGCTCATTTTGATAGGCCTTGCAGCGAGAGCGAAAGGCCCAACTTAGCGTTGCTGCAGGGCGGCCGCAAAGTCGAGTCCTTGTCGTTTTCGCGGCAAGAGATTTTTCCGGATCAATTGACTCCCAGCCCGTCCTTCTCATGATAGTTGGGATACGGGGGCACCTTAGGTTCAACCACCGGATGTTCCTTCAGCTGCTGGAGCACGATGGACACCGCGCGCTCGAGCTGAAGATCATTTCCCGCAGCCATGTCCTTCGGCAGCATCTGTACTTCAACGTCCGGCGCAATGCCATGTCCTTCGACTTCCCAGTCGCCGTTGAGGCCATAGATCGCGTAGCGAGGCGCAGTCACGCGGCCGCCATCGAGCAAAGTGGGATATCCGCCGATGCCGACCAAACCGCCCCAGGTTCGCACGCCCACCAGCGTCCCTATGTTGGCCTTGCGGAAGTACCAGGGCATGGCGTCACCGCCTGAGCCGGCGGATTGATCGATGATCATCGCCTTGGGTCCAAAGATCGCGCCCACAGGATCGTGCACAGGCTTGCCGTCGCGCTCGATCGCGCCGCTCAGGAGCTTCTGCCCGAGCACATTGATGACATAGTCGGCGATGAAGCCGCCCTCATTGTTACGCTCGTCGAGCACCACGCCCTGCTTGTCCAACTGAGCATAGAAGTAGCGGTTGAAGTTGGTATAGCCCGCGCCGGCGGTGTTGGGCATGTAGATGTAGGCGATTTTGCCTCCTGACAGCGCATCGACCTTGCGCCGATTCGAGTCGATCCAGTTCAGATTGCGCAGTCCGTGCTCAGAGTCCACGGGCACCACGGTGACATCGCGCGCATCCCTGCCGTCCGCGCTCTTGGCGATGCGCAGCACCGTCTGCTTGCCGGCGGTGCCGTCGAAGAAGGCGTCGATGTTGTCGCTGGCATGCAATTCACGGGCATTGACGGCCAACAGGTAATCGCCCTCGACGATATTGATGCCGGGCAAAGTCAACGGCGCGGTCAGCGACGGTGTCCAGTTCTGTCCGTTGTAGATCTTTGCGAATTTATACCGATCATGATCGATCGCGTAATCGGCGCCCAGCACGCCGGGCTTCGGCGCATCCGGCGGCTTACGCGGACCGCCCACGAACATGTGGCCGATCTGCACCTCGCCCAGCATCTCGTCGCACAGATAGGTGAATTCGTTGCGCGACGCGAGACCATCGAGGTAGGGCTGATACTTCGCCTGAACCTTATTCAGGTCAAGGCCCTGATGATGCGGATCGTAGAGAAAATCGCGTTGCAGATGCCAGGTCTCTCGATACATCTGCCTCCATTCAGCCCGCGGATCCAGCATGGCCATCATTGCCCCGCTGTTCACCGATTTGCCCGCGGCCGCGTCGGGCGAGCCCGGTTTGAGCTCCTCGGTGGGCGCGATGAACCAGTTTTCCTGGCGTGCGTAGAACAGCTTTTCGCCATCGAAGGAGACCGCGAACGTATTCAAGCCGCTGAGCATTTCCTCGGTCAGGCGTTTTTCAGTCGTAAAGCGCCAGAGGGTAAACGGAGTCGAGCCGCTATCCGCCGACGGGCGGCCCACGGCAGGGCCCTCCGCGAGAAACAGGACTCCCGTCTTGCCGACGACCAAATCAATGTAGTTGCGCGCGGGAATGGGCAGCGACAGTATACGACTGCCGATATCGGCGAGATCGATCACGGTCGGCTTGGGTTTCTCGGCGGCCTTTTTCTTGGCTGCGTCCTTCTTGTCCTTCGCCGTGTCCTTGGCGGACTCTTGCTTACCTGGCTCGGTCTCGTCTTGCTTGGCCTGGTCATCCTTCTTCTTGTTCTCGTCGTCGCTCTCCGGCGGGACCGGCGAGGCGCCGTTGCGCGACAGCACCACGACATAAACGCTGCTGGCGGTGGCGCGATCGAGCGACGATAGGTCTATCCCGGCATCGGAGGGCCCGTTGTTCGTGGAAGCGGCGAAGTACAGGTACTTGCCGTTCGGATCGAACGCCGGATGCGTCGCGTTGCTCATGCCATCCGTGAGTTGCGTGGAGACATGTGTCGCCAGCGAATAGGCGAAGATCGCGTGCATCTGGCTCTCGAGGTCGCGCGTATATGCAATCCACTGCGAATCCGGCGACCAGGACAGCTCAATGTTAGTCTCAAATCCGCCGCGCAACCCAGCGTCGACCTTGACGGGCTTGCTGCCCGCGGCATCCACATACCAGACTCGCAAATGCTTGTCAGTAAAGGCAATGTGTTTGGAGTCGGGAGACCAGTGCGGGGCGTAGAAGAACGACGCGTCGGGACCCAAGTCGATCGCTTTCGGCGGCTGCAAGCCGTCCTGATCGCGTATATAGAGTTGATACTCACCCGAGGCGTCGCTGAAGTAGGCGATGGATTTGCCGTCCGGCGACCAGGCGGGATCACGCTCGGCTGAGCCCGGTGTGCGGGTCACATTGCGGGTGTCGCCCTTCTCACCCGGCAAGGTGAAGATGTCGCCGTGCGCCTCCACGACAATGCGCTCGCCAGTCGGCGAAATGGCGCTGTTCTGCACCTCGCTCACGGCCACCTTTCCCATATGCGGCACGAGCTCCGGCAGGTCGCCGCGGATCGTCACCGGCACCGCATGTTCCTGACGAGTTGCCAGGTCGTACAAATGCAGCGAGCCGAACTGTTCGTAGACCAGCGCGCCCGGGCCGGCGCTGAGGGTCTTGAAGTCGAGACCATGATTCGCAATGACTTCTTGGACTTGCTTTGAGCCCCTGTCATAGCTGAAGAGGGAGACCGGACCATTGCGGTCGGACAGGAAATACACCGCGCCGTCATTCCAAACCGGATTCGAATCGTTGGAGTACTCGCGGGGAATTTTCTCGAGATCCAGCGTCTTAAGGTTCACCAGCCAAATAGGCGTCGTCTGGCCGCCGCGATAGCGCTTCCAGGCAGCTTGCCACTGTTCGAATGGCACGTAGGCTAGTGTGTTTCCGTCGGGCGAAAAACTGCCCGCGGCAGCGCTCGGCAATGGCAGTAACTGCGCCGGACCGATCCCATCGGCACGCACGCGATACAGCCGCGGGAAATCTGAGTAGCTCGCATGTTGCGAGGCGAATAAAATTTCTTTGCCGTCGGCCGTCCAACCGGCGGCGCGGCTGCCGGTGGGCTCCCAGGTCAATCGCCGCGGGACCCCACCCTCGGCGCTCATGACGTACACATCGGTCAAGCCATGTGCGCGGGTCGAATAAGCGATCTGCGTGTGATCGGGCGAGAAATACGGCCCAGCCAAAACATTGCCCACCGACGTCAGCCGTCTCGCTTCCCCGCCCTCCCGGGCAACGATCCAGATATCGTCGGCATACACGAACGCGATCTTGTCCTGACTGAGCGCCGGATTGCGCAACAACAGGGGCGTAGCGCTCCAGGCGGACGCGCAAAGTACCAAACCGGCAATGACGCGTAGTGCAGCGCTGACGATTCCGTGGCGAAACATGCGTATACCTCTTTGATAGAAGATTTTGAATTTTAAAAGGCGAGCAATTGGAAACTATACAGGCTGGCGGCGCGGGCGCACTAGGGCTCAAGTTCGTTGGGTGGATCGGCGCGGCGACTCGGCCATTCGCTAGTCGGCGGTCTTGCCTTCGAGAAAGGCGGCGATGTGCTCGTTGAGGAATTTGCCGTCCGCGGACGACGCACCTGCACCCGCCGGATGACCCCATAACGAGGCAATGGGCAGGAGTGTGCAATGAGGAATGAACGCGGCTTCGTAGCGCGCGTCGGTCACCGGAAAGTACAAGTCGGTCTGCGAGGGCATATAGAGGACCCGGGCCTTGATGGAGCGCAGTGCCGCCTCGACGTTGCCGTGAAACGGCGGCGTATTGCCGACATCGTGCTTCTCCCAGGTGTGCATCTGCAGGATGAGATTGTTGGCGTCAGCTCCGGGTATGAAATTCGTGCGAAAGTGCTCCACCACTTGATCGAAGCTGCCGCCCAACGCCGGCTCACTACGCCACAGCTCTTGGCGCCACCATTCCTGTGAGAACAGCCACCCGGTCCACACCAGGGCGAAGGCCTGAATTCCCTTTTCCGGCTGATGGGTGTAATCCCCGGCATTGAACACCGGGTCGGTGGTCAGCGCGGCAATCTCTCCTTCGAGACGGACAATGCCATGCCCATAGGTTTTCGCCGTACCCGAGGTCGCAACGATGCGGTCCATGAAATCCGGATAACTCACCGCCCATTGAAACGCCTGTTGCGCACCCATGGAGAAGCCGACCACGGCGCGCAGGTGATGGACGTGCAGCTCACCGCTGAGCAGGCGATGCACCGCCTCTACATTGTCACGGATGGTGGTCGTTGGAAATCGCGGCCCATGCAGGGGTTCCGTCGTGTTGCTGGGCGAGGACGAGCGCCCGTTGCCGAACAGTTCGCTGGTGATCAGAAATAGTTTCTGCGGGTCGAGCGCCTTGCCCGGTCCGATCAGGAAGCCATAGCCGTGCATCTCGGCCATGTAGTGCGACGGCAGCAGCACGGCGTTGTCGCCCGCCGCGTTCAGTTGCCCGTAGGTGCCGTAGACGATGCGTGCCTTGGGCAGCACCGTGCCGCTCTCGGTCTTGAAATTCTCGATGAGGAATTCGTGCTCGGTGGGCTCGATGTCGGCACTTTGCGCGCGCGCCACATACGCCACCATCGGCATGGCCGCCAACACCAGGCAGACTAACACCCTCTTTGGCGTTCTGGCTCTCAGTTGATATGTCCAATGGAACAGTGGGGGATGTGCGTGCGTGGGAATTATATGTGCTCTTTAGACGTTGGTGAATTGCCGTCAGCGAATCGGTTCGGCCGACCGCGACTGGAATCCTTAACCGAACAGTGAGAAAGTAGCCAATAACATAACGCAGCTGAAAACGCTATATACGGTGGGGAATAGCGCTTCGCAAAAACAGGCGAAGCCATTCGCATCATCATTGCCGGAACGGAATCGAATGAAAGGCCCGACACAGCCGGAGGTGGTCTGATGGTAAGTCTGCGAATTAACGGCGAAATGAAGGAGGTTGACGCCCCGCCCGACATGCCCCTGCTATGGGTCCTACGCGATATCGTGGGGCTCACCGGCACGAAGTTCGGCTGCGGCATAGCGCAATGCGGTGCGTGCACCGTGCATATCGACGGCGCCCCGGTACGCTCCTGCCTTTTGCCCGTCGGGTCGGTCGGCCAGCGTGCCATCACCACCATCGAAGGCGTGGGCGCATCGCCGGCCGGCGCCAAAATACAGAAGGCGTGGCTGGACTTGGAGGTAATCCAATGCGGCTACTGCCAATCGGGGCAGATCATGTCGGCAACGGCACTGCTCAATAACACGCCGAACCCGCAGGATTCCGACATCGATGCGGCCATGGCGGGAAACATTTGCCGGTGCGGCACCTACGTGCGCATCCGCGCGGCGATCAAACATGCTGCCCAAGCCTGACGCCCGGCGGCGGGATGCCGCAACTGAAGACGCGACCACCGGCGACACCGCCATAGTCGGCGATCCCCTTACAAGACGAGGTTTTCTCCAGGCCGGGCTGACTGTGGGCGGAGCCTTGGTGATCGGCTTCCATGTGCCCTTGCGCGAGGCCGCGCAAGCCGCCGCTCCTGAGTTTGCGCCCAATGCCTTCATCCGAATCGACTCCGGCGGCAAAATTACCCTCATCATGCCGCAGGTCGAAATGGGCCAGGGGATTTACACCGCCGTCGCCATGATCCTGGCGGAAGAACTCGACGCCGACTTCGATCACGTGGTGCTCGAACATGCGCCGCCGAATGACAAGCTCTACGCCAATCCGGTGTTTGGTCTTCAGGTCACCGGTAACTCGAATTCTGTTCGCGCCTTCTGGCTGCCGCTGCGCAACGCGGCGGCCGGCACACGCGCCATTTTGGTCCAAGCCGCGGCGCAGGTCTGGAAGGTGGAGCCTTCCACGATTCGCACCGAGAAAAGCGAAGCCATCCATGATGCGAGCGGCCGCCGACTCGTGTACGCAGTGCTTATCGATCGCGCCCGGAACCTGACTCCGCCCGCAGCCCCGCCGCTAAAGGACGTCAAAGACTTTAAGCTGATCGGCAAACCCCTCAAGCGCTTCGACACCCCCGATAAGGTCAACGGCAAGGTGGTGTATGGAATAGACGTGATGCCGCCCGGCGTGAAGTTTGCCACCCTCGCCGCCTGCCCCGTATTCGGCGGTACCGTGGGGCATGTCGATGACACCAAGGCCAAGAGCCTCCCGGGAGTTCGTCAGGTCATCGTGGCTAAAGACTTCGTCGCCGTCGTCGGCGATCACATGTGGGCGGCGAAGCAGGGGCTGAGCGCGCTCGACATTACCTGGAACGAAGGGCCGCACGCAGCGGTTACCTCCGATGATGTTTGGAAGCAGCTTCGCGCCGCCAGCAAGACCGAAGGCGCGCTTGCCAAATCCGCCGGGGACATTACCCGCGGTCTGGCTGAAGGTGAACTGATGGAAGCGGCGTACGAGATGCCCTTCCTGGCGCACGCCACCATGGAACCGATGAACTGCACCGTGCATGTCACCCCCACCTCCTGCGAGGTGTGGGTGGGCAGCCAGGTACTCGCAAGGGCCCAGGCGATCGCGGCCAAGGTCACCGGATTGCCTCTGGACAAAGTCACGGTGCACAACCACTACATCGGCGGCGGTTTCGGCCGCCGGCTCGAGGTGGACATGGTCGACTCGGCCGTGCAAATCGCGAAACAGGTGGCTGGTCCGGTCAAGGTGGTCTGGACTCGCGAAGAGGACATACAGCACGACGTGTACCGGCCGGTGTATCGCGACGTTTTTTCCGCCACTGTCGGCAACGGCCGTATCAACGGCTGGAAACATCGCATCACCGGATCCGCCGTTATTGCCCGTTGGCTGCCTCCCGCCTTTCAAAAGGGCATCGACATCGACGCCATCGACAGCGCCGCCGACATTCCCTACGACATCCCCAATCTGCGTGTGGAATATGTGCGCGACGAGCCGCCAGCAGTGCCCACGGGCTTCTGGCGCGGCGTCGGGCCCAATAACAATGTGTTCGCCATCGAAAGCTTCATGGATGAGCTGGCGCAAAAAGTTAAGAAGGATCCGGTCAACTTTCGCCGCGATCTGCTCGACAAATCGCCGCGTCTCAAGGCAGCCATGGAACTGGCGGCCGTCAAGTCCGGCTGGGGAAATCCCCTCCCTGCGCGCACGGGCCGCGGCATCGCATTGCAAGTTTCCTTTGGCAGCTTCATCGCGACCGTCACCGAAGCCGAGGTCGATTCCCAAGGCGAAGTGCGGGTGCATCGCATCGTGTGCGCCGTCGACACGGGGATCGTCGTCAATCCAGACACGGTGGTGGCACAATTGCAAGGCGGTTTGATATTCGGCCTCACGGCCGCGCTGTACGGAAAAATCACCATCAACAAGGGTCGAGTGCAGCAGAGCAATTTCAACGATTACCGAATGCTGCGAATCAACGAGACTCCGCTGATCGAGGTGCACCTGATCAAGAGCGGTGAAGCACCGGGCGGCATCGGTGAAACCGGCGCCACCGCCGCGCCGCCGTCGCTCGGCAACGCACTGTTCGCGGCGACCGGCATTCGCCTGCGTCACATGCCCATAGACCGCGATATTCTGTCCGGGAAAAAGCAAATATGAACGACACCAATTCTCCGAGCCGCGCGCGGCGTTACACCCTGATCGGCATTGCGGCGGTTCTCGCCGTGGTTCTCATCGGCTTTTTATGGATAGTGGCGCTGGCGCCCCACCCCACGGATTTTGCCGGCGGAACCCAGGTGAAGCTCGCCGACTATCACGGCGCCGACCCGACCGGCGTTCCGGCCGAACTCAAAAGTGCAAGCTTGATCGAGCAGGGCAAGTATCTGGCGCGCGCAGCCGATTGCGCAGCCTGCCACACCGCCGAAGGCGGCGTGCCTTTCGCCGGTGGACGCGCGCTGGTGCTGCCGTTCGGAACGTTGTACTCGAGCAATATCACTCCCGACAAAGAGACCGGCATCGGTAATTACAGCGATGCGAATTTCCTGGATGCCGTTCACAAGGGAATCGAGCCCGACAACACCAAGCTCTATCCGGCGATGCCTTTCGCCAGCTATACCTATATGACGGATGCGGATGCGCTTGCCATCAAGGCCTACCTCTTCAGCCTCGAGCCCGTGCATGCATCGGCGCCGCAGAATGCATTGAGCTTTCCCTTCAATCAGCGATCGCTGATGGGTGTGTGGGCGATGCTGTTCAACTCGGATAAGCGCTTCGAGCCGCGCACCGAGCGCGATCCGCAGTGGAATCGCGGCGCCTACCTGGTGGAAGCCATGGCGCATTGCGGCGAATGCCATACGCCGCGCAATCTCTTCCAGGCCCTGGATCAGAGAGAGAAATTCGCCGGTGCGGTGCAGGCCGGCTGGCGCGCATACAACATCACCTCGGACCCCAAGAGTGGAGTCGGTGCTTGGAGCGAAACCGATCTCGCGCAGTACCTGGCCGTGGGGCATGCCGAGGGTCGGGGCACGGCGACGGGACCCATGGGCGAAGCCGTCGACAACAGCTTGCAATATCTGACTAGCGGCGATGTGACGGCTATCGTGAATTATCTGCGCTCAGTATCCAAGATCTCGACTTCCGACCTGCCAGAACCCAAGGCGGGAGCAGCTCCGTCATCTCACGCCGAGGGTGTGGCCGCCAATGCGGATCCGCGCGGCAAGGCCGTGTATGCCGGCGCCTGCGCGGGATGTCACGATTGGACCGGAGTGAGCCCTGTCATCCCCTATGCGACCCTTACGGGAGTGCGCTCGGTGAACGATCCCACTGCGACCAATGTGGTTCAGGTCATCCTGTCAGGCGCGCATCTGCAAACTGCGGGCGCGCACGCCACCATGCCGTCTTTCGGCGAGGCGTACTCTGATGAGGAGATCGCGAGCCTCGCCAATTACGTCACGGCCCGATTCGGCGCACAGCCCTCGGCGGTCACGGCACACAATATCGTCGAGCTGCGCGCGCAAAACTGATTTCAGCGAATACGGCCCAACAGTTGGCGGCGTATGCGGGCCGCCGGCTGTCCACGACCCATGAGACGAACCAGGGTACCCAGCGCGCTCCAGACGGCGGGATCTGAATTGTCCGCATGGGACACGGAAGCGCAGGCGGCCGCTTGTTCCAGGGCCTCGGCCGCTGCGGAAATTTCCACCACTTCGAAGATCGCCGCGCTGCCGCGCAGACGATGCGCCCGGTATTGCAAATCGTCGAAGATCTTGCTGGGATTCTCCTCAGTGCGCGCCAGCGCTGCGCTTCCACCGAGAGGCGCGCCTCGCCTTCGGTAAG
>JBDUBO010000126.1:0-10173 GCA_040004115.1 Gammaproteobacteria bacterium | reverse complement strand
TGCTTGCCCGCGGCATAGATCTGCGCTACAGGCCGCGGCAGAAAGTAGCCATCGACATCCGGCGAGAGCACGCCGCATTCGGTGGCTTTGCAGATCTTCTCGGTAGCATCGAGCAAATCGCCGGCCTTCACGGCGCGCAAGCCAGTAAGGTGTGCATTGCCGACAGCGCGCTGCGCAAATTCCACGCCGTGCTGTTCCGCCTCCGCCAGCAAATGTACGGGACGACCAAAGGCGCCACCGCTTTCGCCAATGGCGCGGGCAAATAGCCCTTCGGCCACCGGGGACGCCATCTGCGCACTTACCGACATGGAGCCGGCGGATTCGCCAAAAATGGTCACTTTGGCCGGGTCGCCGCCGAAGGCGGCAATATTCCGCGCGACCCATCGCAGCGCGGCGGTCTGGTCAAGCAGGCCGTAATTTCCCGCGGCATGCTGCGGCGACTCCGCTGCGAGTTCCGGGTGCGCGAAGAACCCGAAGATGCCCAGCCGGTAGTTCATCGACACTACCACCACACCTTTATCTGCCAGATGTTCACCGTCTTGGCGGGGCTCCGAAGTCCCGCCCGCGAGAAATCCACCGCCATAAATCCAGACCATTACCGGCAGCTTCCGCCGACCGGCGCCGACCGGTGTCCATACATTGAGGGTAAGGCAGTCCTCGCTGATCCCAGGATCACGAAACACCATATCCTGGTAGATGCTCGGCTGCATGCACCGTGAACCGAACGCCGTCGCCTGCCTAACGCCCGGCCACTTCGCTGCCGGTTGCGGAGGCCTCCAGCGCAGCTTATGCACCGCCGGCGCCGCGAAGGGGATGCCAAGAAACTCTCGTACCTTTCCGTCCGAGCTCAGTTTGCCTTGCACCTTCCCCTCAGCCGTGGCCACGCGAAGCTCATCGGCGGAGTTGGCGAAGGCCGGCCGAGCGGGCGCGCACTGAGGGGCAACAAGGCACGTGCCTAGAGCAGAAGCCAGCGCGAGGCGACGCATGCGAACGGCGCGCCGCGGGCGGCTCACGACAAATCCATCGGCTGAATTCATCATCGTGCCTTGATCAGCCCATGCCTCTTCTTGCCGACGGCGAGCCGGGCCATGCCGCGCTCGTCCAGATCTGCAGAGGACACAGTAGCCGTCGCCGAGGTCACCGGATGATCATTCAGCTTTACGCCGCCTTGATCTACGAGCCGCCGCGCCTCGCTCTTCGACGCCGCCATGCCCAGTGCCACCACGGCGTCGAGTACCGATAGCTGCGCGCCGTCTGCCAGCGTCATGGTCGGCAGACCTTCCGTCGCCGCACCCGTGAAGGCCTTCGTCGCGGTATCGCTCGCCTCGCGAGCGGCGGCTTCGCCGTGGCACAGCCGCGTGGTCTCAGTGGCGAGAATTTTCTTGGCTTCGTTGATTTCGGCGCCTTGCAATCGCTCGAGGCGGCTAATCTCGGCGATCGGCAAATCAGTGAACATGCGCAGGAAGCGGCCGACGTCGCCATCCTCGGTATTGCGCCAGTACTGCCAATAGTCGTAGGCCGACAAGCGCTTGTCGCTGAGCCACACGGCGCCGCTCGCCGTCTTGCCCATCTTGGCGCCCGAGGAGGTGGTGATGAGCGGCGAGGTGAGTCCAAAGAGTTCGGCCTCCCGCACGCGGCGTCCGAGTTCCACGCCCTGCAGGATATTGCCCCACTGATCCGAGCCGCCCATTTGCAGCGTACAACCGTAGCGCTTGTTCAACTCCACGAAATCGTAGCCCTGCAAAATCATGTAGTTGAATTCCAGGAACGAGAGCGGCTGCTCGCGCTCGAGCCGCAGCTTCACGCTGTCCATGGTGAGCATGCGATTGATGGAAAAATGCCGACCGATGTCGCGCAGAAAGGGGATGTACTTCAGGTCCGACAACCAGTCGTCGTTGTTGGCCATCACGGCGCCGGTCGGGGAATCGTCGAAGCGCAGAAAGTGCCCGAAGATCTCGCGAATGCCGGCGATGTTGGCGTTGATCTGCTCATCGGTGAGCAGCTGCCGTGTCTCATCGCGCCCCGAAGGATCGCCGACCTTGGTGGTACCGCCGCCCATCAGGACGACGGGACGGTGACCGGTCTGTTGCAGGCGGCGCAGCAACATGATTTGCACCAGGCTGCCGACATGCAGGCTGTCCGCGGTGGCGTCGAAGCCGATATAGGCGGTAACGATTCCGGAACCTGCTTTGCGGTCGAGCGCCGCGGCGTCGGTTTGCTGATGGATGTAGCCGCGCTCGGTGAGCACACGCAAGAAATCGGATTTCAATTCAGTCATAACTCAGCGAAGTACCACTCGTTCAAATACGATTGCCAAGGGGCCGGCATGCTCATTCCATCTTTCCGGCGGTGATCAAGGGTTAACACAATCATACACGCCAGCCTCAAGCCGCGCGGCAGCCACACGCGGCCTCCGTAGTATGAGATTCTTGGGCCTTTCCAGCAGTCCCCAACTGCCGTAAGGAGCGCCGCGTGACCCGGATTCAGAAGTCTCTTATCGCAAGCGTGCTCAGCCTCGCCACCCTCTCCGCAACGGCGCAACTGTCCACGCCTCAAGGAAACTTCAAGGTCATCGACAGCCCGGGCGGTGGCCAGTATATCTATGGACCGTTGACGGGCAGGGGGAGCATGCCCGATGCAATCGTCTATATGCTTCGACAGGTGCACAACTACGTGGGCGACCGGCCGGAGGTCGGCAAGTTCTTCCAATCCCGCGACGGCACTTCGCTATCGACTTTCTTTACGGCCACTGCAAAGAATCGAGGAAATCTGCCCATTGCCGGTCTGCTGATCGTTTCTCGGGCAGCGGACGGCTCAGCTTCCGCCGCGGTGCTTTTGGATGCCAAATCTCATTTCGGTGCTTCCGAGCCCGTCATGATGAAAGCGCTGTCGGCGGTCTGGCAGCCGGCCGGAACAGGCTCGCCGAGCGCCGTCGCGCCGGGCGCCGTCGCGCCGGGCGCCGCTGTGCCCGCGCCGCTGGTTCAAGCTACCGGCGGCGACCGCAGCGCTGTCATCAGTCTCCCCGCCGGGTGGAGAGTCACGTCGGTGTCTTCCGGGACCTTGGCCGCCGTGGGCGCAAACGGTGAGATGGTTTTCCTGGGCGGGCTTTATCAGGGTTTCCAGATGGGGCCGGACCTATTCGAGAATTTTGTCAATATCACCAACCAGTATCGCCGCAAAAATGGCTTGCCGGCTGGGACCTACACCGTGATCAGCAAGAGCAAAGTGCCGGGGAACGCCATTCAGGTTATGTTCAACGTGGATCTGAATGACGGCGTTGGACTGCGCAAGGGCAGTGTGCGGCTCGGCCTATGGGGCCCAAGGGCGATGAGCGTCGATGGCTCGAATATCCCTGTGCGGTTTGCTGAGGAAGAAAACGCCACTCTGCTGGCGGTGATCCGCTCTTTCCAACAAAACCAACAGATGATGGCGCAGCTGCGGCAAGGCGCGATGAACCGAGTTCAAGCGGATGCCGCCCGCGCCAGCGCACAGAGTGCCGCACTCAACGCACGCAGAGAAGCCAGCAACGCTGCGTTCGACGCTCACATGGACGACCTCGATCGGTCCAGCAAGATCAATCAGGACTACATACTCGACCGGGCAGTCGTACGCGACAACCAGAACGCAGAGCGAGGCACCTTAAGTAACAGCTACGCGGACTCGCTGGTGCGAGGCAATCCTGACCGCTTCCAAATCGTTCCCAACCAAGACCTCATCAAAGGCAAGGACTATTGAACGCGTCCCTTGAATATGTCGATGTGCTGATCGTCGGCGCCGGTCTGTCGGGTATCGGAGCCGCGGTGCACCTGCAGCGCCGCTGTCCTTCAAAGAGCTATGCAATTCTCGAATCGCGCGACTCCATCGGCGGCACTTGGGATTTGTTTCGGTTTCCGGGCGTGCGATCGGATTCGGACATGTTCACGCTGGGCTATTCCTTTCGCCCGTGGACCAGCGCGGCCGCGATCACCGATGGCTCGTCGATCAGGCGCTATATCGTGGATGCGGCGCGAGAGGCGGGTGTCGAGCCCCGAATCCGCTTCGGTCACAGGGTGACGAAAGCCGATTGGTGTAGTGACGCCGCCCGCTGGACAATTGACGCGGTGCGCAGCGGCACCGAGAGCCCTTTGCGCTTTCACTGCCGATTCCTCTACATCTGCAGCGGCTACTATAGCTACGAGTCGGCGTACCGTCCGCAATTTCAGAATGAGTCTGCTTACGGCGGCGCCATTGTCCACCCGCAGTTCTGGCCCGAGCCGCTGGACTACAGTGGTAAACGGGTCGTGGTCATCGGCAGCGGCGCCACCGCCATTACATTGATCCCCGCGATGGCGAAAGTCGCGGCGCATGTGACCATGTTGCAGCGATCGCCCTCGTATATGTTCAGCATGCCCACGGTAGACGCCATGGCGAATGCGCTGCGGCGTTGGCTGCCGGCGGGTCTGGCCTGCCAACTGGCGCGATTCAAGAACGTCCTCATTGGCATGGCATTTTTCCAGCTGGCACGCAGACGGCCGGATCTTGCCAAGAGGCGCCTGCTGCGAATGGTTCAAGATCAATTGCCGGCGCATTACGATGTGGCGAGGCACTTTACACCGCGCTACAACCCCTGGGATCAGCGGGTCTGCGTGGTCCCCGATGGCGACCTGTTCAAGGCCATCGGCAAGGGCACGGTGTCCGTTGTTACGGACGAAATCGATGCCTTCACCCGCGACGGGATCCGGCTCAAGTCCGGAACCGAACTGCCGGCTGACATCGTCGTGACGGCGACGGGTCTGACGTTGAATTTATTGGGCGGCGTCGAGTTCACGGTGGACGGCGTGCGGACGGATGTATCCAAGCGCATGGCCTACAAGGGGGCGATGCTGAGCGATGTGCCGAATATGGCGTATACCTTTGGCTACACGAATGCGTCCTGGACACTCAAGGCGGACCTGACCGCCAAGTATGTGTGCCGCCTGCTGCGCTATATGGATGCGCACGGACTCGCGGTGGCCACTCCGCGGCGGGATCCGGCCATGCCTGAGGAACCCTTTCTGGACTTCACCTCCGGCTACGTGGTTCGCGCCCGCGAAATCCTGCCCAAACAGGGTGCACTACGCCCTTGGAAGGTGTACCAGAATTATCTTTTGGACGCATTCACGCTGGGCCTGGGCAGAATCGACGACGGCGTGCTCGAATTCGCTCCGGATCCGACGTGAAGCTCGCGGGCCGCACCGCTGTGGTGACCGGCGCCGGCGGCGGCATTGGGCGCGCTCTGGCGATTGCGTTGGCGAAGCGGCGATGCAATCTCGCCTTGGCGGACATCGACGAAGCTGGGCTTGAGCAAACACGCGGGCTCGTCGAAGGACACGCTGCCGGGAGCCATGCAGCCGGCAGCCAAGCAGTCAATGTGAGCCTGCATATTCTTGACGTGGCCGATCAAAAGGCGGTGGCTGCGTTTCCCGCGGCAGTCGCGCAACACCACGCCAAAGTCGATCTTCTCGTCAATAATGCCGGGGTCGCCCTCGGCGGGTACTTCGAAGAAATCAGCGAGGCAGATTTTCAGTGGCTGTTCAACATCAATTTTTGGGGCGTCGTGTGGATGACCCGCGCCTTCTTGCCCCTTCTCAGGCAAAGCGACGACGCAGGTATCGTCACCATGTCGAGCCTGTTTGGGTTGATTTCTCCGCCGGGTCAGACGGCGTATTCGGCTAGCAAATTTGCGGTGCGCGGATTTTGTAATGCCTTGAGGTACGAACTGCAGGATTCGACGGTCGCGCTTACGGTGGTTCATCCGGGTGGCGTTGCGACGTCCATCGCGAAGAATTCGCGCAAGCCCAAGGACCGATCCGCAGCGCAGATCGCCGAGTCGGTAGCGCGGATTGAAAAGCTGCTACGGATGCCGCCGCAGCGCGCCGCTGAAATCATCATCGACGGGGTGGCGAAGGGGAAAGCCCGCATCTTGGTCGGCGCGGATGCCAAGGCGATTTCGCTACTGGAGCGGTTGATGCCGGTGTCGTACTGGAACGTGCTGGGCCGAGCCTTGAAATGACCGCGGCCTTGATCATCGGCGGCGGTGTGTTTGGGTTCCTCGTGGTGCTCACCGCCGGTATGGCTCTTTTCACCCTTTTCATCCGCAGACGCGTGGAAGCCGCAGTGCCTCCACTCGGCCGCTTCGTGCAGGTCGGCGCAACCCGCCTGCACATCGTGGAAAGCGGCAGCGGTCCGGCGCTGGTGTTGGTGCACGGACTCGGATCACAGCTGAGAAATTTTACGTATGCGCTGGTGGAACGGCTCGCCGTCAATTTTCGCGTCATCTGCGTCGATCGTCCGGGTTGCGGATACTCGACGCGACCGCCGCAGGTGTCGGCGTCACTGCCGGGCCAGGCCGCCACGATTGCCAAGCTTCTGGCAACGCTGGGCCTCGAGAAGCCCATTATCGTCGGCCACTCCTATGGCGGCGCCGTAGCGCTGGCGCTCGCTCTGAATCATGCCGAGAGCGTCGGCGGACTGGCATTGATCGCACCGCTGACGCACGCGCAAACCACCGCGCCGGCGGCATTCCGCGATCTTGTGATTCCATCCAGACGCCTCAGACAGCTGATTGCCTGGACGATTGCCGTGCCCGCGTCGATGGCCGCGGGTGCGAAGGTGCTGTCGCTGGTATTCCGCCCCGATACCGTGCCGGCTGATTTCGCCACTGCCGCGGGCGGCCTTCTCGCGCTTCGGCCGGGCCAATTCTTCGCCGCATCCTCAGATTTGCTGGGCGTCACCGACGATCTGCCGGCGCTGGAAGCGCGCTACCCCTCCATCCGGATCCCGGTCGACATCCTGTTCGGCCGCAGCGATGCGATCTTGAGCTGCCAGGATCACGGCGTCGCCATGCAAGCGAAAATACCGGGCTTGTACTTGTCTCTGGTCGACGGCGGACACATGCTGCCGCTTACCGCACCGGAGAGTACCGCCCGCTGGATTGCAGAGTTCGCAGGCCGAGTTCAGGGCAGCAGGTCCTAAGCGAATCGAGCGCTCGATTGCCGCTTTAGCGCGTGAAGTAGGGCTTGCCATCCTTGTGCGCAAACCCCGCGCGCCCCTTGAGGAATCGCAAGTCGATATCCGGATACTCGCCCTCATCCTCCGCAGGTTTGCGGGAGCCGATTTCGAGCACGAGGGCGTCGCGTTGCGATCGATTTTGCAAGTGGTGGCCGTCCGTGACGCCCGCTTTGAAACCGGCGCAGTCGCCGGCCCGAAGAATTTCCTCGCCTGCGTCGCTCACCAGCACCAACTCGCCCTCGATGACATATACAAATTCATCCTCGGCTGCATGCCAGTGCCGTTGACTGGACCAAACGCCGGGGGGCAGGCGCAGAAGGTTCACGCCGAAGTCGGTCAAGCCGGCAGCATCGCCGAGGCGTTGCCGGGCGCGCGTGGCGCAGGCTACATCGAATGGTGCCGGGTAACTCGAGCCTTTGCGCACCGCAACCTTGTCTGTGTCGATTCTCTTGCCCATCGAGGCCACCCCAAAATCTGCCGCTCGAGCCTACAGCGCCTTGGTACCCACGGCGGCGAAACCTCCGCGAATCCGCTCCTGAATTTGCGGCGTCCACCAGCGTTCGACATTGGCGGTGAGGCCCGCGAGGTCGAGGCCGGCAGCGGCAAGACACGTGTCGCGAGAACCATGCTCAATGAAACGGTCCGGGATGCCGATATGGTGCAGCGGCAGCTGCACGCCGGCGGCTGCGAGCACCTCGCCGACGCCTGAGCCCGCGCCGCCCATGACGGCATTCTCTTCGATGGTGATGATGGCGCGGTGGCGTTCCGCTGTCGCCAGAATCATTTTTTCGTCGAGCGGCTTGACGAAGCGCATGTTGACCAGAGTTGCATCCAGACGCTCGGCGATTTTGCGCGCAGACTCGATCAATGTGCCGAACGCGAGAATCGCCAGGCCGCTGCGCCCTTCGCGCCTGACTTGAGCGCGGCCTAGCGGAAGTTCCGTCATTTCTGCGGCGATCGCCGCGCCCGTGCCGGTGCCGCGCGGGTAACGCACCGCCGATGGGGAAGACAGCGTGGTCGCCGTGTACAGCATCTGACGGCACTCATTCTCGTCCGCCGGCGCCATGATCACCATATTGGGGATGCAGCGCAGGAATGTCAGATCGTAGCTGCCCTGATGAGTCGCGCCGTCGCTGCCGACCAGGCCCGCGCGGTCGAGCGCGAATATCACCGGCAAGTTTTGCAGCGCCACGTCATGAATGAGCTGATCGTAGGCGCGCTGCAGGAAGGTGGAATAGATCGCCACCACCGGTTTCAAGCCTTCGACCGCAAGTCCTGCCGCGAATGTCACCGCGTGCTGTTCGGCGATGGCGACATCGTGGTAGCGATCGGGGAAACGCTTCGAAAACTCAACCAGACCCGAGCCCTCGCGCATGGCCGGCGTGATGCCGACGATGCTGGGGTCGCGCTCCGCCATGTCGCACAGCCACTTGCCGAAAACCTGTGAATATGTCGGCCCGGTGCTCGCCTCCTTGAATATCATGCCGCTTGCCGGATCGAACGGCCCCGGTCCGTGCCACTTGATCGGATCCGCCTCGGCGGGCGCGTAGCCCTTGCCCTTGCGGGTGACGACATGCAGGAACTGCGGTCCGCGCAGCTTCTGTAGGTTGCGCAAAGTGCTGACCAGGGCTTTGATGTCATGTCCGTCGATGGGGCCGATGTAGTTGAAGCCCATCTCCTCGAACAGCGTTCCCGGGAGAACCATGCCCTTGATGTGCTCTTCCGAGCGGCGCGCCAGTTCCCATACCGTGGGCATCTGGCGCAGCACCTTCTTGCCGCTCTCGCGCAGGTGTGAATACATGCGTCCCGACAGGGCGCGCGCCAGATAGTTGGACAGCGCGCCGACATTCTCCGAAATTGACATATCGTTGTCGTTCAAAACGATGAGCAGATCGGTGGGCAGTGAACCTGCGTGATTGAGCGCCTCGAAGGCCATGCCCGCGGTAAGCGCACCGTCCCCGATAATTGCCACGGCCCGACGCTCCTCCCCCCGTTGCGCTGCCGCGACGGCCATCCCGAGGGCGGCACTGATCGAAGTACTGGAGTGGCCGACCCCAAAGGTGTCGTATTCGCTCTCGGCACGGGTCGGAAACGGCGCAAGGCCCTTATCCTGTTTAATGGTGTGCAGCTGGTCGCGGCGCCCCGTCAGTACCTTGTGCGGGTAGGCCTGGTGGCCTACGTCCCAGACCAGGCGGTCATGGGGGGTGTTGAATACATAATGCAGGGCGATTGTCAGCTCCACCGTGCCCAATCCGGCGGCAAAGTGACCGCCGCGGGTGCTGACGCTGTGGATCAGAAATTGGCGCAGTTCATCGGCCAATTCCGCAAGGCGGGCGGCGGGCAGGCGGCGCAGATCCGCGGGGGAATCAATCGATTGAAGCAGCGGGTATTTTTCTGGATCGACGCTCATGCGCGCAAGTTTATACTGCCACACCGGCTTAGTGGCAACGGTAGGGGCCCTTGTTGCAAATTTGCACCAGGGCTGGCCCGCTGACATGATGCTATCTTCCAAGGTTTCCGAGATACTGTCCGCATGGATTCCGTCAGTTCAGATGAAGTCTATCAAGACCAGATTCTCCCCCATGTATCGCGCACCTTCGCGCTGACCATCCCGCAACTGCCGGAGGGCCTGCGCACGGCCGTCAGCTGCGCCTATTTGCTGTGCCGTATCGCCGATACCATCGAAGATGAGCCGGCGCTGTCCCCTCCAGAAACCCTGGCCTTCCTGCGACGTTTTAGCGCCGTGTTGGCGGGCGAGGAAGTCCCCACGGTTTTGGCCCGGGACATCGGCCCCCGCTTATCGGACCGCACCCTGGCCACGGAACACGACCTGGTGCTCAACATGGATCGCGTGATTGGGGTCATGCGTAGCCTCAACGAGCAGCAGCAAGCCGCAATCCGGCGCTGTGTCGACCTCATGTGCTACGGCATGCCTCGCTTCCAGTTCTCGGCGAGCCTCAAGGGCCTCGCCCGATCGACCGACTTGGATGATTATTGTTACTACGTCGCGGGCGTCGTCGGCGATATGCTCACGGACCTCTTTTGCGACCATTCCCCCGATATTGCCCGCCACCGCCCGGCGCTGTCGGCAATCTCTGCGTCGTTTGCGCAGGGTCTGCAGATGACCAATATTCTCAAGGATGT
>JBDUBO010000125.1:0-10181 GCA_040004115.1 Gammaproteobacteria bacterium | reverse complement strand
CTTGATAGGACAAAGCACTCATGGCAGTTCAAAAAAGCAGAAAAACCCCGTCCAAACGCGGCATGCATCGCTCCCATTCGGCGCTGCCGCTGCCCGCGGTATCGATCGACGCCAAGAGCGGCGAGACCCATTCGCGCCATCGCATTTCCCGCGAGGGATTCTATCGTGGCCGCAAGGTGCTGCAGACCAAAGCGGACGCCGCGGCGGCCGAAGAATAAGCCGCAATTTGCCGGCGGCGGATCGCGCGCCGCTCGGGCTTTTTTGACGCACAGTGCCTGCGCTGCTCCATATTGCCATCGACGCCATGAGCGGCGACCGCGGGCCGTCGGTTTGCGTGCCCGCGGCAGTCGCCGCAGCGCATGAATTCGCCGATGTGCGCTTTACACTGATCGGGCGGCAAGCCGATTTGGAACGCGAGCTCGGCAACCAAGCTCCCTCCAATGTGACCTGCCTGTTAGCCTCCGATGTGGTCGAAATGACCGATCATCCGCGCGAAGCGTTGCGGCGCAAGAAAGACTCTTCGATGCGCCGTGCCATCGACCTGGTGAAGGCCAACGATGCGCATGCCTGCGTCAGCGCGGGCAATACCGGTGCATTGATGGCGACCGCGCACTTCGTTCTGAAGATGCTTCCGGGAGTGGAACGTCCGGCCATTGTCTCGCTCATTCCGTCGCGCGGCGGACACACCTACATGCTGGATCTTGGGGCGAATGCCTCGTGCACTCCGGTGCAGCTGTGCCAATTTGCGGTGATGGGCTCGGTACTCGCGGCTGATCTCGAAGGCGCGCATGCGAGGCCGCGGGTGGGGCTGCTCAACATCGGCACGGAAGACATCAAGGGCAATGAGATCGTCCAGTCCGCCCACAATTTATTGGCTGCGATGGACATCAACTACGTCGGCTTCGTCGAGGGCGACGATATTTTCTCCGACAAGGTCGACGTGGTCGTCACCGACGGATTTACCGGCAACGTTGCGCTTAAGGCGATGGAGGGAGCGGCGCGCTTGATTGCCGATGCGCTGCGCGAGGAATTCAGCCGTACTGCCGTGCGCAAGCTCGGCTATCTCGCGGCGCGGCCGGCGCTGCAGGCCTTGCGCAAACGCATCGATCCCCGCCGCTACAACGGCGCGAGCATGATCGGCTTGAACGGGATCGTCATCAAGAGTCATGGTGGGGCCGATCTTTTCGGGTTCCAGCGCGCAATCGAAGTCGCAGTGCTGGAAGCGCGCAGCGGCCTGCCGGCGCGCATTGCGCAGCAGCTGCACGTCCCACCGGATACTTGAGGAAGCCCATGTACTCACGAATCGCCGGTACCGGCAGCTACCTGCCGGAGAAAATTCTGACCAATGCCGAGCTAGAAAAGCTGGTGGACACCAGCGATGAATGGATCCGCACGCGGACCGGAATCGAGCAGCGGCACGTGGCGGCGGAGGGCGAGACGACGACCGATCTGGCCGAACATGCCTCACGGCGCGCGATGCAGGATGCAGGGGTAACGCCCGCCGATATCGATCTGATCTGCGTCGGGACCACCACGCCGGATCTAGTGTTTCCGAACGTGGGCACCTTGCTGCAGGATCGATTGGGAATTCACGGCTGTCCTGCGTTCAGCCTGGAGGCTGCCTGCACGGGCTTCGTGTATGCCTTGAGCGTGGCGGACAAATTCGTGCGGCTGGGCGAATCGAGATGCGCGCTGGTCGTCGGTGCGGAGACGCTGACGCGAATTGTCGATTGGAACGATCGCGGCACGTGCGTGCTGTTTGCCGACGGCGCGGGCGCAGTGATCCTGAAGCCTTCCGCCGAGCCTGGCATCATCAGCACACGCCTGCATTCCGACGGCAAGTACAAGGACTTGCTGCTGTATCCGGACGGCGTATCCAAGGGCTTCAAATTGATACGCGAAGGCAAGGCCGGGGTGCAGATGAAGGGCAACGAGGTATACAAGGTCGCGGTCAACACGCTGGGGCACTTGGTGACCGAGACGCTCACCGCCAACGGCGTGAACAAGGACCAGCTCGACTGGCTGATTCCGCATCAGGCGAACATCCGCATCATCGAGGCGATCGCCAGGCGACTCGATCTGCCGATGGAAAAGGTCATCGTGACCATCAATACCCAGGGCAACACCTCCGCCGCGTCCGTGCCGCTGGCGCTCGACACCGGCATTCGCGACGGCCGGGTAAAACGCGGCCAGCTGTTGTTGTTGGAAGCGTTCGGCGGCGGTTTCACCTGGGGATCGGCTCTCATCCGCTATTGAGACTCGCTATTTGCAGGATGCAGGAGCATTGCCGCTGCGGCGAGCTTCTGCGCTGACAGTTCCGCAAAAAAAAACGCCGCGGAACAACCCGCGGCGTTCAGTCTTAAGAGCCGTCTCGACTTATTTCGAAACCGACTTCTTGAACATGCGATCGATTTTCTCGTTGATCGCTTCGATGGCAGTCGAATTCGCCTGCGCGGTCGACAACGCCTGATTCGCGGTGCTTTGCGCGCCGGAAGCGGCCGAATGGGCGCTGGCTGCAGCGCTGTTGGCGGCAGCCGCATCGCTCGAGGCTTTCGCCACATCGCCCTGCAGTTTGCCGACTTGTGACTTCAGATCGTCGATCTGAGCTTGTATCGGCTTCAGATCGGTGCAACCTGCGAAGGCAACTACGCAGGCCACGGCGAGAGAGGCCTTAAGTGTGGTGGTCAAATTCATAAAAATGTTCCCCTAGGGTTAATTTGTTCGTATCGGAAAGTCCGAAGTGTTGCCACATACCCGCCCGTCTATTTGCCGGACCCGTCTGCGTCGCAACACAGTCTTACATAAAGCCAAATTCGCGCGTCGAATGCAACTGAAAAGAGCTATTTGTCGGCTGAGAGCGACGTTTTATCGTCATTCCGTTCTTTGGAAATTAAATCGACATTAAAAATGTGGTCAATCAATGTAAATTTTACAGCGAAACACAAATATCTCACTAGCCTCGCAGCAGTTCTGCGACGGCACGATGCCCCTGATCGATGGCTGTATCCGTATACGCCCCACCACCGGAGTCGGAGTTGGCAATCGTGATGCGGCCAAATGGAGCACGCCCGATGACATGCGACCGTTCGGCTTCCGGGACGTCCGGCTCGAACAGCGGGTTGTATTCGGGCGCATATCCATGCGGCCATCGATTCACCGTGATGGCCGTGATATCGCGGGCGGGATCGAACCCGCTGCCCTTGAGGGTGCGAGACAGTTGATCGCGGATGTTGCGCTCGAAGGTCTCGAACGAGGTACTCAGCAGTTCCGCTCGGCCCGCGCGATTCTGATCATGCTCGGGCAGCCCCGGCATGCAGGGCGTGCGCACCATGTGCAGTAGGACCGGCTGTTGCGCAGATTGGGGACTGCGGTATCCCCCGATATTGACGTGTGGATTCAGGTGAAAATAGGTGTGATAACCGCCGGGCGCATACACCCGGTGCATCTTTAAGGCATCGAAGGCTTGTCGATTGCGCAGAGCGACGCTGGTGTAGACCAACGGTGTCTTGACCAGCTGGTGGAGCGCGTTTTGCTGCGCGCGCGGCAACTCAGGACATAAATAGGGAATCATCATGTTGTAGCACGCCAGCACCGCGCCGCCCGCGCGTGCGCTAAACGCCTGGCCGCCACGCAGGTAGGTGACTTCCACCCGGCCGGCGGATTTCGGATCGCCGAGATGTCGTGCGCGGATGGCAATGCTGTTGAGCCGCAAGCGGACCGCCGACGGACTGCGATCGAGTTGCGCATAGTTCACGCGGGCCGTTACCACATCTTCGGCGCTGCTGCCGGGCACCGCACCCGGTATGAGATTTCTCACCAGGAGGCGGGCAATAGTCGCGTTGCCGTCGGGAAAATGCAGACGCAACGATCCGCCGGTGTCCGCGTAGCCGGCCGGTGTGAAACCCATGCGGCGGGTCGATCCCGGCGCCAGGTTCATGCCCTGAAATCCGGGAAGTCCGAAGCCCCAGCAGTCGAGGGCTGACACGGCGTCCGTGCCCACGCCCCACTCGCCCTTGGTGCGCGCGTTGTAGAAGCTGAGCACCGCCGGTTCCACATGGACGAGGTCGCGCAGAAACGCTTCATAACTGATGCGCGACAGCCGATCTTTCTTCACGTCCGATGACAGTCCCGGCAGGTAATCGATGTTGCCTTCTTGGATCTTGACGATTTGCGCGCGTGCCGCCTCGGATAGCGGCGCATCAGCCAGAAACTGCTTGAATGGAAGCCGATCGAGACCGACGCTGAGCTTGTCGGCGCCGAATGTCTCGTGATCGAAGAACACCGCGCTCTGCAAGCCAAGGTGCTCGTAGTACTCGAGGTTTTGAGTCTTCTTGATGAGTTTTTCCACGTCGATGCCGAGGGTCGTCAACAAGCCGGCGGCGATAGGGCCGTAGGGGCGAGGGCTGTCGATTTCCAGGGTGCCGCCGTTGAGTAAATTCAGATGGCCGTCCAAGTTGAATTCATTGCGCTTGGCGTGGCCGCCGAAATCGTCGTGATTTTCGAGTATGAGGATGCGGCTTTTGGGGTTCCGTGCGCGATAAAAGTGCGCGGCGGCGAGACCGCTGATGCCGCCGCCGACGACGATCAGGTCGTATTCCTCGCCGGTAGCGGTGACGTTGGGCCACGCGTGACCGTCGCGCAGTGCGTGAGCGTCCTCGAAGGAGCCGGCGTGGCTGCCGCGCAGGCCGGTGAGCAGGGGCGGGTAGTAGCCGAATGCGTCTTGGGCGGCGGGCGGCAGCGCGGCACCGGCCGAGGCGGCAGGATCCGTCGGCGTGGCCGCGAGCAGGGGTGCGGCGGCGGTGGCTCCCAGAGCAGTGGCTCCCAGAGCGATGCCGTTTAAGAAATCGCGGCGGGTGATGGGTCGATCCATGCCGAGGAGGCGGTCGCGCGAACGATCTTGTTCTTGTGTCATGTCATATTCCGTCAAATGGGGTGGCAAATTACCGCGCCTTCAAGGGACTTGCCAGTCTCCGATGACTGTATATAATAACAGTCACTGGCTACATATACAGGTGATGCATGTCGGACCTTACCCCCCGCCAATCTCAGATCCTCAGGCTCATTCAAGACGCCATCATGGAAAGCGGGATGCCGCCCACGCGCGCCGAAATCGCGCGCACCTTGGGTTTCAAGTCACCGAATGCTGCCGAGGAGCACTTGCGCGCCTTGCAACGCAAAGGTGTCATCGATCTCATTCCCGGCGCCTCGCGCGGCATCCAGCTCAAGGATATTCTGCGAGAACAATTGGGGCTGCCGCTCATCGGGCGCGTTGCCGCCGGCCGCCCGATCTTGGCCGAAGAGCATATCGAAAAGCGCTACCAGATCGACCCGCAGTTATTCCAACCCCAGCCGCACTACCTGCTGAAAGTGCAGGGCATGAGCATGAAAAATGCCGGCATCTTGGATGGCGACCTGGTGGCTGTGCATCGCACGCCCGAGGTGCGCAATCGTCAAATCGTAGTGGCGCGCTTGGAAAATGAAGTCACCGTCAAGCGCTATCGCCAGGAAGGCACGATCGTGTGGCTGTTGCCGGAAAATGCCGATTTCGAACCCATCCGCGTCGATCTCAAAAAACAGCCCATGATTATCGAAGGGGTGGTCGTCGGAGTGCTTCGTTGCGGTAAAGACGTGGATGCCGCGTGAAGCATCAGCGCTCGCGGATATTTTGGCCGATGCACGCGTCTGGAAGTTAAAAGACGCCTCGGCTGCCCCCGCCCGTCCGGTTTGGTCCACCGGTAAGAGCTCGCTTGATGCCCGCTTGCCCGGGGGTGGGTGGCCGACGGCGTCGCTCATCGAGGTGTTGCTGGACGATACCGGCTTGGGCGAGGTGCAGCTTTTCTTGCCGGCTCTGGTGGAATCTCAGCGCGGCGGTGTCGCCGGCGGGGCCGGCGAGACTCCATGGCTGGTCTGGATCGCACCGCCTCATGAGCCTTACGCACCTGCCTTAGCACAACAGGGAATCGAACTGGGACGCCTGCTCATAGTGCGGCCGCCCAGCGCGACGGAGGCCTTGTGGGCTGCTGAACAGGCTCTGGCTTCGGGAGTCTGCGCCGCGGTATTTCTCTGGCTTAAGGGCACCGATGATCGCTGGCTGCGGCGTTTGAAATTGGCGGCCGAGGCGGGCGGTGCACTTGGCGTGCTGTTTCGCCCCGAGCGGCATCGTTTCGAATCTTCGCCCGCCAGCCTGCGCTTGGCGGTGAGCCGGGGTGAGCATGAGATGCGTCTTGATATTCTCAAGGTGCAGGGCGGCCGGCCTGGGCCCGTGGATTTCGGTGGCCCGTGAAACTACGCAAGACGAAATCATTGACGGCAGATCTGTTTGCCGCAGAAGACATTTCGCCCGCGTCCGCACCTGCACCTGCACCTGCACCTGCGTTCGCACCTGCGCCCAACCGCAAGGCATACGCTGCACCTAGAGCATTGCAGGCAGGCGGCACACCGCCGACGCCGCAGACCGCCGCGCGTATGCGTCCAAGGCAGCTTTGGTATGCCGCGGTATTTCCGCAACTGCTCGACATGGAACATTCCGCCGCCGTACTGCAGCGCCTGTGCTTGCACGCGCAACGATTCACCTCCTTGGTCAGCATCGAGCCGCCCAACGCCCTGCTGCTGGAAATCAAGGGAAGCCTGAAGCTACTGGGTCCCCTGGCAAACTTGCATGCCGATATCGATGCCTGCTGGCGCCGGCTCGAGCTGCGGGCATACAGCGCCACGGCGCCGACTTTGGCTGCGCTCTGGTTCGCGCGCGCCCGCCAGCTAGGTGCCGGACAGCCAGGTGCCGATCAAGCACCGACCGGCGCTCCGGTGCACATCGAAGATCTTGAAACGCTGCCCGGACGCATGGCGGGATTGCCGATCGCTTGCACGGCCTGGGATGGCGCGCGGCTGCAGAGCTTGCGTGCCATGGGTGTGACGCGGCTGGGTGAATTGCTGCGCCTGCCGCGCGCCGGTCTGACACGCCGTTTGGGCGCGGACCTGGTGCAGGATCTGGACATTGCGCTGGCGCGGCAATGCGCGCCGCGCAGGGCATTCGTGCCGCGGGAGCGTTTTCGAGCGCGCTGCGATTTCGAAATGGAGATCGAGACCGTCGCCTATCTGGAAAAAGCGCTCGAACCGTTGGTCGTATGCTGTGCGCAGTTCTTGCGTGAGCGTCAGGCCGGCGTACAGAGATTGCGGCTGACACTGCGCCACCGCACGGGGCCGGCGACCTGTGTGTACTTGGGATTGGCGAGCATCACCAGCGAACGGCGCCGCTTGACGGATGTGCTGATCCAGAAACTGGCGCGGCTCGAGTTGCCGGCGCCGGTCCGCAGCATGGAATTGTTGTCCGGTTCTCTGCAATCCCTCTCGGCCGGCTCGCTCGATATCTTTGCGGGACTGTCGCGTGCCGCCGGCACGAGCGGCGGTGGCCGCGATACGGCGCCGCAATTGGTGGAGCGCTTGCGCGCGCGCCTGGGCGAGGAAGCAGTATATGGGGTTGTTCCCATCCCGGAACATCGGCCCGAAGCGGCCTGGCGGCGCGTCCATGAACTGCGCCCGGCCTCCGCCCTGCCTGCCGGCGGCAGAGTGGCGGAGACCGCAGGCGATGGTCTGCCGCGCCCGGTGTGGCTGTTGGATGCGCCGCTGCCCTTGGCAGGCGATTTGATTCTGGAACAGGGACCTGAACGCATCGAGAGCGGTTGGTGGGACGGCAAGGGCGTGGCGCGCGATTACTACATTGCACGCCAAACTCCCGACGCGCCTCGCTCGCATGGGGCGAACGCACAGCAGCCAGGTGCAAGGCTGTGGGTTTTTCAGGAGCGCCAATCCAAGCGTTGGTACTTGCACGGGATGTTCGCCTGAACGGCGGACGCACAGGTGCCAGGTCCGATCCGTGTACGCCGAACTCCATGCCTTGAGCAATTTCTCTTTTTTGCGCGGCGCTTCGCAGCCCGAAGAATTGATCGCCCAGGCCAAACGCCTGGATTATCGCGCCCTGGCGCTCACCGACGAATGCTCGCTGGCGGGCGTGGTACGCGCTCATGTCGCCGCCAAGCAGCATGGCCTGCCGCTAATCATCGGCACGGAGCTCACCTGCCTCGATGAACTGAAACTCGTGGCACTGGCCACCGATCGCGCGAGCTACGGTGCCATGAGCCGCTTGATCAGCCGCGCGCGTCGCGCCAAGTCCAAGGGTCATTACGCGCTGGCCCGCACCGATCTCGAGAATGCCCTCGACGGCTGCTTGATCATCTGGCTGCCGCGAGCCGACCGGGCAGCCGCGCAGCGGCAGGAACAGGACGGCCGGTGGCTGTGCGAACGCTTTCCGGGGCGCTTGTGGATAGGCGTGGAATTGCTGACCGGCGGCTTCGACGGCCGCCGCCTGCAATTGCTCGAAGCACTGGGCGAAGAGCTGGACTTGCCGCGAGTGGCGGCAGGCGACGTGCACATGCATCGCCGCGGCCGCCGCGCCCTGCAGGATGTGCTGACGGCGATCCGACTCAACACGCCGCTGCAATCCCTGGGATTTGCCGTATTTCCGAACGGCGAGCGTTACCTGCGTCCCTTGCCGCGCCTGCGCGAGCTGTATCCCGCGCCGCTGCTCGCGCAAACGCTGGCAATAGCCGAACGCTGCAGTTTCAAGCTCGATGAATTGAGCTACGAATACCCGGAGGAAATCGTGCCCGCCGGCGCCACCCCCAGCAGTCACTTGCGCGCGCTGACCCTGCGCGGCTGCGTGCGGCGCTGGCCCAAGGGTGCGCCGCCCGCGGTCAGCGAGAGCATCGAGCACGAATTGCGCTTGATCGCCGAACTCAAATTCGAGCCGTTCTTTTTGACCGTGCACGACGTCGTCCAATATGCGCGCTCGCAGGGAATTCTTTGTCAAGGCCGCGGCTCCGCGGCCAACTCCACCGTCTGTTACTGCTTGGGCATAACTGAAGTGGATCCCTCGCGCATGTCCATGCTGTTCGAACGCTTCGTTTCCAAGGAACGCAACGAGCCGCCCGACATCGATGTGGACTTCGAGCACGAGCGGCGCGAAGAGGTGATCCAGTATATTTATGCCAAGTACGGCCGCGAGCGCGCGGCGCTGGCGGCCACCGTCATTTGTTATCGTCCGCGCAGCGCTTTGCGCGACGTCGGCAAGGCGCTGGGATTGAATCTTGCGCAAGTCGACCAGCTCGCGCGCGGCATGCAATGGTGGGACGGACAGCGCATCGATCCAGAGCGCATCCGCGCCTCCGGTTTCGATCCCGACGATCCCGTGATTGCGCGCCTCATCGCCCTCACGGCCGAAATCTTGGGGTTCCCGCGCCATCTCTCGCAGCATGTGGGCGGCTTCGTCATTGCGCGCGGGCGTTTGGATGAACTCGTGCCCATCGAGAATGCGGCCATGCCCGATCGCACGGTGATCGAGTGGGACAAGGACGATCTCGATGCGCTGGGGCTGCTGAAAGTGGATGTGCTGGGCTTGGGCATGCTGAGTGCGATACGCCGTGCATTCGATCTGATCAATGATTTCGGCAGGCCGGCGCACCCCGGCTCATCCGCTGCGCCCGCGGAGCTCGACTTGGCGAGTGTGCCGGCGGAGGATCCCGCCGTATACGAAATGATTTGCCGCGCCGACACCACGGGTGTGTTTCAAATCGAATCGCGCGCACAAATGTCCATGCTGCCGCGCCTGCGGCCGCAAAATTATTACGACCTGGTGATCGAGGTGGCCATCGTGCGCCCCGGTCCCATCCAAGGAGAGATGGTGCATCCCTACCTGCGCCGCCGCAGCGGCGAGGAGGCGGTGACCTATCCGAGCAAGGCGGTTGAGGCAGTGCTCAAGCGCACCTTGGGCGTGCCGATTTTTCAGGAACAGGTCATGCAGCTGGCCATGGTCGCCGCCGGCTTTTCGCCGGGCGATGCGGACCGGCTGCGCCGCGCCATGGCGGCCTGGAAGCGCAAGGGCGGCTTGGAGCCTTTCCAGCGCCAGCTGATCGACGGCATGCGCGAGCGCGGCTATGCCGAGAGTTTCGCGAATCAGATTTTCAATCAGATCTTGGGGTTCGGCGACTATGGATTTCCTGAATCCCACGCCGCCAGCTTCGCGCTCCTCGTATACACCTCCGCCTGGCTGAAGCACTACAAGCCCGCGGCGTTTTGCGCGGCGCTCATCAACAGCCAGCCCATGGGCTTTTATGCGCCGGCGCAAT
>JBDUBO010000124.1:0-10278 GCA_040004115.1 Gammaproteobacteria bacterium | reverse complement strand
CACCCGATGGTAGGAGAGCAGCTGCTTCGACAACACCTTGTCGCGCGACAACAGCATGCCGCGCGGATTGCATCCCGTATAAGGCTGATGCATCAGCTCCAAAAACGCCACCACGTGTTGATCATAGGTGACGATCCCGTCGAATTCCTCCAGCAAATTGAACACGACATGGGGTTTCCAGTCGATGATGGCGCGGCGCAATTCCGACAGGCTGTCGCTCAACCCCAAGGGCATGACTTCGTGGCCCTCGGATTTCAGGTGCGATATGACATCGTATTCGGCGCGCCACTCGTCGATCTCCTTCTCGGTGGAGCCCTTCAGCGAATCGGGCGGCACCAGTGTCGAATGGACGAGAACCAGCGCCCGCATCTTCCTCATAGCGACAGCCGCGGCAATTGTCGCTCTTCGTAGGACTCGGCCAGTCGCCCGATCACCCACAGCAAGTGCGCCTTGTGCTCGCGCCGCGATCCGCGCACGTACAAATTCAGCGCCTCGCAGCGCTCGATCATCAGCCGCAGCACCTGATGCACGAGGTATTCGCTGAACGCCCCGGAACGTTGGATCCGTTGGCGCAGCGGATGGCGCAATTCACGCAGCAAAGTCGCCGCCTTCAGACGCGAGCGCCCGCGCGGGACCGCGGTGAATACCTTGAGCAGCAATTCGTCGGCTCCGGAGCGGCGCGGCAGCCTGTAATGCGCGAGCTTCTGCTCGTAGTGCTCGCGCAGCGTGCGGGTTTCGTGTTTCACATCTTCGATGGTGCTGCGATCCGAAACAGCCGGCTTGGCGGCGCCGATGTCCTTGGCCAGCGCATCGATGTATTCCAGCTTCGCATAGGCAGGCCAACCCAAGTATTCGCGCCGCCAAGGCGAGTTCGGTTTCAGCCAAACGGCAAAGGTCTCAGCGAAGTCCTCGGTAGGATGGGCCTGGGCATACCAGGCGCCCAAGTGCTGCACGAAGCGACGGCTTCCCGGACGCGGACGATAGGTGTCGGGATACGGCAGCGAGGCCGGCCCGAACACCCCGCGCCACTGGCCGCGGCGCCTTAAGCGATAGGCCGAGTCTATGGCGTGTCCAGCCTCGTGGCGCAGGATGCGCATCAGCCAATTGCGGTTGCCCCCCTCCACCTCCCTCATGAAGCGCCGCTCCAATCTCACGAGCCGCGGGTGCGCCAGATAGAAGGGAATGGCGATCCCGGGTATTCCGTCGGGCGAGAACCACTCCTCGGCCAGCCAACAGTGCGGCCGAAATCGTATCCCCTTGAGCTCGAGCTCACGGTACAGGCGCTCGATGGCCCGCGCCAGTTCTGTGCCTTGGATCGTCAATTTCAGATCGCAAAAGCGTAGACTCAGCAACTGATCATCGGAAAGCGTCTCCCATGCATGGCACGAATTGCCCGCCCGCCGGGAGGCGGGTGCTTTGCGGGTTTGCGACATAACGCGCGGAGTGGGTTCTTTCACATGGCAGATCTTACCTTCAAAGGTAGCGCTCGGCTTGCTCCACAAAGCCACGGATAGCATCCAAACGGTGACTACCGTTGAGGGCATCGCCGCCCTGCGGCCGTGTTACGAGCGTCTGCAGGGCATTACCGGCAATGCAGTACCCTTTGCCCTGTACGAATGGCACCTCGCTTGGTGCCGCCACTTCCTTAACCACGATCCGGACGTAAAGGACGAGCCGCTGTTCTTCGTGCTGCACAATTCCTCCGCTGCCTGCGTCGCCATCGTGCCTTTCGTCATTAGCCGGCGTCGGTTTGGGCCATTTAAAATCGTGTCCATCCAAGCGCTGGGAGCCGACCCCGCCATCACGGAGATACGCACGCCGCTGATCGAAGTGGGTTACGAATATTCGACCCTCCAAGCCGTACAGAACGAGCTGTCGAAAGTCGGAAACTGGGATTGGATCCACTGGACCGGACTCAACGGCGCCCTCGCCGAGGCCACGCACAAGATGGGAGAGCTGCAGCCGCAACCTCCGCTGTCGGACTTCGTGCTCGATCTGACCCCCAGCTGGGAGGATTTTCGAAGCAGCCGCAAGCGCAACATCCGCGAGTCGCTGCGCCATTGTTACAATTCATTGAAGCGCGACGGCCTTGGTTTCGAGCTGCTGGTAATCGAAGCGCCCGGCGAGGTGCGTGGTGCTTTGGACCGATTCCTCGAACTGCACGTCATGCGGGCGAGTCTCCCTGCCAACGCCGTTCATCCGAACCGGTTTGCCAGCGCGGTTGCCCGGGACTTTCTCTACGAGGTCTGCGAGCAACTGAGCAGGCGGGGCATCTTGCGCATTTTTCAGCTCAAGATTGGATCGCAAATTGTCGCGGTGCGGATCGCCTTCGCGGTGGGTGACCGCCTGTATCTCTACTACTCGGGCTTCGACCCGGCCTGGTCCAAGTACAGCGTCATGACTACCACCGTGGCCGAAGCGATCAAGTATGCGATTGCCCACGACTTCAAGACAGTCGGTCTCTCACCCGGCTTGGACGTCTCCAAGACTCGCTGGAGCCCGCGCCAAGTCGACTATCAATCGGCCTATCAGTCGGGTGCACGACTTCGCTCGCGCCTCGCCTGCGAGGCCTACATGGAGGCTAGATCCGGCGAGGGGCTGCTAGGGCGGCTGTTGAAGTATTTCATTCCCGCCCGCCGCTTCTGACAATGGCCTCTCGAGCTAGGACTCGAGTTCCTCGGCCACTCGCAGCAGGCTGCGCTGACTGTCGAGACCCGCGAAGTCGAACAGCTTGGGGTCCGCGAGCTGCGAGCCCGACACATTGCAGATGCTGGAGAAGATCGTTTCGATCCGGCCGGGAAACTTCAGCTCCCATTCACGCAGCATATTCTTCACCACCAGCCGCTGCATATTGGTTTGCGAGCCGCACAGCGTGCAGGGAATGATGGGAAACTGTGCCTGCGCTGCATAGCGGGCGATCAATGACTCCGCCACATAGGCTAGCGGCCGGATGACGATATGCCGACGATCTTCGCTGAGCAGTTTCGGCGGCATTGCCTTCATGCGGCCGCCAAAGAACATGTTCAGGAACAAAGTCTCGACGATGTCGTCGCGATGATGGCCCAGCGCGATTTTGGTGATGCCGTTCTCCGCGGCAAACCGATACAGCGCGCCGCGGCGCAGGCGCGAGCACAGACCGCACATGGTCTTGCCCTCCGGGATGACGCGCTTGACCACGGCATAGGTGTTCTGCTCGATGATGCGGTATCGAACGCCCAATTTCTCGAAGTAGTCGGGCAATACATGAACTGGAAAGCCCGGCTGCTTCTGATCGAGATTCACCGCGGTGATCTCGAAGCTAACGGGCGCGCTGCGCTGCAAGCTCAACAGCATGTCGAGCAAGGTATAGGAGTCCTTGCCGCCTGACAGGCACACCATGACGTGATCGCCATCGGCGATCATTTTGAAATCGCCGATCGCCTTGCCTACCGAGCCGCGCAGTTGCGCCGCAAGCTTCTTGAAATTGTTCGACGGCTGTTTTACCGCAATATTATTGGTCACGGTCAGGGAACCTCGAGATACTTCGTTTCCAGGTAGCGCAGGTACGCCGCCGCCGTCAGCGGCTTGCCCGTGGCCTGCTTGATGAGCTCCTGCACCGGCAATCGCGCGCCCACGCCGTGCACATTGTCGCGCAGCCAATCCATCACGCCCCCGAACTGGCCGGCCGCGATTTCCTCATCCAGCGACGGCCGCTCCGCACGCATGGCCTCGTTGAGCTGTCCGGCGATAACTGCGCCCAATACATACGACGGGAAATAGCCGAAATGGCCCACCGCCCAATGAATGTCCTGCAGACAGCCGTCGACGTCATTCGTCGGCCGAATATTCAGGCGCTGCTCCAGATTTGCGTTCCACGCCTCCGGCAAATCCGCCACGGGCAGCGATCCCTCCAGGATTTTCTTCTCGAGCTCGTAACGCAGCATGATGTGCACGGGATAGGTCAGCTCATCGGCGTCCATGCGGATGGTACTGCGGCGTACGCGGATCAGATGGCGGTACAGATTGGCCTCCTCCCATTCCGGGCCGCTCACTTGCAAGTACTTCTCCATCAGCGGCTTGAGGTACTTCACGAAGGCGCGGCTGCGGCACAGATTCATTTCGAACAGCAGCGACTGGCTCTCTTCGAGCGCCAGCCCGCGATCGCGGCCCACCGGCTGGTCCCGCCACTTGGCCGGCAATCCCAAGTCGTACATGGCATGGCCGGTCTCATGCACGGCGCCCAGCAGTCCCGAGAACGGATCGTTCAAATCGAAACGCGTGGTCACTCGAATGTCGCCCGGCACGCCCTCGGTAAAAGGATGCTCACTCTCATCGAGGCGCCCGCGGTCGAAGGGGAACCCCAATGCCTTCAGGACCTCGACGGACAACGAGCGCTGACGCGCCACAGTGAACTTGCCGACCAGCGGCACGGGCGCATGCCCCGCCTGCACTTCGATAGCCTGGCTGATGAGGCCCGGCAGCTTGCGCGACAGCGCCTTGAAGATGGTGTCGATGTCCGCAGTCGATATGCCCGGGGTAAATCCATCCACCAAGGCATCGTAAGGCGCGAGCCCACGCGCCTGCCCGAGCAGCGCCGCCTTGTCGCGCACCAAGTGCACTACTTCTTCCAGATGCGGCGCCAGCAATTTAAAGTCATTCGCTTTCTTGGCCTCGACCCAAAACACTTCCGCGCGTGCAGTGGCCTTGGCCAGACGCGCGATCAGCGAGGGCGGTGTGGCAATCGCGTGATCGCGCTGGCGACGCATCTCGTGCAAATTGGCAAGCGGCCAATCCTCCAGCTGCGAGGCGCCCGCCTCGGCGCGTTCAAGCAGGCGCGCCACTTTGGGGGTGGTGAGCAAGGCATGGTGTTCGGTCTCCAGTGCCGCCAGCTGCTCGCCCCGCACATCCGCACTGCCGCGCGGCATCATCACCGCCGCGTCCCAGCGCAGCAGCGACAGCGCGCCGCGGAACGCATGCAGGCGGCGAAATTCTTGTTCCAGTTGTTCGTAGGGTGAGGCGGCCATGATTACCTTGTAGGCGCCCGCCCTTGGGGTGCGCGGCGCTCTTTCGTGAGCTGGTCCAAGTTTATCAGACAGGGAGCGCGGGACGGCTATCGTTTTTCAAAAAATATAACTATTTCAATGAGTTATTTCATTCCTTGGAGCGAAAATGAGCCCGTTTGATGGAACGGCAAATCCCGCAAAAAGGGCAAATCGACGCTCGCCGCGCCGCTCACCTCGTAATCGATCGAGTCGGCGTGCTGATCCATTTTATTGGCGAGCTTCAGCAAGGCTAACGCCATGTTCGCGGTAATCATCATGTCGAAGTCGGTATTGCCCTCGGCAGGCACGACGAAGGCGCGGTCGTTCTGCCCCTGCGCGATCGGCTCGCCGCCCACATTCAAGGACGCCCGCAGTCCGCTGACCGGCAGCGCACGATCGTTAGGATTCTGAATATTGAACTTGACGCGAAACGTTTGCTGCAGCAGGTTGCCGCCGACCAGTTCGACACCGACCACCGCCAACGTGGGCCGTTCGAGTTTGGGGGCAAGCACGGAACATCCAGCCAAGCACAGCAAGCAGGCAATGAGTCCACCGATGAGTCGCCGAGGCTTGAGCATCAACATTCTCCCGGCATGCATGGCAACATAAGCAAATGATACCGACTAAGTTGCACGTCCGCCGCCAAGTGCGCGCCCTCCCCGCGCCATGGACGCGACCGGGACTGGCGGTGTGCGTCCCCGCCTTGGCCGTCCTAGCCATTGCCGCCTGCGCCGGGGCAGCCTCGGCCGCCGACACGCCCGTGGTGGTGTCCTCACCGCTCACCTCCTCGCCCCTCACCTCCTCGCCCATCATCAATCCGTCGGGCTGTCTATCCTCCGGCGACGGCTACCTTCGCGCGCATCTGGCCGGCGCAGTCGACGCCACCATCGATTGGCCGAACAGCGGCACCCGTTGTCAGGGTGAATGGCGCGGCAAGCCGCCCGGAGCTCGTCTGAGCTTTGAGCGCATCGCCGGCGGCAACCCGAATTTGCTGATGGTGTTTGGTTTGACCGGTGTTCGCGCCGGCAAGTCCGGGCACGCCATCCGCACCAATGTGACCGTGGTGGTGCAGGGCAAGAGCCGGATCTTCGGTACGCTCGGCGATAAGCGCTGCACCGTGGATTCACTGACGCAGCGCCCACTCTCGCCCCAAGGTTTCTACCGGGTCGAGGCGCGCGGGTTTTGCACCTCACCCGCCCATGCGGTGCACGGCGACGGCGATGTGCTGGTCAGCACCTTCGAGTTTGCCGGCGTCGTCGATTTCCGAGAACAACCGCCGTGAGAGGGGAGCCCGCAGCAATGTTAAAATCATTTTTCGCCACGGTAATGTTAATCGCCGGGGGCATTGTTTCCGGCGGCAGCGCAGTCGCCCAAGATCAGGCACCCGAGCCGCTATCGGCGTTTCCGCAAAGCTTGCTGGCAATCCGCACCACGGCCGGCAACGTGATCAACTTCAAGATTTGGCAGGCCGATAGTCCGCGCCGTGAAGAACAGGGACTGATGTTCGTGCATGAGATGGATGAACATGCCGGCATGCTGTTCGTGTTTCCCGGCAATCAAAGCCCCACGATGTGGATGAAGAACACCTACATCCCCCTCGACCTGTTGTTCGTTAGCGAGCACGGGCGCATCGAATACATCGCCGCCTCGGCCACCCCGCTGTCGCTCGATGTCATCCAGTCCCCCAAGCCCTCGCTCGCTGTGCTCGAACTCAAGGGCGGGGCCTGCGCCCATCTCGGCATCAAAGTCGGCGACACGGTTCTCCATTCCAGCCTCTCCGCATCGCACCCCCTACGCAAGCTCCCGGGCAACTGAACTCCTACGTCAGGACGGGAGGTTCTCCTACATACTTGACAATGTGTGTAGTATAAAACCAACACTTGATTATTTGGCGGGCATTTAGGCCCCTAGAGTTCGGACTTTTATTGGTTTATTTCGTCAGTACCGTAACTAGACTTTTGTTGCGTTTGTACTAACCAACACGGAGAGCAGGTGTTATGAAGAGAGTGATTTTAGGTGGCTTGATCGTCGCGGCTGCTGCCGTCGGAGGCAGTGCGCTCGCAGCGGATGCTTACGACGATACCGGCGCCTGGTACTTGGCTCCCATGGGCCAGTACACATTTCTGGACAAGGACCGGATATCCAACAACCATGCCGGATATCAAATCGGCTTGGGCTATAACTTCGCGCCGAACTTCGCACTCGAGGCTGCGATAAGCAACGGCAGTTTCAAGATATCAGGCTCCGGCGCCAGCGAAAAGCTGCAAGCCTCTTCGCTCGACTTGCTGTACAAATTCCTCCCCGTCACCTCCATGGTTCGGCCGTACATAATCGGCGGCACCGGTGCCATCACCGATAACGTGGGACGCCCGGCGAAGAACAATACGGGATGGCTGGCCGAAGCCGGCGCCGGCGTTCTCATCGGTCTTGGCGATCAGACGGGCTCCACGCGAGTGCAGTTCAGGACCGAGGCCAAGTATCGGTACGAGTTCATGAAATACACTCAGTACGTGCCCAACGATCCGCGGGACTTGATCGTGGGAGTGGGCTTCCAATTCATGTTCGGCGCTCCCACACCGACGCCGCCCCCGCCGCCGCCGCCCCCGCCTCCGCCCGTGGTTCGAGAACTGCCGCCGCCTCCGCCGCCGCCTCCGCCTGCACCCGTGTGCCAGCCGCCGGCCGGCTTCCAAATGGACGCCGACTGCCACATCATTCAGCAAAAGGTGGTCGTGCGCGCGGTCGACTTCGAGTACAACTCGACCAATCTGACTCTGCCGGCACGGCAGACCTTGGATAACGTAGCCGCTGCACTGATGAAGCAACCGGAGTTGCAGGTCGAGATCCAGGGCTACACCGACTCCGTCGGCTCCGTGGCATATAACTTGAATCTGTCGCAGAAGCGGGCGGAATCGGTCAAGGCATACGTGATCAGTAAGGGAGTCAGCTCTTCGACCCTCACCGCCAAAGGTTATGGCAAGGCCGGTCCGATCGCCAGCAATTCCACCGAGGAGGGTCGTGCCCAGAACCGTCGCGTCGAATTCGATGTGACCAATACCCCGGCCCACGTCAAAGTGGAGACCAAGGAAGCAACCGATGCCTCGACGGACGCCGCAAAGCATGGCGAGCCGGAGCGGGTAAAGAAGGATCACCAGTAGCAGCGAATCTGACTTGGTACTCATCAGCCCCCGAGTTCGCTCGGGGGCTTTTTTTTGGCGACCCTTAAGCGAACCAGCAGTTGGTCGCGACGGTAATGCGTGTGTCGCTGCCGTAGAAGGGCGCGACTTCGTGAAACACGTACGAGGGAAACATGATCAATTGCCCCTCCGCCAGCCGAATCTCGAGCGGCGCCAAGGCATACGAGCGATGCAGGGAAACATTGGCGGGGTCGGTGTAGGCATTGGCTCCTTGCCGGGTGTCCAAGAACCGCAGCACGCCACTGCAGGGCTGATCGGGCGCCGCTTCCCCCGCACGCACGCAATACACTGCGGACCAGGAGGCGAGCGGGTGGTTATGCGCAATGAAGGACCCCGCGTATCGAGATACATGGAACCAAGTGTGGTTCTGAAATTTGAGGCGTGCAACATCGGCGGGCTTGAGCGTCGTTGTCTCCATGACCATGCGGGCGACGGCATCCAGCATGAAAAGCCGCAATTCCTGAACGCAGGGTTCCGGCCAAAGAAATAAATTGAAACGGCTTTCGAAGGTCTCCTTCTGCGGAATGTGACTCGGCGTCGGATTTTTGTACTCGTCGGTCTCACGCGCCAGGAACAGCGCCTCGAGCTCGCGGTTCAGGCGCTCGCACGGCGCCAGACGAGCCTCGCCGAACGGCACTGCAAACAGTGATTGCAGCTTGATGGGCGCACTCACCACCGCGGCATTCCGGTCTGGCCGGGACCTACGAAGCGCGCCCGCACCGTTACCAGCAGCAGCGGATCCGTAGCATCCGCCGGCGCCGCCGCTGACCGCAGCAGCGCAATCTCATGGGTCACCGATGCCGGAAACACGGCCATCTGACCCGGCACGGGCCTCCAGCCATAGTGTCCGGGCATGAACGGCAGCCGCATCGATGCGTTGGTGGCGTCAGCGAACATAGTGCCGAGGCGTGACTCGTACAACCGCAGCAAGCCGTCGTCAGACCGTGTCGCGGACGGCGGGGGTGCGGCAACGCAGTACACCGCACACCACGCCGTCAACGGATAATTGGTCGCGGGTACACTGCCGTTGGGTTGTACGGCCGTGAACCACGCGCGCGCCTGCAGTTTGAGCGATTCCAATTGCTCGTCCGTGAAGTTGTTGACGGCCTCGACCACGGTGTATATGCCGCCCACAAGCCCTGCGGCGAGTTGCCGCACAGGTTCTTCCTGCCACTCCAGCAAGTCATCAGCGCTGCGATAACACAATGGATTGCGCTGCCGGCCGGCAGCATCGCCACGCATACGCGCCGCGAATAGCTCGGCGAGTATCGGGTTAAGCTGCGCCGCGTTCGCCACGGGTACGACGCCGAATGGCGTCGCCAGGACGGGCACCACCGTGGGCGGCAGAGCATTCACGTGGGCTTAAGATCCGCCAAATAGTCGTGCAATTCCTGGAGCTGCCGCTCGTAGTGGCGCGCCCTCCCTGAGGAACTGCGATACAGGGGCTCACGTACCTGCCAGACGCTGGCGGTCTTGACGGCGGTATTGCGCGCTGCGATCTGCGGCATCTGACCGGGCGCTTCGAGCTGCAGAAACGCGCACAGCCGCTGTAGCGTCGGCAGGGGCTCGCGCACCAACACGTCGTAGTCGAGGTCGAAAATATCTTCGGGATATTGAGTCTTCCAATGCGCCATCAACCTGCGGTACTCGCGGTAGTAATGGCCAATGTTCATCAGATCGGAAGCGTAACTCAGGTGATGATCGAGGTGCAGGAAGAAAATCGACAGGCAATTGTCGAGCGGATTGCGCGTGGTGTGCACGATCTTGGCGTCGGGAAACATGCTTTTGATAAGGCCCAGATAAAGAAAATTATCGGGGCGCTTGTCGATGATGCAGGTGGCGCTCGTGAAAACCCTCGCGAGTTCCGTGCGGTAGCGCGCCGCGATTGCGTCGAGCTGCGCGCTCGTCAGCTTTGCCAGAGCGTCGAAATACGGTACCAGCTCGCTATTAACGATACGAGGCAGGAAGTCGAATTCGCCGCCGGCAACGACTCCCGGGATTGTCGCCAGAAGCTGCTCAGCCAGCGTCGATCCCGAACGAAACATCCCGCAGATGAATATGAG
>JBDUBO010000038.1:0-32380 GCA_040004115.1 Gammaproteobacteria bacterium | reverse complement strand
GCGGCGGCTGGCATGGCATTTTTCAGCCAACCGGCACAGGCCGCTGCGAACACTGCGGCAGCGTTGGGCTCCGGCAGGCGAACCATCGCTTGGATGCGCGAAAGGCGATCCTGCTTGAAGCACAGCAGGTACTCGTCGGGAGTATGTTCGACAAATTGCGGCGGCGGCGTATCCGCGGAGTAGCACTCCCCATCCTCCGGCGACGCGGCGCCGGGGTCCTTGCCGCTATCCTTACCGGGGTCCTGATCCCGAAACAGCAACACCTCGTGAAGTTCCGCCGGGACGTCCTTGAGCACGCTGCCGAACGGTGCGATGAGCAACTGATGCCAATCGAAAGAGGCGCCCACGGGCACCGGTGCTTCTGCGCTAAGCAGCGGCGGCTCGGGCACCTTCACTCGAGGCGGCGTTTGGCAGCCTGTCGCTGCCGCGAGCAGCGCGGCCCAGGCGATCCAGCGCAGCAGCTGGGAATGCGGGCTGAGCTCGCTCATTTAGGCCCCGCCCACACTGCTCGCGAGTTGCGCGAGTTCGGTGGCGGCGTCCGGGTCTTGCGGCCGATCCTGCTCGAGAACACGGCGCAAGGCTCCCGCCGCGGTGCTCTTCAATCGGCTGCAGGCACCGGCAAAGTGAATCCGCCCGTCGGCGATGAGCTCATGCTCGAAAAATTCGTACTCGCGATCGTTGATGACTGCGTCAAGCACCATGGCGCACACGGCGAGCTGCTGCACGCGACCCCCCGACAGGGTGGACGCTGAGTAGCCTTCCGCGAAGCAGCGCCGCTGGTATGCCGGTGGGTCGGCGCTCGCAATTTCATCAAGCGCGTCGCCGACGTCGTAGGATTTCAACAGGTGTTCATAGGCCGCCATTGTTGGTTCCATTATCCCCGCGCTGTGAGAACATGGGTATATGACTCGCATTTATTTGCAGATGTTCTGTTCGGCGCTGCTGTTGGCGTCGCCATTCCTGTCGGGTGGCTCGGCGCAGGCCCTGTCGCGGATCGAGCGCGGCAATTTGATCTTCGACAACATCCCCGAACCCGCAACAGGCTTTGGCGGGAAACTGGATGCCTACCTGAATGCGCGCCAAGCGACTCCGCTGGGCTTTTCCCCGAAGGGGCAGCTGCTGATCGCCACGCGATTCGGCGACGTCGAGCAGCTACATCTGGTGGAGCGGGCCGCAGGCGAGCGCCGCCAGCTTACGTTTTTGCAAGAACCGATCAGCTATGGGGCGTTCTCGCCAGATCCGGGCCGCAGCGCCTATGTGTATCTCAAAGATACAGGCGGCAATGAAAATGCACAGCTCTACTATCAGCGGCTGGACGAACCCACCTCCAGGCTGCTGACCGACGGTAAGTCTCGAAACGGCGGCGCTGTGTGGTCGAACGCCGGACGCGAGGTGGCGTTCTTCAGCACCGCCCGCGACGGCACGAGTTCCGACATCGACATCGTGGAACCGGAAACCGGCGCGCTGCCGCGGCTCGTGATCACCGGCGACAGCGCCTCTTGGACTCCACTCGATTGGTCGCCGGATGACCGCAAGCTCTTGGTCTTGAAGTCCGTGTCGATTTCCGAATCCTATCTGTATGTGGTGGATTTGAGTTCCGGACAGAAGCACGAGGTGGAGGCTGCGCCCGGCAAGGTCGGCGTCGTGAGCGCCAAATTCTCGCGCGATGGGCAGGGCGTTTACTTGATTTCGGACCGCGACAACGAATTTGCACAGCTGCGCTACGTCAATCTTTTCAATGGGGAAAAGGCCGTCATTTCCGGCCGACTTTCCGGCGACGTTGAGCAGCTGGCCACTTCGCGCGACGGGCACTACCTGGCATACGTAAGCAATGAGGCCGGCGTCGACAAGCTCAATCTGCTCGATCTGCGCGCCCACCAGGACCTGATTCCGCCCAAACTTCCGTCGCCGGGCCTCATCGGCTCTTTGAGTTTCGACTGGGAGGGCAATCGCCTGGTATTCGCCTTCGAGGCGGCCAATCGGCCGCGCGATGCCTATGTACTCAATATCGCCGCGAATACTCTCGAAGCCTGGACGCACAGCGAGGCGGGCGCGGTCGACACCGCTAAATTCGTGACGCCGCGACTGGCGCATTTCCCGACGTTCGACCGCAGCGACGGGAGCGAGCGTGAAATTCCAGTCTACATTTACGAGCCGGCGACTGCCGGCGCGCATCCGGTGCTCATCACCCTGCATGGCGGCCCCGAATCACAATTCAGGCCTGGCTTCGATTCGTGGCTGCAGTATGTGGTCAATGAACTGGGATTTGCGGTGGTCGCTCCTAATGTGCGCGGCTCATCCGGCTACGGCAAGCGCTATCTGGCGCTCGATAACGGCGTGCTGCGCGAGGACGCCGTCAAGGATGTCGGCGCGCTGCTGGTCTGGTTGGGATTGCAGAGTGCGTATGACGCAAAACACATTGTGGTATCCGGCGGTTCCTACGGCGGGTATCTGACGCTCGCGACGCTTGTTAATTTCGGCGATCGGGTGCGCGGCGCCGTCGATCTGGCGGGGTTTACCGACTTCATCAGTTTCCTGACCAATACCGCGCCTTACCGCCAGGATCAGCGGCGTGCGGAGTATGGCGACGAGCGTGATCCGGACATGCGGGCGTATCTGCGGCGCATTTCGCCGCTGACGAATGCGGACCGCATCAAGAATCCGCTGCTCATCGTGCACGGCAAGAACGATCCGCGGGTGCCCGTGAGCGAAGCGGAGCAAATCGTCAATCGTGTGCGCAGCAAAGGCGGCAACGTCTGGTATTTACAGGCCGTCGACGAGGGCCACGGTTTTCGCAAGCAACAGAACCGCGACGCCTACTACCGGACGTTTGCGCAATTCCTCATCAGCTTGAGCAACTGATCGCTCGGCGACCGCCTCGGCGACAGTGCTACTTGCTGTCGGTGGTCGCAGTGGTCAACGGCGAGGCTTGACCGGCAAAATACTCCGCGGCAATTCTGACGTCTTCGTCAGTCTTGAGCAGCTGCGCCATGCTGTCCATCACTACATTCTTGCGGCGGCCATTGCGGTAGGTGGTCAGAGCCTGCCTCAGATAGTCGGCATGCTGACCCGCGATGACCGGCGGCTTTGGCGTCAATTCCGCCGCCACTCCCAGTCCGTTCTCGCCATGACAGGCCACGCAGGCAGCCACTAGGGTCGGAGTTTTGCCGCTCACCGCGGCGCTCGGCTTGGTCGGTTCCGGTCCCTGCAGGTAGGCGGCAATGTCTTCGATATCCTGATCGCTCAACGATGCCGCTTGCGCGTGCATGGTAGCGTGCGGCCGCTCGCCATTTCTGTACTCGTGCAGCGCCGCCACAATATAGGAAGCATGCTGGTGGCGCAGCCGCGGAACCGCGTAGTCCGGATAGGCGTTTCTATAGTTCTCCACGCCGTGACATCCGTAGCAGGTGTAGAACTTCTTCTCGCCAAGCGCAGGATCGCCGGGGGCGCCGTAGCCGGGGGCGCCATCGCCAGCGGCATGGGCGCCCACCGACCAACTCAAACTCAACGCCATGCCCAACCATGCCAGGCCATTCAATCGAGAAAGCATCTAATTCTCCGAGCCGCGGAATCGAATAGTGCGTTGATGTTAAAGAGTGGACGGCTAAATTGCCACTCACTTAGAGGCGGCCACGGCAATTGCGCCGGCGCCTCGTCATTTGCACGGCGCGGGTTATAAAACATCCGCTATGTCTTGCAAAAACGTGGGATCCGTCGGCTTCATTCCCGACGGATAGCGGCTGACCACCCGACCGCTGCGATCGATGAGGAATTTCTCGAAATTCCAGCCAATGTCGCCGGGAAAACCGTTCTCCTTGGCGGTCAACCAGGCGTACAGCGGATGCCGCTGAGCGCCGTTGACGTCGATCTTCTCTGCCAAGGGAAAGCTCACTCCGTAGGTAAGCGAACAGAAGCTTTGAATCTCCGCCGCGGTTCCCGGCTCCTGCGCACCGAATTGATTGCATGGGAATCCGACCACCGCGAAATTCTTGTCCTTGAGCTCTTGGTAGAGTTCTTCCAAGCCCGTATATTGCGGCGTGTAGCCGCACTTGCTGGCAACGTTCACAGCCAATGTCACCTTGCCGCGCAATGGGTCGAGAATATCCAATCTGCCGTCGAGGCCGTACACCGCGAAGTCGTAGAAATTGTTCACGGGGTAGCTCCTGGCGTCCGTCAAGCCGCGCGGTCGCGCTTCTTTAAATGCACCAGCAGCAGCGACACAGCCGCGGGGGTCAGGCCCGGGATTCGCGCGGCCTGTCCCAATGTGGCCGGGCGCACATCGCGCAGGCACTGGCGCGCTTCGTTCGACAATCCGCCCACGTCCGCGTAGTCGATGTTCTCCGGCAGGCGCAATTCCTCATGGCGCAGCTGTCGCTCGATCTCATCGTTCTGGCGCTTGAGATAGCCGGAATATTTCGCCTGCACCTCGACCTGGAGTTTCACTTGGGCTTCGAGGCGCTCATCGCCCCGCCAGAGCGCATCGGCGCCCGGCGCATCGGCGCCCGGCGCATCGGCGCCCGGCGCAACATGGCTCAAGGCATCGTAATCGAGCTCCGGTCGGCGCAACAAATCCAATGCATGTGTCTCACGCAGCAGAGGCCCGCCGAGCTTGGCGAGCAAGGCCTCGTCAACATCGTCGGGTCGCACTAGCGCGGCGGCCAGCCGCGACAGCTCGCCCGCGACCGCGCCACGCTTGCGCTCGAAGAACGCCCAGCGCTCGTCGTCGACCAACCCTAAGTCGCGGCCTTGAGCAGTGAGGCGCAGGTCAGCGTTGTCTTCGCGCAAGCTCAAACGATATTCGGCGCGGCTGGTGAACATTCGATAGGGCTCGGGAGCGCCGCGCGTGATCAAATCATCGACCAGCACGCCCATGTAGCCTTCGCTGCGCTTCGGCCACCAAGCCGCGCGCTCATCTGCCAGCAGTGCCGCGTTGGCGCCGGCAATGAGCCCCTGCGCCGCAGCCTCTTCGTAGCCCGTGGTGCCGTTGATCTGGCCGGCGAAGAACAAGCCGGATAGGAATTTGCTCTCCAAGCTGTACTTGAGATCGCGCGGATCGAAGAAATCATATTCGATGGCATAACCCGGGCGGGTAATGTGCGCGCGCTCGAAGCCTGCGATGCTGCGTACGAATTCAAATTGCACGTCGAAGGGCAGACTGGTGGAGATGCCGTTGGGGTAGATCTCGTGGGTATTAAGACCCTCGGGCTCGACGAAAATCTGATGCGAGAGCTTGTCGGCGAAGCGCACCACCTTGTCTTCCACCGAGGGGCAGTAGCGCGGACCCACACCCTCGATCAATCCGGTGAATAGCGGCGAGCGTGCAGTGGCAGCGCGAATGATGTCGTGGGTACGCTCATTGGTTGCTGTGATGTGGCAGGGCAGTTGGCGCGGGTGCAGGCCGCGGGTACCCAAGTAGGAGAACACCGGTCGCGGCTCATCGCTGTGTTGTTCGCGCATCACGGAAAAATCGATGCTGCGGCCGTCTATGCGCGGCGGCGTGCCGGTCTTCAAGCGCCCGACGCGCAAATTGAGCTCGCGTAAGCGAGCCGCCAACGTGGTTGACGCCGGATCGCCGGCGCGGCCGCCGACGTGACTTTCCAAACCCACATGAATGCGGCCGCCCAAGAATGTGCCGACGGTGAGCACGATGGCGCGCGCGCGCAATTCGATGCCGCTCTGCGTGACCACGCCTACGACGCGCTCGCCCTCCAGCAACAGATCCGCCGCTTCTTGCTGAAACAGTTCGAGGTTCGGCTGGGTTTCGAGTCTGCTGCGAATCGCCTGCTTGTACAGCTGCCGATCAGCCTGCGCGCGAGTAGCCCGCACCGCAGGGCCCTTGCTCAAGTTAAGGGTGCGAAATTGGATGCCGGCCTCGTCGGTGGCGAGCGCCATGGCGCCGCCCAAGGCATCGATCTCCTTGACCAGGTGACCCTTGCCGATGCCGCCGATGGCGGGGTTGCAGCTCATCTGGCCCAGCGTCTCGATATTGTGCGTAAGCAGCAAGGTGCGCCGGCCCATTCGCGCGGCCGCGAGTGCGGCTTCGGTGCCGGCATGGCCGCCGCCGATCACGATCACCCCGTATTCCGTACCAAAACGCATGATGCTGAATCCACTCGATTTTCTGGAGGCGCCACTGTAAACGGCCGGCCCGCAAAGCGCCAGGGAACCTACTGCCTTCGTCACTCCACCACCACGCCAATCCCTGCGAACTTCCCCGCCCACGTCTTAGGTCCCGTGTCGTGCACCGAAATGCCTTCCGAACTCACCGCCACGGTGACCGGCATGTCGCGCACTTCGAATTCGTACACCGCCTCCATGCCAAGTTCGGGGAAGGCCACGATGCGGCTGCCGCGGATGGCGTTCGAGACCAAGAAGGCGGCGCCGCCCACCGCAATCAAGTAGGCGGAGCGGTGCTTGGCAATGGACGCGACGGTTTCCGGACCCCGCTCAGCCTTCCCGATCATGGCGAGTAGCCCCGCCTTACCCAGCATGGTGTCGGTGAATCGATCCATGCGATTCGCGGTGGTCGGACCCGCGGGTCCGACGATTTCAGTGCCCACCGGGTCCACCGGTCCGACGTAGTAAATGACGCGATCGTGAAAATCCAAGCCGTCGGGCAGCGGCTTGCCGGCATCGAGCAATGCACAGATACGCTTGTGGGCGGCGTCGCGGCCGGTAAGCATCTTGCCCGACAGCAATATGCGCTCACCGGGTTTCCAGGCCGCGACCTCGGCTTGAGTCAGGCCGTCGAGCGATACGCGCCGGGCGCCGGCGTCGGGTGTCCAGTGCACCTTGGGCCACAGGTCGAGATTCGGCGGCTCGAGCCGCGCCGGGCCGCTGCCGTCGAGAGTGAAATGGATGTGGCGGGTGGCAGCGCAGTTCGGGATCACGGCCACCGGCAGGGAGGCGGCGTGAGTCGGATAGTCCATGACTTTTACGTCGAGCACCGTGGTCAGTCCGCCGAGGCCCTGCGCCCCAATGCCGAGCGCATTCACGCGTTGGAATATCTCCAGGCGCAATTCTTCCAACTGACTCTTCGGTCCGCGTGCGATGAGATCGCCGATATCGATGGGCTCCATCAGTGATTTCTTCGCCAGCAGCATGGCTTTCTCTGCGCTGCCGCCGATACCCACTCCCAGCATGCCGGGTGGGCACCAGCCGGCGCCCATCTTCGGCACCCTCTCGAGCACCCAGTCGGCCACCGAATCCGACGGATTCAACATGGCAAACATAGATTTGTTCTCGGAGCCGCCGCCCTTCGCGGCGACGGTAATTTCAACTTCGTCGCCGGGGAAGAGTTCCGTGTGGATCACGGCCGGGGTATTGTCGCGCGTATTCGCGCGCTTGAATGCAGGATCCGAGACGATCGATGCACGCAACTTGTTCTCGGGATTCAGGTAGGCCTGACGTACGCCGGCATTGATCATGGCTTCCAGATCCAGAGTAGCGTCCCAACGGACTCCCATGCCGACCTTCACGAAAACCACGACGATGCCCGTGTCCTGACAGATGGGCCGGTGACCTTCGGCGCACATGCGCGAGTTGGTGAGTATTTGCGCGATGGCGTCGCGTGCCGAGGGACTCTCCTCCATGTCGTAGGCACGCCCCATGGCGCGAATGAAATCCGGGGTGTGGTAGTAAGAGATGTACTGCAAGGCATCGGCGACGCTGGCAATGACATCAGCTTGACGAATCACGGACATGGCAAACCTTGGGGTATGGACGGCTGGGCCGCAAATTTACCAAGTCGCGGGCGGGCGATGGTAGCGAATCCCCTACAATCGGAAAAAATCGGAGATTGGCATGCGGCGTGGGTGGAGAGGTCTCGTCATGAGCTCATTGAAGGGCGCCGGGTGGTGCTTCGCGCTTGGGCTGGCGCCAATGGCCGTGGTCGATGCAGCGGGCTCACTGCCCTTACATGAGTGCCGGCTCGAACACCCTCTGCGGCTGGCATCGATTCAGGCACGCTGTGGCGTACTCAAGGTTCCGGAAGATCGCTCTGTCCCGGGCGGCGCCATCATCGAATTAAGCGTGGCAGTGGTGCCGGCGCTCAATCGGCGTGCGGCGGCCGCGCCATTGTTCTTGTTGGCGGGCGGCCCTGGCCAGGGTGCCACGGCGATGTACACAAGCTACGCCGGCGTCTTCGCGCGGGTAAATCGCAACCACGACATCGTGCTGGTCGATCAGCGCGGGACCGGAGGCTCAACGCCCCTGAACTGCGATTATCCGGATCACTGGCAGACGCAAACCGATGCCATGCCGGCACTGCGCGTGGCGACGCTGGCATGCCTGCACAAGTATGGGGACCGCGTGCGTTTTTATACCAGCAGCGCGGCGGTGGCCGACCTCGAGACGGTGCGTGAGGCGCTCGAGATTCCGCTGATCGATCTGTACGCAGTGTCCTATGGCACGCGGGTGGCGCAGCTTTACATGCGGCGCTACCCCAGGGCGGTTCACGCGGCAATTCTGGACGGCGTGACCTATCCCGAGCAGGTCATAGGCTTGGATACGCCGGCCGACGGTCAGCGCGCGCTGGATCTCATCGTCAAGCGCTGCCGGGAATCGCAGGACTGCGCCGCGGCCTATCCTAATTTGCAGCACGAACTCGATGGCTTGCGGTTGCGGTTTGGGCCGCAGAAAGTCCAGATCACGGTCGATGATCCAAACAGCGGCCTGCCGCTCAATATCGAATTCAATCGCAGCTTGCTGAACGCCTCCTTGAGATTTCTCTCCTACAGCGCGGCGCAGGCCTCGCTGCTGCCGATTCTGATTCACCGGGCGTCGCAGGGTGCGCTGGGCAATTTGGCGGCCCAGACAGTCATCACCGCGCGCCAGGTCGGCGATCAGCTCGCCAGCGGCATGCAGAACAGCGTGATCTGCAGCGAGGATGAGCCGTTCTTCGCCCCGGCCGGTATCGACCGCGCGGCGCTCGCGCGCACCTATCAGGGCACCGATCAATTGGATGCACTCGAACAGATATGCAAACTCTGGCCGCGCGGGCCGGTGGATGCCGATTTACACAGCCCATTAAGAAGCGACATACCGACGCTGCTGCTGTCCGGCGAGGCGGATCCGGTCACTCCGCCGACGGATGCAGAGCGCGCGGCGCGTGGACTTGCGCGCCATCGGCACCTGATATTGAGCGGCGAGGGACATGGCCAGGTCGCCACCGGCTGCGTGCCGAGGTTACTGGCGGAGTTTCTGGACACTGCAGCGCCCGAAAAACTGGACGCCACCTGCCTGCGGCGGCATCTGCCGGCGCCGTTCTTCGTAAACATGACGGGGCCGGCTCCGTGATCGAAGCGTCGAACTTGAGCAAGCGCTTCGGCTCCATCGAGGCCGTGCGGGATGTCTCCTTCGTGGCGCGCGACGGCGAGATCACCGGGATCTTGGGCGCCAACGGCGCGGGCAAATCGACTTGTTTGCGCATGCTGTACGGCGTACTCACCCCCGACAGCGGCAAGGCACTTATCGACGGCATGGACATCCGCGGCGAGATCTCGAAGGCGCGCGCGCATCTCGGCGTGCTGCCGCATGCCGCGGGGCTGTACGGCAATCTGACGGCGCGCGAAAACATTCACTACTTCGGATCATTGCAGGGCCTCGACCCGGGCCGCTTGAAATCACGCACCGATGAGCTGACGCACGTTCTTGGCTTGGAGAGCTTCATCGACCGCCGCGCCAAAGGTTTCTCGCAGGGACAGCGGATCAAAACTGCACTAGCGCGTGCACTGGTGCACGACCCCGGCAACATCGTGCTCGATGAGCCGACCAACGGGCTGGACGTGATGGCGATTCGCGGTTTGCGCGAAATGCTGCTCGCCTTGAAGCGCCAAGGCCGCTGTGTGTTGTTATCCTCACATGTCATGCAAGAAGTCGCGGCGCTGTGCGACCGGGTGGTGATCATAGGTCACGGCAAAGTGCTGGCGGATGCGAGCGTGCAATCCATCCGCGAGCACAGCGGCGCCGCAACGCTGGAAGAAGCGTTTCTGCAAGTTCTGGGCGACGCCGAGGGCGTTAGCTGATGCGCGCGCTGTTCACCGTGTTTGGCAAGGAGTTTCGCGAGAACCTGCGCGATCGGCGCACGTTGCTGTCCGCGCTGTTGTTCGGGCCGCTGTTCGGTCCCTTGCTGTTCGGGCTCATGGTGTCGCGCATGCTGAATCAGAGCGTGTCCGAATCGGATGAGCCCATTCGAATCACGCTCTCAGGCAGTGAATACGCACCGGGGCTGACTCGCTATCTGGAAGCACAGGGCGTCAAGCTGACCCACGACAATCTGTCGGAGGATGCAGCCCGCGCTGCTGTCCGCCGCGGCAGCGCGCCAGTGATCGTCATCATCCCGAAAGAATACGGAACGCGATTCAGCACAGCAATGCCTGCGCCGGTGCTGCTGGTGACGGACAGCGCGGATTCGCAAACCCGCAAGAGCGCGGATCGCGCACGGCAGGCTCTGGGAGGCTACGCCAACAGCATTGCGCAGCTGCGGCTGCAGGTGCGCGGCGTGAGTCCGCTGCTGGCGGTGCCGGTGGCGGTCAACGAGGTGGACGTCGCCACTGCCGCCGGCCGAGCGGTGGTGGTGCTGGGCTTCATGACGTACTTTGTGCTGTTCGCGGTGTTGATGGGAGGACTGTATCTCGCCATCGATTCCACGGCGGGGGAGCGGGAACGCGGTTCTCTAGAGGCGCTGCTCAGCTTGCCGGTGGCGCGAGGGAGTCTGGTGGGCGGTAAGATTCTCGCCACCTGCGCCTATATGTGCATCTCTCTGGCCTTGAGCCTCACCGGTTTCGTCCTGGTGTTCCGGTTCGTGCCGCTGGAGAAACTCGGCATGAGCGCCAACTTAGGGGCAGGCACGGCGCTCACCTTGTTTGCGATTTGTCTGCCCTTCGTGCCGCTGGGCGCCGCTCTCATGACCCTGGTCGCCTCCTTCACGCGCAGCTACCGCGAGGCCCAGACCTACCTCACCAGCGTGCTGCTCGTGCCGACGCTGCCCATCGCGTTTGCCAGCATTTATTCCCTGAGAACAAAGGCTTCGCTCATGTTCATCCCTTCGTTGAGCCAGCATTTGCTGATGACCAGCGCGCTCAAGGACGAACCGTTGGCGGCGCTCGATGTGTGGGTGTCGGCCGGGGTTTCGATGGGACTCGCTGCGGTGTTGATTGCGTTGACCGCTCGTCTCTGGCGTCGCGAAACGATGCTCGGTTAGTCGATCCTTCTCCCTGAAATCGCTTATGAGGGCATACAGAGTTTTGCTATATGGTCGTTTAGCGACGCACGCTGTATAAGGTGTGACGTAGTTCACAGTTTCTGATCGGGGGGGGCTGGACATGACTGAAGCGGCTCACGCACGCACTAATATTGCGTTGCTTTTGGCGATCTTGGCTCTTTCAGCCACCACCATGGTTTGGCTGTTCTGGCATCACCCATTGATTACTTCGCTCGTGACCCTCGCGGTGTTGACGGCCCTCGGCGTGTCTGCCCGCCTGGCGCGCTCCATGGACCCTTCCGATTTGAACGAGATGCAGCCGCGTAACCACGGAGTCTGAGGGCCGCAGCAGCGGCTTGCAGCCCGCGGCTTGCAGCCCGCGACTATTTTCCGACACAGAAGCTACCGAATATCTCGCCCAGCAGGTCCTGGTTGGTGAATTCGCCGGTGATCTCGCCCAAGGCGTGTTGAGCAAGCCGCAAATCTTCGGCGAATAACTCGAATGCCCGCGTGCTGTTCAATGTATCTGCCGCGTCTTGCACATGCCGGCATGCTCGGGCTAGCGCATCGAGATGGCGGCGGCGTGCCGCGAAAGCCCCCGAGTCCGAATCCACGTATCCGGCACTCGTCTTCAAGTGACTTCGCAGCAGCGGCAATCCCTCGCCAGTTAGGGCGCTGACAAATACCCGCGGTGGGTCGACGCTCTGATCCAACACGGCTGGGGTGCCGATCAAGTCGATTTTGTTGAATACCAGAGTCACCCGCATACCGGCGGGCAGGCTCTGGAGCTCGGTATCGACGCTGATCGCGGCTGCGTCGGTGCTGGCGGTGGCATCAAGAATGTACAGCACGCGATCGGCTCGGGCGATTTCCTGCCGCGCGCGCCGCACGCCCTCGGCCTCGACCACGTCGGCCGCCGGGCGCAGGCCGGCGGTGTCGACAAGATTCAGGGGCAAGCCGTCGAGATGTACCTGCCTTCGCAACACATCGCGAGTGGTGCCGGGCACGTCGGTGACGATGGCGACGTCCTCTCCCGCCAGCCTATTGAGCAGGCTGGATTTTCCGGCATTGGGAAGGCCGGCGATCACCACGGTGAGGCCCTCGCGAAGCAGCGCGCCCTGGCGGGCCGCCGCAGTGATGGAATCGAAGGCGGCGAGGACCGCGGCAAGCCGATCGCGCAGTGCGCGGTCCGACAGGAAATCGATCTCCTCGTCGGGAAAATCGATAGCGGCCTCGACATACGCGCGCAAGCCGGTGATCTGCGTCTTCAGGTCGGTTACGCGGGCGGAGAACTCGCCCTGCAGGGAACGTACAGCAGCGCGGGCGGCGGCGGCGGTGCCGGCGCCGATCAAATCCGCGATGGCTTCGGCCTGCGCGATGTCGATCTTGCCGTTGAGAAAGGCGCGCTCGCTGAATTCTCCGGGCCGCGCCATGCGGCAGCCAAGCTCGAGCAGGCGCTGCAACAGCAAATCGAGAACGAGGGTGCCACCATGACCTTGGAGCTCCAACACTGGGTCGCCGGTGTAGGACGCGGGTGCAGGAAAGTACAGCGCGATGCCTTCATCGATGGCCTTGCCCTCTGCGTCGAGAAAGCTGGCGAGTCGGGCTTGGCGGGGAGTGGGCAGGCTGCGGAGAATGGCAACGGCGATCTGCGGCACCTTGGCACCCGACACCCGGATGATTCCCACGGCGCCGCGCCCGGGAGCGCTGGCGATGGCGACAATGGTGTCGGGGGAATTCACGGCGACGTTTAAGTTCTTGGCTTGGCAGCCTCGGCTTCGACCACTTGGTTGACCCGCCACTGCTGCGCAATGGTCAGCAAGGTATTGGTGAACCAGTAAAGCACCAAGCCCGCAGGGAACCAGGCCATCATGCCCGTCATGACCAGCGGCATGAATTGCATGATCTTCGCCTGCATGGGATCCGCGGGCGCGGGATTCAACTTGAACTGAGCGAACATGGCAGCGCCCATCAGCAACGGCAGCACGAACCACGGATCACGCGACGACAGGTCATTCACCCAAAGCAGAAAAGGTGCCTGACGCATTTCCACGCTCTCGAGCAGCACTCGATAGAAGGAGATGAAAAAGGGGATCTGTACCAGCATGGGCAAACACCCCGCCAGAGGATTGATCTTCTCCTTCTTGTACAGCTCCATCATGGCGCGGCCGAGTTTTTCGCGGTCGTCCTTGAAGGTCTCCTGAATCTGTTTCATGCGCGGCGCCACGGTGCGCATCTTCGCCATGGAACGGCCGCTGGCCTGGCTTAAGGGATAGAAAATCAATTTGATGATGGCCGTGACGATAATGATGGACCAACCCCAATTGCCAACGAGGCCGTGGATCCAATTGAGCCCGGCGAACAGGGGCTGTGCCAGTACGGTCAAAATGCCGAAGTCGACGGTGCGCTCCAGGTGCGGGGCAGTCGCCGCCAGCTGCGACTGCAATTTGGGGCCGACGAATAGCTTCTCGTGGAATTGCGTCTTGGCGGCTGCGGCGACTTCGACCATGGGACCGGTGGCGCTCAGCAGGTATTCCTTGCCGCGCACCTGCAGCTTGTAGTCGTAAGGTTGGCCGGCGGTGGGGATGATCGCCGCGACAAATTGATGCTGCAATGAAGCGAGCCAGCCATTGGTAATGATTTGGGAGAACTTGCTGTCGGTGTCGCTCTCGACATTCAGATCGTGGGATTTCGTGCCGTCCCAGATGGCCGGTCCCTTGAATGAATAGGTCTCGACGTCGAAATAGGAGCGCGACGGATGCTCCCAGTGGCGCAGGAACTGCGAATACGACGCCAGCTTGCGCGGCGCAGTACCGGCGTTTTGTACATCGTAATAAAGGTCGATGGAGTACCTGCCGCGTGTGAACACGAAGGTCTTGGTCACGGTCAGTCCCTGACCATCGGTCCAGGTCAGGGGCACGCGCAGTTCGTTCGCACCGGCAGCCAGGACAAACGCTGTCTCTGCGGATGTCCACGTCGCCAGATGCGTGGGCGCGGCTTCGCCGGCAGCGCCGATCAAACCGGTTTGCAGCAAGTACAGGGAGTCCGGCGGTTCACGGCTTAGCAGCCTTACCGGCGTCTGCGGCGTGTCCTTGCGCAGCGGATATTTCAACAGGTCGGATTGGTCGAGCTCACCGCCTTTCAAATTGATGGTCACATCAAGCACATCGGTGCTGACATGCAGAGGTGGCGCGGGAGCTGCGTCCGCGGCGCCTGCAGAAGGGGCAATGGGGGGCTGCGTAAAGGTCGGTGCTGCCGGCGTAGTGGCGGCTATGGCCGCCGCGGGCGTGGCCGTGGTTGTAGCCGAAGAAGCCGCGGAGCTTGCGGCCTGCGGCACCGAGTCGCCGAGGGTAGCGTCCGCCCCGGGAACGCCGGATTGGCTCACCGCGCCGGGGGATCCTGGCGGCGGGTAGTCGTGCAGCCACGCCTGGTAGTTGTAGAACAGCACCGCCGCGAGAGCGAACCAGAGGAGAATGCGGGTATTAGGCATTGGTCATTCTCTCACCCGGCACGGGGTCGTAACCGCCCTTATTCAGGGGATGACAGCGAAGCAAGCGGCGCAGCCCGAGCCAAGATCCGCGCACGGCGCCGTAGCGTTCGATCGCGGTATGCGCGTAGCAGGAGCAGCTGGGATAGAAACGGCAGCGCGGACCCAACATGGGCGAGAGCAGCAGCTGGTAGCCGCGGATCATCCACAATAAAATTTTGCGCAGATTCAGCATCGTTGTGTAATCGACTTCCAGTGCTTGTCCAGGCTGGCGCGCAGATCGCTCAGGGAAGCTTGGCGCGCCGCTTCGCGTGCGGAGACCGTGACATCGACAGGCGGCAGTGAATGTTGGTTCAAACGAAAAGACTCACGTGCCAGACGCTTGATGCGGTTGCGCGCCACCGCGGTGCCGAAAGTTCGCGTCGCTATGCTCAAACCCAAGCGAGGAAAAATTTCATTGTTGGCTAACACCCGCAAACTAAAATAGGCATCGGCGAATGTTCTACCGCGCCGCTTCACTTCGCGAAATTCGGCCGGTTGATGCAATCGCTTGCGCGGCTCGAACGTCAGCCTCTTGATTGAATTGGGGATCGTTAGACAGTCCTGAAACGAAATCAGGGACAGAGGAGTTTGCGGCCCTTAGCGCGGCGGCGAGCCAGCAGTCGGCGACCGCTCTTGGTGGCCATGCGCGCACGAAAGCCGTGGGTGCGGGCACGATGTAAATTACTGGGGTTGAAAGTACGTTTCATAGCGCTACTCGAGCAAAAACCACCGGGCAAATCAATGAATTGGGAGATTTACGAAAGGCGGCAAGGGTACTGAGCGAGCATGGATGTGTCAATAGACGCATTGCTACGTTGGAGCTAGACTCCCTGCCCTTTCGTTTATTTTGACCCATTGCCGTATCACTAGGAGAGCGCTCTTGCCGGAGACGCTATGGAACCGCTGTCTGCGTGTGCTCGAGAGCGAACTCCCGGAGCAGCAGTTCAATACCTGGGTACGGCCTTTGCAGGCGATCCAGCGCGACGGCGAACTCAAATTGCTGGCGCCCAATCGTTATGTCATCGAGTGGTTGGGCCAGAACTCATTACCGCGGATCAAGGAGCTGATTCGAGCGTTTGCGGAGGAACCTACGCCTGAGGTGGTGCTGGATGTGGGCACACGAGCCGGTGTCCCGCCTCCGGTGGTGGCGGTCAACGGCAACCATGAGCCAGCCAGCAGCGTGGCTGCGAGAGCCAGGCGGCTCGCGCCTTCGGTGCTCGGCGCACCCATCAATTCGGGTTTTACCTTTGACAGCTTCGTCGAGGGCAAGAGCAATCAGCTCGCCAAGGCGGCCGCCATCCAGGTCGCGGGGAATCCGGGAAAAGCCTACAACCCGCTGTTCATCTATGGTGGCGTGGGCTTGGGCAAGACGCACCTGATGCACGCCGTGGCGAATAAGCTGAAGGAGCGTAATCCCGGTGCTCGGTTGGCCTATGTGCACAGCGAAAGATTCGTCAGCGACATGGTGAAATCCTTGCAGCACAACACCATCAATGACTTCAAGACTGCCTATCGCTCGCTCGATGCGCTGATGATCGACGATATTCAGTTCTTTGCGGGCAAGGATCGTTCGCAAGAAGAATTCTTTCATACATTCAACGCCCTGCTGGAAAGCCAGCAGCAAGTAATTCTGACCTGCGATCGTTACCCGAAGGAAGTTGACGGGCTCGAGGAGCGCTTGAAGTCGCGCTTCGGCTGGGGCCTCACGGTGGCCATCGAGCCGCCGGAATTGGAAACCTGCGTGGCGATCTTGATGAGTAAGGCAGCCGCCGCAGTGGTGGATTTGCCGGAGGAAGTAGCGTTTTTCATCGCCAAGCGGATACGTTCGAACGTTCGCGAATTGGAAGGTGCGCTGCGTCGAGTGGTGGCGACATCGGAATTCACCGGCAGGCCCATTACGCTCGACCTCGTGAAGGAAGCCCTGCGAGACGTACTGGCGCTGCAAGAGAAGCTGGTGACGGTGGAAAATATTCAGAAGACGGTGGCGGAATACTACAAAATTAGAATTGCGGATTTGCTGTCGAAGCGGCGCAGCCGTTCCATAGCTCGACCGCGGCAGGTGGCGATGGCCTTGGCGAAGGAATTGACCAATCACAGCCTGCCGGAAATCGGTGATGCTTTCGGCGGCAGAGATCACACGACGGTGTTGCATGCTTGCAGGCGAGTCAAGGAGTTACGAGAGATGGAGCGGCGCATCGGCGAGGACTATATGAACCTGTTGAGAACCCTGGCTGGATAGCCGAGGAAAAGCTGTGGATGAAGTTGTGGATAAAGTTATCCACAGATCGATGACACGTTGCGAGCCATCCTTGGACAGGAGTGGAGTGTGGTTTTTATGCTCTCAAGTTATTGATTTATTTGGTGTTATTGGAGTTATACCGAATATTGCGGCGCTTCATAATCATAGTAATAATCTCTTATTAAGAATCTAAATCTAAGATTGGTCAGACGGGTGTGCCCATGAAATTGACGGCTGAGCGCGAGAAATTGTTGACCCCTTTGCAGGCGGTAATCGGGGTCGTGGAACGGCGGCAAACCATGCCGGTGCTGGCGAATGTATTGTTGGCGGTTCGTCAGGGACAACTGTCGATCACGGCGACGGATTTGGAGGTGGAACTGGTGGCTTCCACTGAAGTGGCCGTCCAAGAGGCCGGCGACATCACCGTTCCGGGTCGTAAATTCCTGGATATCCTGCGAGCGTTACCCGAGAAGTTGTCGGTATCGCTGGCGGTGGAGGGCGAGAAGGTGGTGATCAAGGCGGGACGCAGCCGCTTCAGCCTGTCGACTCTGCCTGCTGCGGAGTTTCCGGTGATCGATGATATTAATTCCCAACAGACCGTGCAGGTACCGCGCAAGGAGTTACTGCGCTTGCTGGAGAAGACGCATTTTTCCATGGCGCAGCAAGACGTCCGCTACTACCTGAACGGCATGCTGCTCGAGATTGACGGCTTGGTATTGCGAGCAGTGGCTACTGACGGGCACCGGCTGGCTCTATGCGAAACGGCCCTGGCTGCCAAGGCGAAGACTTCGCAACAGGTCATCGTGCCGCGCAAGGGCGTGCTGGAGCTGCAACGGATACTCACCGAGGACGGCATGGCGGATGTGGCCATCGGAACTAACCATGTTCGCGCACAAATCGGCGATGTTCGCTTCACTTCGAAGTTGATTGATGGGCGTTTCCCGGAGTATTCGCGGGTAATTCCGGCGGCGCCCGCCTCTGCCATCCGGGCGGATCGGGATGTTCTGCGCCAGGCGCTGCAGCGCACGGCCATTTTATCGAATGAAAAGTACCGGGGCATTCGCGTCACGGTGAAAAAGAACGTGGTGACGGTGCAGGCCCATAATCCGGAGCAGGAAGAGGCAGAGGAAGAGATCGAAGTCGGCTATGAGGGCGCGGATCTCGAGGTGGGATTTAACGTGAACTATCTCCTGGATGCGCTGGCAGCCATAGATGGACAGGAAGTGGAGCTTGGGTTGACGGACAGCAATAGCAGTTGCCTGATTCGTTCGCCCGGCGCCGCCTCAGCCCGTTACGTCGTCATGCCCATGAGGCTTTGAGGCGTGTCCCTTCGCCGGGTGCAAGTAACGGATTTCCGCTGCTTGCAGTCGGCGGATCTCGATCTCGATCCCCGATTTACCCTCATCAGCGGTGCCAACGCGTCGGGTAAGACCAGTTTATTGGAGGCGATTTATGTCCTGGGGCGGGGGCGATCGTTTCGTACTCGTCGTCTGGAGCACCTTATCCGCCGTGGCAGAGAGCGCTTCGTGGTGTTCGGCGAGGTGGATGCGTTCGAGCGCCGCGTGACCCTCGGTGTGGAAGGCTCGAGTGCTGGCATTCGTGCCCAGTTGGCTGGCGACAAAGTAAAGTCTCTGGCCGAGCTGGCTCCCCTACTCCCCGTCCAGATCATCGATCCGGAGATCCATCGTCTTATCGAGGAAGGACCTTCGCGGCGCCGCCGTTTCTTGGACTGGGGAGTGTTCCACGTGGAACCACGGTTCGTCGACGACTGGCAGAGATTCCAACAGGCGCTGAAACAGAGGAACGCGGCCCTCAAGACGCGGCAGCCGCGGCCGGTGATCGCCGCCTGGGATGGTGACTTGGCCCGCTACGGGGAGGCACTGTCTTCGGCTCGGGCTCGCTACGTAGAGGCACTGACGGCGGCGGCGGTGGGAACGACGCAGCGGTTGCTGGACATGGACTTGCAGGTCGGCTACCGGCAGGGTTGGATGCGCGGCGTCGGCCTAGCCGAGGCATTATCGCTGAGTTGGGCTGCGGACCAGGAGTTAGGCGCAACCCAGGTGGGGCCGCATCGGGCAGAGCTCACCATTCGGCTAAACGAATTGAGCGTCAAGGATAGGATATCGCGGGGACAACAGAAGCTGCTGGCGGCCGCGCTGCTCATGGCCCAGGTGAAGCTCTTCCCGCAAGATTCGCCGGTGAGGCCCACGCTGCTGCTGGACGATCCAGCGGCGGAATTAGATGATTGCAGGCTAACGGGATTGATCGAAGAGGTGTCCACGCAGAGCGTGCAACTCGTTGTCACGACGCTGCATCCAGAATTCTCGCAGTTCGGGGCCCCGGGACTGCAATATAGGATCGAGGGTGGGGCTGTGAGTGTCGCTTAGGCTGCGCGTAGGTGCGCCGATGTTCCACGTGAAACAAATGCCGGTCATAGCACGATGATTGTGCCTCGGTCGATAGCGGCAAAAAACCAACAATGCATATATAAATCAATAGCTTGCGTCAACGCCGTGGCACCGCGCCCCGTCGACACCGACATGCTGAGTCGCTTCACCGGAACCGCCGACCGCAAAGCAGGAGCGGCCGCGGGCGTGCCCCTACGCAGGTTGGGGCGACCCGAGGAGGTCGCGCTGATCATCGTGTTTCTGGCCTCGGACAAGGCGTCTTTCATCACCGGCCAGGTGTATGGCGTCGACGGCGGCAAGATGGCCTGAGCGAGTCGCAACCGCGCGACCATAGCCATTTGCAAGCGGATGATTTGACAGCGATTTCCGGCCTGCCAGGATTCGTTAAACGAGCTAAAAAATGCTAGTATGGCGGGTCATAGAACAGGATCCACCATGGCCGATAGCGACGTCTACGATTCCAGTAAAATCAAAGTCTTAAAGGGCCTTGACGCGGTGCGCAAGCGCCCCGGTATGTATATCGGCGACACCGATGATGGCAGCGGCCTGCATCACATGGTATTCGAGGTTGTGGATAACGCGATCGATGAGGCGCTGGCCGGGCATTGCGATCGAGTCGTAGTCACCATTCACGCTGACGAATCCGTCACGGTCTCGGACAACGGCCGCGGCATCCCGGTCGACATCCACGCCGAAGAGGGCGTTTCGGCTGCCGAGGTCATCATGACCGTACTGCATTCGGGCGGTAAGTTCGATGACAGCTCCTACAAGGTCTCGGGCGGTCTGCATGGCGTCGGCATCTCGGTTGTCAACGCTCTCTCGGATTATTTGGAATTGCTGGTCCGTCGCGACGGCAAGCTGCACCGCCAGGAATATCGCTTGGGCGAGCCGCAGGCGCCGCTGGCCGCCATCGGCGACACCGATGAGAAAGGCACGACACTGCGCTTCAAGCCGAGTGCGCAGATATTCACCCACATCTCGTTTAACTACGACACGCTGGCCAAGCGCCTGCGCGAACTGTCCTTTTTGAATTCCGGCGTGCGCATCGAGCTGATCGACGAACGCGACGAAAAGAGCGAAGTGTTCCAGCATGAAGGCGGCCTGAAGGCATTCGTCACTCATTTGAGCCGCAGCAAGACGCCGGTTCATCCCACGGTGTTGTGGTTTCAAACCCGCGACGGCAATACCCAGGTCGAAGTCGCCATGCAGTGGAACGACTCGTATCAGGAAAGCATGTATTGCTACACGAACAACATTCCGCAAAAAGACGGCGGCACGCATCTCGCCGGCTACCGTGCGGCGCTGACCCGCACGCTCAATAATTACATCGAGAAAGAGCTCGCCGCGAAGAAGGAAAAAATTCAGACCACGGGCGATGATTCACGCGAAGGACTGACTGCGATTTTGTCCGTGAAATTGACGGATCCGAAGTTCTCTTCACAGACCAAGGACAAGCTGGTGTCCTCGGAAGTGAAGGGCGTGGTGGAGTCTGCGGTCGCGGGCCGCTTGGAGGAATTCCTGCTGGAACATCCTCAAGAAGCCCGCGCCATCGTCAATAAGATTCTCGAGGCGGCTTACGCGCGCGAGGCTGCGCGCAAGGCGCGCGAGATGACGCGCCGCAAGGGCGCACTCGATATCGCGGGCTTACCGGGCAAGCTGGCCGATTGCCAGGAGAAGGACCCTGCGCTTTCCGAGATGTTCCTGGTGGAAGGCGATTCCGCCGGCGGCTCCGCCAAGCAGGGGCGCGATCGGCGCACGCAAGCGATTCTGCCGCTGAAGGGGAAGATTCTAAACGTCGAGAAGGCGCGCTTCGACAAAATGCTGGCGTCCGCCGAAGTCGGCACGCTCATCACCGCGTTGGGCTGCGGCATCGGGCGCGATGATTTCAACGTGGATAAGTTGCGGTATCACCGCATCATTATTATGACCGATGCGGACGTAGACGGAAGTCATATCCGAACTCTGCTGCTCACGTTCTTCTATCGTCAGATGCCGATTCTCATCGAACGCGGCCACATCTACATTGCTCAGCCGCCCCTGTACAAAGTGAAAAAGGGCAAGCAGGAAACCTACGTCAAAGATGATCTAGAGTTGAATGCTCTGCTGCTTAGTACCGCCGTCGACGGAGCCGCACTGCACGTGAGCGCGGACGCGCCGCCGATGTCGGGACTGGGACTCGAGACCCTGGCGCGAAAGTACGTCGAGGTCCAGGCCATCGTCAAGCGCTGGGCACGGCGCTACGATGAGCGTTTCCTGGAGCAGCTGCTGTACGTGACTGCATTGACCACGGCGTCTTTCGACCGCATCGACACTGTTCGGGATTGGTGCCGGAATCTAGAAGCAAAGCTCAACGCTCTGGACGATGTGGCGCGGCGCTACCGCGTCACCGTAGAGACGGTGGGCACCGGCAGTCATCGCATCAATTTGCAGCGCCTAGAGCACGGCCTCACGTCTGAAAAGCACATACCTCGGGAGTTCTTCGAGTCTGCTGAATATCTGCGCATTGCAGAACTCGCGCAGACCCTGACCGATCTATTGGGGGCGGGCGCATTCATAAAGCGCGGTGACGACCACCAGGAGGTGGCGAGCTTCAAGGTCGCGATGAACTGGTTGTTCGAACAGGCCAAGAAGGGCCAGAGCATTCAGCGCTACAAGGGCTTGGGCGAGATGAACGCCAGTCAGTTGTGGGACACGACCATCAATCCCGAGACACGCCGGCTCATGCAGGTGCGCATCGAGGATGTGGTGGCTGCGGATGAAATTTTCACGACGCTGATGGGCGACGCCGTGGAACCAAGGCGCGAATTCATCGAGAAGAACGCGCTGCAGGTTTCGAATTTGGATATTTAGCGTCGTGAGCGCCGCGACGCATTCATGTCGGCATATCTTCGAAGATTTTCAGACCCTGTGGAAGGACAACCCATGGGGGACGATGGCGATTGAAAATCGCAACGGTAGGATGAAATCCGCGGGCGTCGTCCAGCGACCCGGCATAAATCGTGAATGAGTCCGAATGGTCAACCTCGCCGCCGAATACCAATCCGGCGCAATCGGCGCAGGAGTTGCGCACCGCGTCACCACCGCCGGCCGCCTTGGACCGGTGAGAGATTACCCGGCCGCTGAATCTCACCGAACTTCGCGAGAATCCCATGAAGGGGATGAAGCCGGAGCCTGAAGCTTTGCGGCAATCCCCGCAGCAGCAGTAGCCGCACAACGTCGGTTCGCCCGTGGCTTCGCAGCGCAGTGCGCCGCATAGACAACCGCCGGTGTAACGCGCCATCGTCGCCTCCTCGCAGCCAACAAAACGCAAATTTGCCTGCCGGCCAGGCGCTGCCTATCCTATGCGAAAGTCCGGTCGCAACGACGCTAAGTTGGTGAGCCATCATGAGTGCCCCTGAATACAACGCGCCTCTCCGAGTGGATACGGTGCCGCGGCCAACTCAACCGCACGCGCACACGCTGGCTTTCGATTTGTCCGAACTGGAGCAGGCCGCGGCGCTGGTGCACCAAGTGGTGCCGCCGACGCCGCAATATGCGTGGCCTAAACTCAAGCTGCGCGCGGGATGCAACGTCTGGGTGAAGCATGAGAATCACACTGCCACTGGGGCCTTCAAAGTCCGCGGCGGCCTAGTGTACTTGGATCGCCTGCTGCGCAACCATCCGGAGACACCGGGGGTCATTTCAGCGACCCGCGGTAACCATGGCCAGTCCATCGCCTTCGCCGCTGCCCGCAACGGCATCCCGGCGACTATCTATGTACCGCACAATAATTCCCAGGATCAAAATTCCGCTATCGCCGGGTTTGGCGCGCGGCTGGTGGTATTCGGCAAGGACTTCGACGAAGCCAGACACGAGGCTTTCCGCGTGGCAGACGCCGGTGGCCTGCACTTCATCCCGTCATTTCACCGCGACCTGGTCGCCGGTGTCGCAAGTTATGCGCTGGAATTATTTCGCTCGGTTGGCGAACTGGATGCCGTGTACGTCGGGGTGGGCATGGGATCAGGCATTGCCGGCCTGATTAGCGTGCGCGATGTCTTGGGATTGAAGACGGAGATCATCGGAGTCGGGATGGCCAAAGCACCGGCAACGCTGCGCTCATTCGCGGCCGGTCGGCCTGTCCACACCGCAACGGCTCAGACCTTCGCCGATGGGCTCGCGACACGAGAGCCGAATACCGACGCGATCAACATCCTCTGCTCCGGCGCCGCGCGCATGATAGAGGTGAGTGAAGATGCGGTCGCCGACGCGATGCGATTTTACTTCGACGACACGCACCAGATCGCCGAGGGAGCAGGCGCGGCACCGCTGGCTGCGCTATTGCAGGACGGAGACCGGATGGCGAACAAGAATGTTGCGCTGATCTTAAGCGGCGGCAACATCGAGCGTGCGCGCTACCTCAAGGTGCTGGGCGGCACTACCCCACCGGCCTAGCATCAGCCCGCAACTTTTGCACCGCGCGCTGAACGGCGGCAACCCGCAGTTCGAGGCTGCTGTCCAACCGTGCACGTGCGGCTGCAACAATTTCCGGCCGCGCCCGTTCGGGTCGACCGCAATCGAACGGCGGCTCAGGCGCGTATTCCAATGCCAGCTGCACGGTCTGTGCGTGGTCCACCCCCGCGACTTCGGCCATGACTGCCAGCGCCATGTCGATCCCCGCGGTTACCCCGCCCCCGCTGATGACATTGCCGTCGCGAACGACGCGCGCCGGGTCGGGTGTGACTCCGAAATCCCCCAGCAGATCGCGCCAGGCCCAGTGACATGCCGCACGTTTGCCGCGCAGCAAGCCCGCTGCCGCCAGCAGCAATGAACCGGTGCAAACCGACGTGACGAACCGAGCCCGTGAGGCCAGTCGCCGCAGTTCGGACAAATAAGCCGGGTCCTCCATTGCCTCGACGGTCCCGAAGCCGCCCGGAACACACAGCAGGGCGCATTCCGGGACGTCGGCCAGGCGCACCACATTAGCAAAGGTGATCGCGCCGGCTTCGATGCTGCCGCCTGCGGTCGACGCCAGTACGCATCGCGCACCCGGCAGGCGCGCGAAGACCTCGAAAGGTCCGGTGAAATCCAGCTGTGTGACGCGTGGATAGAGCGCAAATACTACGGTGAAATCGCTGTTCATGGCATTGCCTTGCGAAGTTTGACGGCGTCAATTTAACCGACTAGCCTCCGTCCTAAATGACATTATTCCAACCTTTTACGCCATGACTCGCCAAATCGCTTTTCTCATCTATCCGGGATTTCAATTGCTGGACGCCGCCGGGCCGATTGCTGCCTTCGAAATTGCCGCGCGTTACTCACCGGACAGCTACGCGCTGCGGGTGATCGCCGCTGAACCGGGCTGGGTGCCCAGTTCATCGGCCGTGCCGCTGCAAGCCCTGCCCTTCAGCAGCGTCCGCGGAATCGACACGCTCATTGTCGCGGGCGGAGACGGCTCACGAGCCGCCATGCATTGTGCAAAGTCCCGGCGCTTCATCAAGCGCTGCGCCGTCAAGGCGAGACGGACGGCCAGCGTCTGCTCGGGCTCTTACTTGCTGGCGGCCGCCGGCGTACTCGACGGCAAGCGCGCAACCACCCACTGGAGCCGCGCCGCCGATTTCAGCCGCAAGTTCCCACAAATCACCGTGGATGCGGACTGTATCTTCGTGAACGACGGATCGATCTGGACTTCCGCCGGCATCACCGCGGGTATCGATTTGTCGCTGGCCTTGATTGAAGACGATCTCGGGGCGGCGATCGCACAGCGGACCGCCCAGCAACTGGTGGTTTACTATCGGCGCCCCGGCGGCCAATCGCAGTTCTCCGCGCTACTCGAAATGGAACGAGCCGATGGCCGCTTTACCGCGCTGCTCGACCATGTGCGCAGCCACCTGCAGCGGCGCCACAGCGTGGCGGAGCTGGCGCATCACGTGTCCATGAGCCCGCGACATTTCTCGCGCGCGTTCCACGCCGAGACCGGAATGTCTCCGGCAAAGGCTGTTGAGCAACTGCGCGCCGAGACTGCTCGTGCCGCGCTCGCCGGCAATGGCCGCTCCATCCAGGAGGTGGCGCGCGCGTGCGGATTCGGCAACGCGGAGCGGATGCGGCGGACCTTTATGCGCCTGTTCGGCACACCGCCGTCGGCGGTAAAGTATCGCGGACATTAGAGGCTCGCGGAGAAGCCGAGTGTCGCGTTGATCTACATCATGGTCACAATGACGATGAACAGGGCGTACAGCCCGGCGAGAGGAATGAGCGAGCGCGCATTGACGGCATTCTTGGAAAACAAACCCAGCAGTACCGCCACCGCCGTCATGGTTATGACACCTGAGACGACCAGTTCGCGCGAGAATACCCACGCGGTAAAGTACACGCCGAGAGCGCTGGGTATGGTGGCCTGTATCATCATGGCGCCCGAGATATTGGCGAGCGCCAGTCTCTCCTTTCCCTGACGAACCCAGATAATGGCGTTCATGGTTTCCGGCAGTTCGGTGGCCACCGGGCTCAGCAGAAGCGCCACCAGCTGCGGTGACATCCCGGCCCAGATTCCGATGGTTTCAAGCTGACCGACGAATAGCTTGGAGGCTCCTGCAATGACGAGCAGCGCGACACCGGTCTGCAGCAGCGGCCATAACAGACCCGGATCGCCAGTCGGATGCAGCCTCAAAGGCTCCAGCGCGGCCTCGCCCAACACTTGCGCGCCCCGCAGTTCGCTCAGCAAGTACACGACGTATGCGAGCAGAAACAGGACCCCGAGCAGGGGTTTGTACTTGAACACCAACAGCCCTAGCGCCACCTTGACGGCAAACATACCGAGGAACCAGGCCTGATCGCGCCGTAATTTTCCTGACTCGCACTCGATGAGCCGCGACGTGCGGCCAAGCCGCCGGCGATTCCACAGCATGGCGACCCCGACGACTGCATACGACACCGTGGCGAGCACCAAGGGCCCACCCAGTGCCGCGCCGACGCCGATATCTTTTTGTGCCGGATCGCGGCCGAAGACCACCGCCACGAAAGTGACGGCGCTCTCCGGCAGCGCGGTGCCGAACGCGGCAAGAATGGTGCCGGTCGCGGTTTCTCCCACGCCTAAGCGGCGCCCGAGCCATTCCACTGCATTGACGAAGAACTCGCACGCGAAGTAGATCGCCGCGGCAGATCCCAAGAACAGAACGGCTGTGAGCATGCAGCTCAAAAGTATACGATAAGACCCATGCACGACCTTCAGCAACGCGACGCGACGGCCAACGGAATTCGCGTCCACTATGTCGAAGCAGGAAACGGGCCGCTGGTGCTGTTGTGCCACGGCTTTCCCGAGGGCTGGTATTCGTGGCGCGATCAACTCAGCGCGATTGCCGGTGCGGGATTTCGCGCCGTTGCGCCGGACATGCGCGGTTATGGCGGCACCGAAGCACCCGCGGACATCTCCGCGTACTCCGTCATGGACATCGTCGGCGACATGATCGGACTCCTCGGCGCACTCGGTGAAAGACAAGCCGTCATCATCGGGCACGATTGGGGTGCCAACATCGCCTGGCACGCCGCGCTGTTTCGCCCTGACGTGTTTCCCGCGGTTGCCGCGCTCAGCGTACCCTTTCGCCAGCGCAGCCCGGCGCCGCCGCTGCAAATGCTGCGCAAGGCAGGCCAGCTCTCGCACTACTGGTTCCATTTCCAAGAGCCGGGGATCGCCGAGGCGGAGTTCGAACGCGATCCGCGCGCGGCCCTGCGCCGCGTTCTGTATTCCATCTCGGGCGATGCGCCGGCCGAGACCCGGCGGCTCACACTGCAGCCGGGCAAGGGCTGGCTTGCCAACACCATCGATCCGGAACGCCTGCCGACTTGGCTGACGGATGCGGATCTCGATCACATGGCCACAGAATTTTCGCGCTCGGGCTTTCGCGGCGGACTCAACTGGTACCGCAACATCGATCGCAATTGGGAGCTCACGGCACCGTGGGCGGGCGCGTTGATTCGCCAGCCGGCGTTGTTCATCGCCGGTAGCTTGGACCCCGTCATTGCGTCGGGCTCGGGCGATTCGGCAGTTCAGGCCCTCGCGACAACCGTGCCCGGCTTGACGCGCAAGTTACTCATCGACGGCGCCGGACACTTCATCCAGCAGGAGCGTCCGCAGTTGGTGAACGAGGCGATTCTCGAATTTTTGACCGGACTACCCGCGCGGGAGGGTTAAAGCGTAATGCCGAAAGCGGTGGACGATCACTATGCCAACCTCTTGGGTCCGGTCTATACGTGGATGGTAGGCGACATCGATGCCGCCCTCGCCCGCAGCGATGCCGAGCTCGACGTGCTGTCGCCGCCGGCGCGCCGGCTGTCAATGCAGGGCGCCACCGCAATCGATCTGGGTGCCGGTTTTGGACTGCATGCCATTCCTCTTGCGCGCCGCGGCTTCTCGGTACTCGCGCTCGATAGTTGCGAAGCCTTGTTGAAAGACTTGAGTCTGCGGGCAGGTTCGCTCCCCATCCGCGTCGTCAACGCGAACTTGCTGGACTTCAAGGCGCACGAGGCCGCGCCTGTTGATGTCATTCTCTGCATGGGCGATACGCTGACCCACTTGCCGGAACAATCCAACGTCGAGACGCTGCTCAAAGAAGTCGCGGCGAGCCTCAATCCGGGCGGCACCTTTGTCGCCACATTCCGCGACTATGTCACTGCGCCGCTCAAGGATGAAGCGCGCTTTATCCCGGTTCGCAGCGACTCCGAGCGACTACTGACCTGCTTCGCGGAATACCTGGACGTCACGGTGACGGTGCACGATCTGCTGTATCAGCGCGAAGGCGGTTCGTGGCAGTTTACGGCCGGCAGCTACCGCAAACTGCGACTAGCGCCGCAGTGGGTGGCTCAGCGTTTGAGTTCTCTCGGTCTCGACGTCGAGAGCGATACGGTTCCGGGAAGAATGGTTCGCATCACCGCGCGAAAGGTCCGTTAGCGGCCGGCCGCGGCCGCAGCAGCTGCGATGCGGGCCAGGCCGGCCTCGATCGCTTGCCTCACTTCTTCGTTGAGTTCCCGCGGATTTTTGCCGGCGGGTTCGATGGCCTCGCCGATGACCACACGCACGATGCCCGGCTTTTTCACAAACCCGCGCCGCGGCCAGAATGTTCCGGCGTTGTGCGACAGTGGCACTACGCTCTTGCCGGATGCGATGGAGAGCAAGGCGCCGCTCACGCCGAATTTGCGCGTTTCACCCGCAATCACTCGCGTGCCCTCCGGAAAAATAATGATCCACAGTCCGTCTCGGAGACGCGCCTTGCCCTGGTCGATGACTTGGTTGACCGCGCGATGCCCCTCACCGCGGTTGATGGCGATCGGCCGCAGCAACTTGAGGCCCCAGCCAACGAAGGGAATCCACAGCAATTCGCGCTTCAGCACCCACACTTGCGGCGGGAATATGAGGAATTGCGCCACGGTCTCCCAGGCCGAGGAGTGATTACTCATCACGATATGATTGCCGGCTGGTATGTGCTCCCGCCCTTCCACCACGTATTTGAGTCCGCACAGGTGTTCGAGCACCCAAAACAGGATCCGGGCCCAGGTGCGGGCGATGGCGAATTGCGCACGGTAGGGCAGCCAAAACCCGAGCGCCATCACCCCGCCGAACAGGCAGGCCGATGCCATCATGTAAGTGGTGAAGATCAGCGATCGGATCAGTTGCACGGCGCGGATTCAACCCGGCAGGCGCGACAGGTCCGCGACGCCGCCGAGCAGTTGCTGTACGTCGCGCAGCAGTGCGAGGCGGTTATTGCGCCGCGCGAGATTCTCGTCCATCACCATGACCCGCTCGAAAAACAAGTCCACCGGCGCTCTTAGGCTCACCAGGGCCTTGAGGCTGTCTGCGTAGCGGCGCTGCGCGGCGGCGCTTTGCACCGGCGCGCGCAGATCGCGCAGGACCTGGTGCAATTGCCGTTCGGCATCCTCAGTCAGCGCATCCGCATCGACCGCTGCATCACCGGTCGGCGCGGTCTTCTTCAAAATATTCGCGATGCGCTTATTGATGGCGGCGAGAATAGCGGCTTCCGGCACCGCCAAGAACTCCTTAAGCGCCTGCAGGCGTGTGACTGCATCGAGGGGCGAGCGCGGTCGGTTGGCGAACACGGCATCGAGCATCTCGGGCGTGGTGCCCGCTTCCTCCAACAGCATTCCGCGCAGCCGATCGGCAATGAAGTCGTAAACCTCATCGACGACGCCGGCCCGTTGCACCGGTTGCGCGGCCGCGGACTCTTCCAGCAAATCGAACAAATCCAATTCCAAGCGCCCCTCGAGCAGAATGCGCAGCACGCCTAACGCGGCGCGGCGCAGGCCGAAGGGATCCTTGGCGCCCGTCGGCCGTTGCTCGATGGCGAAAATGCCCACGAGCGTATCGATTTTGTCGGCCAATGCCACGGCTTGGCCGGTCTTGGTGGTGGGCAGGGAGTCGCGCGCATAGCGCGGGTGGTAGTGCTCCTCCAGGGCCAGTGCCAATTCTTCCGGCTCGCCCTGCGCCTCGGCGTAGTAGCGTCCCATCGTGCCTTGCAGTTCGGGAAACTCACCGACCATGGCCGTCATTAGATCGGCTTTCGCGAGTGCAGCCGCACGCTCCACCAAAGGTCCGGCGCCGATGCGAGCACCGATGACGCGCGCCAGCGCTTTCGCGCGCTGCGTCTTGTCTGCGTAACTGCCGAGCTTTGCCTGAAATGTCACGCCGCTCAAGCGGGCCGCGTGTTCATCGAGAGAGATCTTGCGATCCTGCTCCCAGAAGAAGGCGGCGTCGCTCAGGCGTGGCCGCACCACGCGCTCATTGCCGGCGCGCACCTGGGAAGGGTCGCGGCTCTCGATGTTACTGATGGTCACGAACCAGCCCGACAGCTTGCCGTCGGCGCCCTGCACGGCGAAGTAGCGCTGATGGTCCTGCACGGTGGCGATCACTACCTCGCGCGGCAGGCTCAAGAAACGTTGCTCGTACTGGCCGGCGATCGGCACCGGCCATTCGACCAGGGCAGTGACTTCGTCCAGCAAATCCGGCTCGATCAGTGCGGCAGCGCCCGCTGCAGTGGCGGCCGCAGCTGCCTCAACCCCGGCGCGGATCAACTCGCGGCGTACGGCGAAATCCGCCACCACCTTGGCGCGGCGCAGACGGCTCTCGTAGCCCTTGGCCGATTTGAGCACGATGGGCTTGGGCGCATGAAAGCGGTGTCCGAAAGTCACTCGCCCCGCGGGCAGTCCCAGCACTTCGGCAGAGACCACTGTCTCGCCATATAAGAGAATCACACCGTGCACGGGCCGCACGAATTCTGCGGTGCGGTTGCCCCATCGCATGCGCTTGGCAATCGGCAGTGCCGCCACCGCTTGATTCACGATATCGGCCAGCAGGCTTGCCGTGGCGGCGCCGCGCTCGGTGCCGCGGAACATCAGCCACTCGCCTTTGTCGGTCTTGATTTGAGTGAGTTCAGTGATGGCCACGCCGCAATTCTTGGCGAAGGCGATGGCGGCTTGCGTGGCCGCGCCTTGTGCGTCGAAGGCAGCCTTGAGCGGCGGCCCGCGCCGCTCTACTTGTTTGTCGGGCTGGTGTTCCGCCAATTTTTTCACCAGCACGGCAAGGCGGCGCGGAGTGGCGAAGCCATGCACTTTGCCGTGCGGAATACCGGCATCGTCGATGCCCTTGGCGAGGCCCGCGGTCAGTGCAGCCGATAGGCTCGAGAGCGTACGCGGCGGCAATTCCTCGGTGAAGAGTTCGAATAGCAAATCGCGCGAGCTCATCAGGTGACTCGAGCTGCGGCGGTGTTCTTGAGCAGCGGGAACCCGAGGGCTTCGCGGCTTTCGCGATAGCCTTCCGCGACGCCCCGCGCCAGCGTGCGCACCCGCAAAATGAAGCGCTGCCGTTCGGTGACAGATACCGCATGCCTCGCGTCCAGCAAATTGAATGTGTGAGAGGCTTTCACCATCTGCTCGTAGGCAGGCAGCACCAATTTGTCGTCCAGCAAGCGCCGGCAGGCAATTTCATAGGCATCGAACTGCGTCGACAGCACTGCTGTGTCGGCTTTTTCAAAATTGTAGATGGACTGCTCCACTTCGTTCTGATGGAACACATCGCCATAGGTAACCGCGCCGAATGGACCGTCGGTCCAAACGATGTCGAAGATGCTTTCCTTGCCTTGGATGTACATCCCCAGGCGCTCGAGTCCGTAGGTGATCTCGCCCATCACGGGGCGGCAGTCGAGGCCTCCCACCTGCTGGAAGTAAGTGAACTGCGAGACCTCCATGCCGTTCAGCCACACTTCCCACCCCAATCCCCAGGCGCCCAGAGTCGGCGACTCCCAATTGTCCTCGACGAAGCGCACATCATGAGTCAACAAATCGAACCCGAGGTGACGCAGGGATCCCAAGTACAGCTCCTGGAAATTGTCAGGAGAAGGCTTGATGCAGACTTGGAACTGAAAGTAGTGCTGCAGGCGAAATGGGTTATTGCCGTAGCGCCCGTCGGTGGGCCTGCGCGAGGGCTGAACATAGGCCGCACTCCAGGGTTCGGGACCGACGGCGCGCAGGAATGTCGCGGTGTGGAAGGTGCCGGCGCCCATTTCCATGTCGTAGGGCTGCAGAATGACGCAGCCTTGCTCGGACCAGTATTTCTGCAGCGCAAAAATGAGATCTTGGAAAGTGCGCGGCGGCTTGGGTTGCACGTGGGCCATGGGTGCTCGCGGCGAGGCAAAGCCCGCGAGTATAGCGAGGCGACTCATCAGTGTCTTAAGTTAACCGTGCACCCATTTCGACCACGGCGGCGTCGGACGGTCGCGCATAGCCCACAGTTTTCGCTCAAATCCTCGTCATGCACTAACTAGGTGCGTTGATTTCGCAGATTTGCCCCATAATGATGCGTCGGCTAGATGGGTCAGTGCTAAGTGCTTGATCCATATACGCATCAGAATGGCATATTTGCTGCATTACGAAATAGCCCCAGCATGGCCTGGCCAAATCAACCTTTTGCGAGGACGCACATGACTCCCGCCGATGTTCTGAAATTAATCAAGGAAAAAGAG
>JBDUBO010000003.1:0-81016 GCA_040004115.1 Gammaproteobacteria bacterium | reverse complement strand
CGGGCCCCTGTTCGAACCGCTCAACATCACGCATTGTCGATCGTGAACGCCATGGCATCGGCCAGCCGCGGCGCGCCGATCGCAAGCGCAGCCAGACGATCGAAACCCAAGGCAACTCCCGCGCAATCCGGGAGTCCGGCCGCCAACGCGGCGAGCATGTGCTCATCCAGCGGCGGCTGGGCCTGGCCGCGGGCGCGCCGCACCTGCAAGTCCTGAACGAACCGCGTGCGCTGCTCGCCGGCGTCGTTCAGTTCGTGAAAGCCGTTCGCCAATTCGACGCCGTCGAGATACAGCTCGAAGCGCGCCGCGACCGGCGGCGAACCCGGTTTCAGCCGCGCCAGTGCCGCCTGCGAGGCCGGGTAATCCACGATGAAGCAGGGGCGCTCGAAGCCTAATCGGGGGCCGACGATGAGTCCCATCAACAGGTCGAGCTTGGCATCGCGATCGAGCCCGGCGCGGCACACAATGCCATGACGCGCCGCCGAATCGAGGAGATCGGCATCGCTTGCGTCGAACGCATCGACCCCGGCGTGCCGCTGTATTGCAGCCGCGTAGCTCAGACGCTCAGCCGGCGCGAACTTGCGATAGGGCGCCAACATCTCGCCGATCAACGTCTCGACCTCGGTCATCAGGTGCGCATCATCGCAACCCATTCGGTACCACTCGATGAGGGTGAACTCGGGGTTGTGCCAGCGGCCGCGCTCGCCGTCGCGAAACACCTTGCAGATCTGATAGATGTCGCCGCTGCCCGCGGCCAGCAGACGTTTCATCGCGTATTCCGGCGAGCTGCAAAGAAAGAACTGCACCGGCATGCCGGCGACGCGAGTCGCCAGCGACTCGATTTGCGGATCGCTGACGGCGGCCGCGCTCAAGATCGGTGTTTCCACTTCGAGCACGCTGCGCTTGGCAAAGAATTCGCGTGCTGCCCGCAGCAGCGCAGCGCGGCGCCGCAGGTCACTCAACGTGGCCGTTGGGCGCCAGCTCACACTGCGCTGCCCATGGACTCGCCGAGGCGCACGACACTGCCGGCCCGGACCCGTGGATTCCAGCGTGCGCGGTTCGGTTCGAACAGCAGAATTACGGTCGAGCCCATGTTGAAGCGGCCGAGTTCCGCACCTTTTTCCAACAGGGTCGGCGGCCCCGGCACTTTGGCGATGACGCGCCGCGCGGCGGGGGTGATGTCGCCCGCCCAGACTGTGGACATGCTGCCGACGTTGAGCGCTCCCACCAGCACCAGGGCGAACCGCCCGTACGCCGTGTCGAACAGCGTCAGTACCCGTTCGTTGCGTGCAAATAGATTCGGAACATGCCGTGCCGTTACGGCGTTCACGCTGAACAGCCGGCCGGGAACGTAAACGGTATCCTGCAGCCGGCCGCGAAGCGGCATATGAATGCGATGATAATTGAAGGGCGCGAGATAGATCGTGGCAAAGGTGCCGCCTTCGAAATGGCCGGCCCAGGGTTGCGAGGCCAGCAGTTCGTTCAGTTGGTAGTGACGGTCTTTCGCCTGCAGCAAGCGGCCGCTGTCGATAATCCCCGCTTCGCTGATGCATCCGTCCACGGGGCAGGCAATGGCATCGGCTTCGCGCGCGATGGGCCGGGCGCCGTGCTTCAGCGTACGCGTAAAGAACTCGTTGAAACTGCCGAAAGCGTACGGATCGGATTCGGCGGCCTCGCTCATGTCCACGCTGAAGAGTTGCAAGAAGCCGCGTATGAGCGCGTTTTTGAACCAGGGGGACCGTACGCGCGTCGCCGCCAGCACCAGCCGCGACAGCCCGTGCTGCGGCAGCAGATATTGAAACCAGATGAATAGCCGGGCGCGCCAGCCGTCGCCGCTCATACTCGGCCGGCCAGGACGCCCCGGGCGGCGACAATGCGCTGGAAATCGTCCTTCAAGGCAGCCACACTGAATGGGCCCGTGAGTATCGCAATGAGCCGTCCATCCGGGTCAAGAACAAAGATGGCGCCCGAGTGATCGACGGTGTAATTGCCATCGGCGCCGGGCTGGAGGATCACGGCGACACCGAGCTTTTTAGCGACGGCTTCGATGCTGGGCTGATCGGCGGCGGTGAGCCCGATGAACTCTGGATCGAAATAGGGTACGTATTTCGCCAGTTGTTCCGGGGTATCGCGTTTGGCGTCCACCGACACGAAGATTACCCGGGGCACCACCGCGTTGGCGGCGCGCAGTCGTTTATTCACGGCGGCCAATGTGGTGAGCGTCGTCGGGCAGAAATCCGGGCAATTGGTGTAGCCGAAGAACAGCAGCGACCAGCGGCCACGCAGGTTCAACGTGTTGAATGCGCGGCCATGCTGGTCGATCAGGCTAAAATCCGGCAAGGCTCGGCTCGGAGTGAGAATCGAGCCCGTGGCCAGTTCCACCGCGGGCTTCGGGTGCCGCCACCAGAGTGATGCGGCGATGCCGGCGGCGCCGACCAGGCAGATGAGTGAAAAGGACAGTAATTTCGATTGAGTTGCCATGCGCCGATTATCCCACACAGCCGCTGAATCCGGCGGCCGAGCACGCCGCAGCGCCGTGCCGCAAGAAACAGTCGGCGCCGCCATCGACCGCGTGGCGCGCAGGCTTAGATCGGCGCGCGTTCATTTCGGGCATGGCACCGACAATGCGCGCGATGAGGCGGCGGAAATCGTGTTCTTTGCCGCGGGTATCGCGCATGCGCTGGGCACAGCCGGGTATGCCAAGAAGCTGAGCGCGCCGCGCAGCGCGAGGATCGCCGCTCTGCTCGAACGACGCATCGCCGAGCGCATACCGCTGGCCTATCTCACGCATCGCTCGTTTTTTGCAGGCCTCGAACTGTATGTCGACGAGCGCGTGCTGGTGCCGCGCTCGCCTATCGCCGAGCTCGTCCTGCGGCGCTTTTCGCCCTGGGTGAAGGCGCGCCGCGTGCGCCGGATTCTCGATGTCGGCACCGGCTCGGGCGCCATCGCGCTGGCATGCGCCATGGCCTTTCCCAAAGCGCGAGTGGACGCCGTCGATGTGTCCGCAGCCGCGCTTAAGGTGGCGCGGCGCAATCAGCGGCGTCTGGGCCTGAAAAAACGCGTCCGGGTGCTGCAATCGGATTATTTCACCGCGGTCGAAGGCTGCCGTTACGATATCATCGTCAGCAATCCGCCCTATGTGGGGCGCGCGGAAATGCGGACATTACCGCGCGAGTATCGGCACGAGCCGCGATTGGGTCTTGCCTCGGGCGCCGATGGCCTGGAGGCGGTGCGTGCGATCTTCGCCGCGGCGCGCAGGCATCTGAACCGCGATGGCATTCTGGTGGTGGAAGTCGGCAATACGGAGCGCATGCTGCTGCGCGCATTTCCAAGGATGCCGTTCATCTGGCCCGAGATTGCGATGGGCGGCGGGGGCGTATTCTTATTGCGGGCGGGCGACTTGGGGCCGTGAGAATGGCCGGAATTTTCGGGGATTCGGAGTACTAGCACGTGGCGGGCAACACATTCGGTCGTGTTTTCACGGTGACGAGCTTTGGGGAGAGTCATGGCCCCGCGCTCGGCTGCGTCGTGGACGGCTGCCCGCCCGGTCTCGAGTTGTGCGAAGCCGACCTGCAGGGCGATGTCGAGCGCCGGCGTCCCGGCACTTCGCAGTACACCAGTCAGCGCCGCGAGCCCGACACGGTGCGTATTTTGTCCGGCGTGTTCGAAGGAAAAACCACCGGTACGCCGATCGGGTTGCTGGTGGCGAACGAAGATCAGCGCTCGCGCGATTACGAAAAGATAAAGGACCGCTTTCGCCCAGGACACGCCGACTACACCTACACTCAGAAATACGGCTTCCGCGATTACCGCGGCGGCGGACGCTCCTCGGCGCGCGAGACCGTGATGCGGGTGGCAGCCGGCGCCATCGCGCGCAAGTACCTGCGTGAGCGGCTCAAGGTCGGGATTCACGGGTATTTGAGACAGATGGGTCCGTTGGTGCTTGAGCCTGTGGATCCGGCCGGCGCCTATGACAATCCGTTTTTCTGCCCCGATCCGAGCCGCCTCAAGGAACTCGAGGAATTGATCTGGCGCATGCGCGAGACGGGCGATTCGATCGGCGCGCGCGTGACCGTGATTGCCAAGGGCGTACCCCCGGGTTGGGGCGAGCCTGTGTTCGAGAGGTTGGACGCGGATCTGGCGTCCGCCATGATGGGCATCAACGCCGTGAAGGGTGTAGAGATCGGCGCCGGTTTCGGCGCAATCACTCAGCGCGGCTCCGAGCACCGTGACGAACTCACGCCGCATGGCTTCAAGAGCAATCATGCCGGAGGAGTGCTCGGCGGCATTTCCTCCGGTCAAGATATCGTGGTGAGCCTGGCGTTGAAACCGACGTCGAGCATCACTATCCCGGGCGACACCATCGACATCCACGGCGGGCCGACTCAGGTCATCACCACCGGACGGCACGATCCGTGCGTCGGTGTGCGCGCCACGCCGATTGCGGAGGCAATGCTGGCACTGGTGCTGATGGATCACTATCTGCGCTTTCGCGCCCAGTGCGGGGATGTGGTGCGCACCACGCCGGACATTACGGCCCGCCATGAATAGTGCCGCCGCTCTGCGGGTCGCCGTGGTCGGCGTCTCGAGCCTGATCGGCGAGGCCGTGATCGATGAGCTGCGTGCGCGAAAAATGACCTTTGCCGAGCTGCATGCGTTGGATGACGAGCGCAGCGTCGGCCGTTCGGTGATGGGTGATGAGGGCGTGGAATCTGCCAAGGCGCTGCCGGTGAGCGATGTCGCTGCCTTCGATTTTTCGCGCGTCGATCTGGTCTTTTTCTGTGGGCGCTCGGCGTTGTCGGAACGCTATGCAGAAGCGGCTGCGGCGCATGCCTGGGTCATCGACGGCTCGGCGGCGTTCCGCGAACGTGCCGATGTCCCGCTGGTGGTCGCGGACGTCAACGCCGCCGCGCTGCAGGCAGTGGGCGCCCGCGGCTTGATTGCGCTGCCCGGAAGCGCCAGTGTGGCTCTAGCCACGGCCCTCGCGCCCTTGCACTCGTTGGCCGGTCTCGAGCGCGCCGAGGTGGCGACGTATCAGGCCGTGTCCGGCAGTGGTCGTGGCGCCATGGAAGAGCTTGCCGGGGAAACCGTGGCCATGTTGAGCGGTAAGAAGGCAAGGGGACGGGCCTTTGGCCGGCAGATCGCCTTCAATGTGATTCCGCAGGTGGACATTTTGGACGCCGACGGGGCGTCGCGTGAGGAGCGCCGCCTTTGGCAGGAAACACGGCGAGTGCTTGAATTACCGCATCTCGAGGTCAATGCGACGGCGGTACGGGTACCGGTATTCTTCGGCCACAGCCTGGCGGTGCATGCCCACTTTTCGCGCCCGGTAAGCGCGGCGGAAGCCGCTGTGGTGTTGCAGCGCGGCACGGGCATCAGCCTCATCGAGGCAGCCTCAACCATGGAATTTCCGACGCCTGCGGAATTGGCAGTCGCGCCCGATAAGGTATACGTGGGCCGTTTAAGGGCGGATTTAACCCGTGAACGCGCTCTAAATTTTTGGGTTGTAGCGGATAATGTTCGGAAATGTGCGGCACATAACGCAGTTTCCGTGGCCTATATTTTGGTAAATAGACCCCGGTGAGATATAGTTGTTGGCTTATGTAAAAGGCAAGTGAGATTTCGCTTACAAGCTCCTATAGCACAATGAAGTTTACCCGCTTGCCCACCGGATTCCTGGGAGTAGAAATGTCCTTGACGATGCCTCGCCTGATGCTGATGGCGTGCCTGCTGTCCCCTTCCTTGCTATGGCCGTCCTTGTCTTCGGCACTGGGTCTGGGTGAGATCCATCTGAATTCAGCGCTCAATGAGCCGATGAACGCTGATATCGATCTGATTGCAGCCACGCCGGACGAATTGACCGCGCTGCGCGCGAGCTTGGCCTCGCGCGAAGCGTTCACACGCTACGGCATCGATCGCCCGCCGTTCCTCGCGACACTGTCGTTCAAGGTGGGCAAGGGCAAGGATGGGCGCGAGGCCTTGCTGGTGCGCTCCGCCGATGCCATTCCTGAGCCGTTCGTGACTTTCCTGGTCGAAGTGAACTGGGCGCGCGGGCGTTTGATGCGGGAGTACACGGTATTGCTCGATCCGCCGGTGTACACGCCTGGCGAAACTGCGAGCAGCGCGGCTCCCGTCACCGCCCCGACCAGTGCCGCGACCCGCAGGCCGCCGCCTGCGCTGAACCCGCCGGCAGCCCGTGCCCCGGCCGCAAGCCAACCCTCAGCCGCCCTCTCGGAGTCCGCCGGCTCGCGCAGCGGCAGCACCTATCGGGTGGGGCAAGGCGACACACTGACCAAGATCGCGCGCAGCCTGTACGGTTCGCCCGCGAACATCGATCAAACCATGATGGCGATGTATCGCGCCAATCCCGATGCCTTCGGCGGCAATATCAATATTCTGCGCCGCGGTTCGGTGCTAAGAATTCCGGGCGCGGATGACGTCGCCGCGTTGAATCAAGCCGAAGCGATAAGTGAAGTGCGCCATCAAATGGACGCCTGGCGCGGCGCAAGCGGCACGCCCTCCGGCGGACACTTGCGGCTCGTGACTCCGAGCGCCCGCGGCGGCACCAGCGGCGCCGGCGACTCGGGCTCCGCAAACGCGGAAGCGCAGGCGCTTAAGGACCGAGTCAAGGATCTGGAAGGGCAGCTCGCGGAATCGCACCGTCTGATCGACATCCGCAATAGCGAGCTTAGTGCTCTGCAGCGCAAACTCGGCACGCCGGCCACCGCTCCGTCCGTGGCGCCTGTGCCGGGTGCTCAGCGCACTCCCTCAGCGTCGGTGCAAACACCCGCGCCGGCCAATGCAACACCGCCGCCGGCCGCGACGGCGACACCTCCCGCTGCGACGGCGACGGCTGTGCCGCCGCCGGTGGAAAGCACATCGACCCCCGTACCGACACCCGCTCCCGCGCCGGCGGCGGTGCAGAAGAAGCCGGCTGCGGCGCCCGCGGATACGGGATCCTGGATCGACTGGGTCGCCGCGAATTGGTGGGTGCCGGTCGCGGTCATCGCCGCCTTTATTCTCGTCTTGGTGTTCGCCGCGTGGCGGCGCCGACAGGGCGGCGGCAGCGATCTGATCAATCGGATGGATGCGACCGACGTCGCCGACTTCCACGATCCCACTGCCAAGATCGGCGCGACGCGCCGTGGCGATGACTCGTTCGTGGTCGAGGAGTCGGGCGAACACCGCCTGCCGGAATTCGGCGACGTACCCCATTCCCTCGGCGATACGCATTCGGACATCAAGGCCTCCGACGACACCATGTCGAGCGAGAGCGCGGTCAATCTCGATCAGGGCGACCCCCTGGCTGAGGCCGATTTCCACATGGCGTACGGCCTGTACGATCAGGCGGCGGACTTGGTGCGCATCGCTCTCGAGCGCGAGCCGGATCGGCGCGATCTGCGCCTCAAGCTGCTGGAGATTTATTTCGTCTGGGGCAACAAGGATGCCTTCCTGCAGACCGCGAAGGGCTTGGAAGCGACGCGCGACCGCGCCCCCGCCGGCGAGTGGGACAAGATCGTCATCATGGGCAAACAGATTTGCCCGGACGAGCCCCTGTTCGCCTCTGTCGCGGGCAGCGGCCGCGGCGCAGGCGCGCTGGTCGATCTGAACCTCGAAGGCGGAGAGAACCGCGTCGACATCGATTTGTTCGGCGATCCGGAAGGCGAGCGCAGCCCGTTGGATCATCCGCTCGCCAAGGCGAGCGATAGCGCCGCGACCGGTGAATCGCCGGCCACGCACGCCAGTTCCGATCTCGATTTTACCTTGGATGCGCCGGAACGCGGTGCGGACGAGTCGCCCACGCGGGAGATGCCGCCGCGCGATGAGCCGACGGTCGAATCCGAGCTGATGAATTTCATGGACGCGCCGACCATCGAATCGCCGGCGATGAAGTCCGGCGATGTGCACGATCGGATTTCCTCGAAGCTGGGCCCGGTGAAGGCGGATCAAACGGTTGAAGTCTCGATCGACGATCTGGGATTGGATCTCGACGATCTCGATCAGACCGGATCGCCGGCCGCCAGCGGCTCGCACCTCGAAGAGACCGATCACCCCTCCGACGCACCGACCATGGTGGCGGGTCTCGATGAGAAATCGCGGCGCATGATGGCCGAAGCGGAGAGCCGCTCGCGCGATCGCGATTTGACCGAACTGGAACGGGAGTTGGAAGCATCCTTCATCGCGGATCTGGACTCTGGTCACGATGACGTCAAGACGGCGGTGCTCGGTCCGGAGTCGGCTCCCACTGTGCAAATGCCGCGCGATTTCGACGTCGCGGCGACGTCACGTTTCAAATCGCCCGAATTTTCCGACGTTGCGGACCGTGACAACATTGATGTCGATTCGACCTCGAAGTTGCAGGCCTTAAGCGGCGACAGCATCGACTTGGACCTGGATCGTCTGGCGAGTGCTCTGGGAAGCGGCGACACCGTTGAGCAGCCTCGGGCGGAAGACGAGGTCTTCTCGAGTGAAGTATTCGAAGCCAGCCAGCGCAATCGCGGCGTCGATCTCGACGTGGGCGAAGCACTGAATGGCCTGGAGCAGCCGACGAATAAGATGCAGTCGATCGCATCCACCGAAAAGTCGCAGGGGATTTCGCCGACGACTCGTACCGCCAAGATCAAGACCGAAGATATTCCGCCGGTGGATCTGGAGCCGGTGACCATGAGCGAAGTGGGCACGAAGCTCGACCTGGCACGCGCCTATATGGACATGGGTGATCCGGAGGGTGCGCGCAGCATTCTCGACGAAGTGGTGCTGGAAGGCTCCGCCAGTCAGAAACAGGAAGCGCAGCGGCTGATCGAGACTCTGCCCGGTTAGCGTGGCGGCCTCTGGAGGACGAACCCAAGGTCCGCCGCGTCGCCGCCATCGTAGAGTATGACGGCACCGAGTACGCCGGCTGGCAGTCGCAGGAACACTCGATATCGATTCAGGACGCCGTACAGGGGGCGATCTCCTTCGTTGCGGGTCACCCCATTGTCGCCATCTGCGCCGGCCGCACTGACAGCGGCGTGCACGCCACCGGCCAAGTCATCCATTTCGATACTGACGCGGTACGCACCCCTCGCGCATGGGTGTTGGGCGCCAACACCCGGCTCTCGCCCGCGATCGCCGTGCAATGGGCAGGCGAAGTGGCGATGGGTTTTCACGCGCGCCATACCGCCAGCCGCCGGGTCTATCGCTACTGCATTTTGAACCGCAGCGCGCGCTCCGCCCTGCAGCGCTCACGCGCCGCATGGATCCACCGACCGCTCGATGCCGCGGCCATGCACTCGGCTGCGCAAACGCTGATCGGCGAACATGATTTTTCTGCGTTTCGCTCGGTGGAGTGCCAATCGAAAACCCCGGTCAGGCGCATCGAGCGGATCGACGTGCAGCGGGCTGGGGATTATCTGTGGCTGGAGATTACCGCAAACGCCTACCTGCATCATATGGTGCGCAACATCGTGGGAACGCTGCTGGCGCTGCAGGCCGACATGGATCCTGCGGCGGCTATGGCCCGGGTGCTCGAGCAACGCGAACGACGCTTCGCCGGGGCTACCGCTCCGGCAACCGGTCTGTACCTGTGGCGAGTCGAATATCCGGCCGTGTACGCCATCCCGGCTCCCGCTGCCGCCGTCGGTAGTCTGGTGCTGCCCCCCACGGGCTGATTCGGTTAAACTGGCCTATGTCCTGGTTCGAACGAATTGTCCCGTCGCGTATAAAAACCGAACGCCGCACCCGTTCCGTGCCGGAAGGACTGTGGACCAAGTGCCCGGCGTGCGATGCCGTTCTGTACCGGGCGGAGATCGAGCGCAATCTGCATGTGTGCCCGAAGTGCAGTCATCACATGCGCATCAACGGCCGCGAGCGGCTGGCGAAATTTCTCGACACCGGATCGACGACTGAGCTTGCCACCCAGGTTGAGCCGGAGGATCCGCTGAAGTTCAAGGATTCGAAGCGCTACAAGGATCGGCTGGTACAGGCACAAAAGCAGACCGGCGAGCGCGACGCCCTGATCGTGATGGCGGGAAAATTGGCCGGCTTGGATTTGGTCGCATGTGCCTTCGAGTTCCGGTTTCTGGGCGGTTCGATGGGCTCGGTGGTCGGCGAGAAATTCGTGCGCGCAGTGGAGTATTGTCTGGAGCATCGAATGCCCTTGGTGTGCTTTGCGGCAAGCGGCGGCGCGCGCATGCAGGAGGCGCTATATTCGTTGCTGCAAATGGCCAAGACAAGCGCGGCTCTGAAACGCTTGTCGGAGGCACGGCTGCCGTTCGTTTCCGTGATGACCGATCCGACCACCGGCGGTGTGTCCGCGAGTCTCGCCATGTTGGGGGACATCAACATCGGGGAGCCCAAGGCCCTGATCGGCTTCGCCGGCCCGCGCGTGATTCAGCAGACCGTGCGCGAGACCCTGCCGGAAGGCTTCCAACGCAGCGAGTTTCTGCTCGAGCACGGCGCCCTAGACATGATCGTCGATCGCCGCGAGCTGCGCGATCGCATCGGCGCCATGCTGCGCCTGCTGACCGGCAAAGAACCCGCTGCAGCGTAGCGGATTTCGCGCGCAGCCCTTAATTCCGGCCATGCCGCGCAGTGTCGATGAGTGGCTAGACTACCAAACCTCATTACACCCGCAAGCTATCGATCTCGGACTGGACAGGCTGCGGGAAGTCCTGAACCGTCTGGGTTGGCGACAACCCAAGATTCCCGTCATTACCGTAGCCGGCACCAACGGCAAAGGCTCGGTCAGCGCCTATTGCTCGGCCATGATGGCAGCGGCGGGCTACCGGGTCGGCACATTCACCTCGCCGCACTTGCGCGACTACCGTGAACGGATCCAAATCCACGATCGATTGGTCGGTGCCGAAGAACTGGTGTCGGCGTTCGAGCGCATCGAAAGAGCTCGCGGCGCCGTCGGCCTGACTTTCTTCGAGTTCAACACCTTGGCGGCGCTGCTGGCATTCGAGGCCGCGCGGCTCGACGCCTGGGTGCTCGAGATCGGCATGGGCGGCCGCTTGGACGCTGTCAACGTTGTCGATCCAGATGTGGCGGTGGTGGTGAGCATCGGATTCGACCATCAGGAATATTTGGGCACGACGCTCGAGGCCATTGGGCGCGAGAAGGCCGGAATTTTCCGCACCGGCCGCCCCGCCGTCCTTGGCAGCCGCGAGATGCCGAGCAGCGTCGAGGACGCCGCGCGCGCCATCGGCGCGCCGCTCAAGCGCATCGGTCTCGAATACAGTTATGAGGTGACGGGAACCGCCTGGCGCTTTCGCGGCAACCGCTGGGATTTACGCGACTTGCCTGCACCGGGGCTGGCCGGCGATGCGCAGTACGCGAATGCTGCCACTGCGGTCGCCGCCCTCGAAGAGATTGATGTGCGTTTGAAGCTGTCCGCCCAGGCAGTGGCGCAGGGACTTACCCGTGTGCAGCTGCCCGGGCGCTTCCAGATCATCGCTCCCGCCGGCGCCCAACTACCTACGTGGATATTGGACGTCGCGCACAATCCGGCCGCGGCGCGCGTGCTGGCGCGCAATTTACGCGAGCGGTCGAGCGGCGGGCGGACACTGGCGGTTTTCGGCATCTTGGCCGACAAGGATGCGCCGGGAGTCGTGGCGGAACTGCGCGACAGCGTCGCTGCGTGGTGGTGTGTTCCGACCGAGGGTGAGCGAGGCCGCAACAGCGCATCGCTGGCAGAGATCCTGAAGGAGCGGGTCGAGGTGCCGGTGGCAGCGGCGCGCGATACCGCGGCGGGATGCAGGGCGGCGTTGGCTGATGCGAACCCTCAGGATAGAATCGTCGTGTTCGGCTCTTTCCACATCGTGGGACCCGTGCTTAGTTGGCTCGAGGCGCACGACTTGCTGCCACGGGCCACCCTTCCCGAATATACTGCGGCGCCTCGAGGCAGCTGATAAAGGCAGATTTCATGGATCGTCGCGTCAAAGAACGCTTAGTCGGCGCGTCGATCTTGGTGGCGCTCATCGTTCTGATCGTGCCGGAGCTGTTATCGGGACCGGCGCCGCCTCCTGCCGCGCCTGCCACCCCATCGCGCATGCCCGTCAGCACGCCGGAGCCGGTGCGCAATGTCACCGTGGATTTGGCGACCAGCAAAGCGCCCACACAGGGCTCGGTGGAGGAGGCCGCATCCGCGCCGAGCGGCCAGTCAGCGAGCGGCCAGTCAGCGAGCGGCCAGTCGTCCGCGGCACGGTCGCCGGAACCGCGCTCGCAAGGCTCGGCCGCCGAGCCGGCGACTTTGCCCGCGGCGACGTTGCCCGCTGCAACGCTCCCTGCGACAGCCTCCCGTTCGACGCCGCAGGCGCCGCTTGAAAGCGGGGTGCCGCCCCCCACATACGGGGCAGGCGGGGCGAAATCTTCCGCAGCGGGTCATGCCTGGACCGTACAACTCGGGAGCTTTGCCAATCGCGAGAACGCCGACAAGCTGCTGCACCGGTTGAAAGGGCAGGGCTTTACGATTTACGTTTCGTCCGGCGGTGCAGGGTCCGCACTGCGGTACCGAGTGCGCATCGGGCCCCTGGCAGATCGGGGCACCGCTGCCCAAACGGTTGCCAAGCTGAAATCGTTGGGGCAAGCCGCCACCATCGTGCGGCCGGGGGCGTGAGTTGTGATTTGTGACGTGCGTTTCACTACGGCGCCGCCGGCGCTCCGGTAGAATGCCGCCACTTTCACTAATTGAATCGGGCGGCGTCGTTGCGACACGTTGAAGCCGGCGCACAGCGTCCGGAAACACTGGATATCCTGGAAAAATGACCGCAGCCGATGCCTTCATAGTCTTGGTCCTGTTAGGCTCCACCATCATCGGGTTACTGCGCGGATTTGTGCGTGAAGCCGTGTCCGTGGTTTTTTGGGTGCTCGCCATATGGACGGCGTGGAAATTCGGTCCCGTGATCGAGCCTCACTTGGGCGGCCTGCTTGCCGATCCGAAGGTGGCGCCATGGGTGGGACGGCTGGTGATTTTGCTGCTGGTGCTGCTGGTGGGCTGGGTGGTCGGCATGCTGCTCAGCTACTTCACGCGCAGCCTGGGGCTGGGCGTCATGGACCGGGTCATGGGATTGCTGTTCGGTGTTCTGCGCGGCGTAGTACTGGTGGGCCTGATAGTCATCGGCGGCGAGCTTTTGCATCTGAATCACGAAGAGTGGTGGAGTCGGTCGAAACTGATTCATTACGGTGAGGCGGCCGGCGACTGGCTGCGGGCCATGGTCGGCGAGAAAGGCGAACCTTGGGCCAAGCTCGAGCGCCTGACCGGAGTCAAAGTCAGACCCTAGCAGCGGAGGTTCTTCATGTGCGGAATCATCGGAATGGTCGGAGTCAGTGCAGTCAACCAGCGCATCTATGACGCGCTGACGGTGCTGCAGCATCGCGGTCAGGATGCCGCGGGCATCATGACCTCCGCAAACGGCGAACTGTTCATGCGCAAGGACTCAGGGTTGGTGCGCGATGTGTTTCAGCAGAAGCACATGCTCAAGCTCAAGGGCAATGCCGGCATCGGGCACGTGCGCTATCCCACCGCGGGCGCAGACAGCGCCAACGACGCGCAACCCTTTTACGTCAATTCGCCATACGGGATCTGTCTCGGCCACAACGGCAACCTGACCAATTCGCGCGAGCTCACTGAAGTGCTGGTGCGCGAAGATCGCCGTCACCTCAATACGGGGTCCGACTCGGAAGTGCTGCTCAATGTGTTGGCTTCCGAATTGCAGCGCGTCGGCACGCCACGGGTCACGCCCGCCGATATTTTCGCCGCAGCCAACGCGGTGTATCGCCGTTGCCGCGGCGGCTATGCGGTGGTCGCCATGGTGATCGGCCACGGCATCTTAGGGTTCCGCGACCCGAACGGCATCAGGCCGCTGGTGATCGGCAAGCGCGACACGAAGAAGGGCACGGAATGGATGCTGGCATCCGAAAGCGTGGCGCTCGACATGCTGGGTTTCGACATGGTGCGCGACGTGGCGCCGGGCGAGGCGGTGTTCATCGATGAGCAGGGGCGCTTCTATGCGCAGCAGTGCGTGGCAATGGCCCGGCATACGCCGTGTATTTTTGAATATGTATATTTTGCGCGACCCGATTCCATCATCGACAATATTTCGGTGTACAAAGCGCGCCTGCGCATGGGTGAGCGGCTGGCGGAGAAAATCAAACGCGAGCGACCCGACCACGACATTGATGTGGTCATTCCAATTCCCGACACCAGCCGCACCAGTGCGGTACAGGTGGCTCAGCTGCTCGGCATCAAGTACCGCGAAGGCTTCATCAAGAACCGCTACATCGGCCGCACCTTCATCATGCCGGGCCAGGAGCAGCGTGCGAAGTCGGTGCGCAGCAAGCTGAACGCCATCGATCTGGAATTTCGCGGCAAGAACGTGCTGCTGGTGGACGACTCGATCGTGCGCGGCACCACCTCGGCGCAGATTATCGACATGGCGCGTGAAGCCGGGGCCAGGAAGGTGTATTTCGCGTCCGCCGCGCCACCGGTCCGCTATCCCAATGTGTACGGCATCGACATGCCGGATGCATCCGAGCTGGTGGCCGCCGGCCATACCGACGAAGAGGTGCGCGACATCATCGGAGCCGACTGGCTGATCTACCAGGATCTTAGCGATTTGGAACATGCGGTTCGCCACGACAATGCGAACATCGAAGATTTCGATACCTCGTGTTTCTCTGGCCAATACGTCACCGGAGATGTGACCCCGGAATACTTGAAGCGGCTGCAGGGAGAGCGATCCGACGAGGCCAAGCAGCAGCGTCGCGATGGTGCCGGTCGTGGACTCAAATCCGTCCGGTAGCAAATAGCGGGCGTCGGCGCGCACTGTATCATGCGTCTATTGGTCATAGCAGAGCGGGCCGACTATCGACTGCTGGCCAGAAAGCATGTCGAGATCGAGTGGCCGGATGCCGCTGTCGTGGAACATCGCCTGGGTGAAGACACCCCGCTCGAGGCGCAATTCGCCGCCACTGGCTTCGACGCCGCCATCATCATAGGCGTGCCGCCGGCCGCCGCGGCCGAGGCCCTGGCGGCCGAACTATTGTCGAAGCCCGAGTTCGCGCCCATCGTGCTGGTGCTGCTGCAAGATGCGCCGACACCCGAACCGGAGGCAGTGCGCGGCATGCACCGTCTGTATGGACGCAAGATCGATCGCGACCGGCTGTTGCGAGCGATAACCGCCGCCTCGCGCGAACAGCGGCACAGCCTGTCCGTGCTGCGCGCGCACCCGGATTTCGAGCAGCGTTACCGCTTTGGCTCGGTGATGATCCGCGGGCATCGCTGCATTCGCCAGGTGGGCAGCGGCGGCATGTGCACGATCTATCTCGCGGAGAGCGAGCGAGCCGGCACGGTGGTGGTGCTCAAGGTGTTCAATCAGGTGCCCGACGTCTCGGAGCGCATCGTCGGCTTCGACCGCTTCCTGCAGGAATATGAAATCGTCGCGGGCTTGACGCATCAAAATATCGTGCGCATTTACGATCTGGGCGTGGCCGACGATCATGCCTACATCGCCATGGAGCATTTTCCGGCTGGAGATTTGCGACAGCGCATCAAGACGCCGCTGATGCCCGCGACCGCGCTCGAATATCTGAATCAGATTGCCAGCGCACTGCATGCCATCCACTCGGTGGGAGTGCTGCATCGGGATTTGAAACCGGCGAATGTAATGCTTCGCACTGATGGTTCGGTGTGCCTGATCGACTTTGGGCTCGCCAAGGCCAACGAAATGGCGGTGTCGTTGACCGGTACGCGGGAGATCTTCGGCACGCCTTATTACATGAGCCCGGAGCAGGGACACGCCGAGGAAATCGACGGGCGCAGCGATTTATACAGCCTGGGCGTGATGTTCTACGAAATGCTCACCGGTCAGAAGCCCTTTATCGGTTCGACAGCGATGGAAGTGATTTATAAGCACAAGCGGGCGCAACTGCCCGACATAGCGCCGAAGTTTGCCGGATACGAGGCGCTGCTGCGGCGCCTGCTCGCGAAGTCGCCGGCCGACCGCTTTCAGTCGGCTGGCGAACTGCTCGAGGCGATCGCGGCACTCAAAGTGCCGGCGTGATTGCGCCGCTGCCGTTCGCGCATCCCCTGCTGCGCATCGCGACTCCCGAGGCATGGGTGCGTGCCGCCTGTGCCTCCACGCAGGTGCTGCTGATCGATCACGCCAACTGCGAAAAGAAGGCGGCCTCGACGGCACTGGCGCTGATGTTCGCTTACGCTGAAGATCTGGAACTCACCGACAAAATGTCGCGCCTCGCCCGCGAGGAATTGCGGCACTATGAGCAGGTCGCCAAGCTCATGCGCACGTTGCAGGTTAAGCCGCAGCGCTTAGGCCCCGGCCGCTACGCCGAGCGCCTGCGACGGCTGGTCGCGAGATCCGAGCCGCAGCGCGAAGTCGATCTCATGATATGCGGCGCCTTCATCGAGGCGCGGTCCTGCGAACGCTTTGCCGCCTTGGGTGGCTCAATCGCGGGACCCTTGAGCGAGTTGTTCCGGGGTCTGCACAATGCCGAGGCGCGCCACTACCGGGTGTATCTGGATCTGGCGCGGCGTGCGGCCAAACGGGCCCGGCCGCCCAGCGCCGCGTTTGATGCTCGGGTCGAAGAATTCGCTGCGCTCGAGGCGGAATTGATCACGCTGCCCGATCCCGTGTTTCGCTTTCACTCGGGACCGCCGGCGGTGCCGGCAACGCATAGTCTCAAGTGACCAAATCCCCGAGAATCAAAGTCTCGATTATAGGCAGTCCGCGCCAGCCTTCGTCATTGGTAATCGCGAGCGTCGCCTTCAGGCTGAGCCCGGTCGCCAGCTGAATGGCGTCCGGCGTGCGCAGTCGATAGCGCGCGCGCAGGCTCGCGGCCTCGAGCAAGATCGCGCGAGTGATGGGCGCAAGTTCGAGATGAGGGAAATAGCTCAACAGGGTCTCATAATCGTCTGCCGCGTCCTGGCGACCAAGCTGCAACGGTCTTACCGTCAGCTCGAGGAGCGTCAGTTCCGAGGCGATGCCGCGAAATTGGCCTTCCTCCAGCCGCCCAATGACGTGTCCGGCCGGCGCCGCCAATTGCGCATGCTGTTCAAAATGGTAGATCCAGACGCTGGTATCGATAAGCACCCGCTTGTGGTTGCCGGCAATCCTGCTGCTTACCAATCGCGCTCATCCTGGAGATAGGCAGCGGCGCCGCCCTGCCAGATCTCACGATGCAATCCCGCAGTACGCTTTGTATATTTCTTGGGTTTCGGGATAACGACGACCCGATCGGATTTGCACAGCACGAGCAACTCGTCCCCGGCGGACAGCGACAGGGCGTCGCGGGCTTCCTTCGGAATGACTATTTGATACTTGGTGCTTAGGGTGACTGTGTTGGCCATGTGGCGACTCGTAGTAAAGCGATATTGTGATATCACTTTACCCCGATTGCGAGGCGACGAACAGCCCTAATTTGGAATATTGAGGCCGCGACCCATGACTCGCGCCGAAAAACCGAATACCGATGGCGACGTCTGCGCCAAGCAGCGCCATGGCCGCCAGCGACGCCGCAGCCGCTAACGCGACAGGGATCTGAGCTCGGGGCCATTATGGTCCCAGCGCAACAGGCTGCCCTGGTCGTACCAGTCCCCGAGCACGATGCGCGTGCAAGCGTGGCCGTCGACATCAAGGGCGTGGACGGCGGGGCGATGCGTATGGCCGTGCAAGAGCAGCGACGTTCCGGCCTTGCGCAGCGCCGCAGCGACACTGTCGGCATTGACATCGGTAATCGCATAGTCCAGGGCCGCCGTGTGCGCCTTGCTGCCGACGCGGGCGGCGCCGGCGAGCGCGCGGCGCGAGGCGATCGGCAGGGCGAGAAATTGCCGCTGCCAATCGGCGTCCCGCACAGTGGCTCGCAGCCGCTGATAGGCGTGGTCATCGGTGCAGAGCGCATCGCCGTGCATCACCAGCACCCGCTCGCCGTACAGTGTGACGATCAGCGGATCGTGCAATAGTTCCGCTCCGCTCATGCTGCAAAAATTTCCCGACAGCAGAAAATCTCGATTGCCGTGCATCACGAAACATGGCACGCCGCGTGCGGTGAGCGCGCGTATTCCCTCGATTGCCGCGGTTTGCGCGGAATCCGCGGCGTCATCGCCGATCCAGGATTCGAATAAATCGCCGAGAATGTACAAGACGTCGGCGTCCCTGGCCTCGGCCGCGAGAAATCTCAAGAACTGTTCGGTAATCGCCGGACGGCTTGCGTCGATGTGCAGATCCGAGATGAAGAGGGCGGCCACTTAAGGGCAGTGTCAGGGGCCCGCAACGCGCTCGATGCGCTCGATTACCACGGGCTGCAGGGGTGCATCTTCCTTGAAGATGCCGCGCGCGCCGGTGGCGACATTGCCGATCTTATCGACCACGTCCATGCCTTGAATGACCTTGCCGAATACCGCATAGCCCCAACGTGTTTTATTGGGGTCGAGGGCTTCGTTGTCGTACAGATTGATATAGAACTGCGCGTCAGCGCCGTGCGGATCCTGGCTGCGGGCCATGCCTACGGTGCCGCGCACGTTGGTCAGGCCATTGCCGGACTCGTTGAATACCTTGCTGGGGGCGGGTACCAGCTTGTAGGCGCTGTCGAAGCCGCCGCCTTGGATGACGAAGTTCGCGACCACGCGATGAAAAATGGTGCCGGTATAATGTCCCTGGTCGACGTACTTCAAGAAATGCGCAACCGTCAGCGGCGCCCGTTCGCCGTTCAATTCCACGGTGAAGTTTCCCAATGAAGTGACCACCAGGAGCTGCGTGGCGGCGGCAGTCCCGGCCGGTGCCGCGGGCTTGGGCTGAGGCTTCGCGGCTTCGGCAGGCGCCGCCGCGGGCTTGGACTGAGGTTTCGCGGCTTCGGTAGGCGCGGCCGCCGGCACGGTTTCCGCCGCGAAAACAGGGGCCAGTCCGGCACTCGAGATCAGTCCGATTAACAGTAGTAGCTGTTTCATGCCGAGATTCTACTCGAATAGGTACAATCTTGAGATATGTCCGCAAGCAAAGATTCTTCAGCCGTCATCACGCGATTTGCGCCCAGCCCCACCGGCTCACTGCACCTGGGGAATGCGCGAACGGCTTTTTTCAGCCACCTGTGGGCCCGCAAAAGCGCCGGCCGCTTTATTTTGCGCATCGAGGACACGGATGTCGAGCGCAGTCAGCCGCGCTTTCGCGACGAGTTGATGGCGGAAATGCGTTGGCTGGGCTTGACTTGGGACGAGGGCCCGGATATCGGCGGCCCGTCGGCTCCCTACTCGCAGGCGGAACGCGGCGCGTTCTATCAAACCCTGTTTGCACGGCTGGCGGCAAATGGCGAGGCATACCCCTGTTACTGCACGGCGGAGGACTTGGAGCTGTCGCGCAAGCTGCAGCGTATGGCGGGCAAGCCGCCGCGCTATGCGGGAACCTGCCGGAAGCTGACGGCCGCGCAGCGCGCGGAACGCGAGTCGCGTGGATTGAGGCCAAGCCTGAGGTTCGCCGTGCCGGTCGACCGGATCATTGAATTTAGCGACGTGGTGCACGGGCCGCAGCGCTTCCGGTCGGACGATATCGGCGATTTCATCATTCGGCGTGACGATGGCACGTCGGCATTTTTTTTCTGCAATGCGGTTGACGATTCAGTAATGGGGATCACGCAGGTGCTGCGCGGCGATGATCATCTGACCAACACGCCGCGCCAGCTCATGGTGTTGGACGCCTTGGGGATGCGCCGACCTGGCTATGGGCATGTGGGTTTGTTGGTGGGAGCGGATGGCGCGCCGCTGTCGAAGCGTCACGGCAGCACCAGCGTGCAAGAGTTTCGCGCGCGCGGGTTTCTCGGCGCCGCCGTTCTCAATCACCTGCTGCGGCTCGGGCACACCAGCGACGTGGATGGCTGGTTGAGCCCGGCGGACATGCCGGCTCACTTTCGTCCCGAGCATCTGGGCCGCGCGCCGGCGCGCTTCGACGAAGCGCAGTTGCTGCACTGGCAGAAGGAGACTTTGGAGCGCATGTCTGCAGATCAAATCAGTACGTGGCTTGGATACGGCGACTCCCCCGCGTTCGTCGAGCTGGTGCGTCACAACGTCATGCTGCCCGCCGACGCGGCGCCATGGCGTTCGGTGGTGAGCGGCGATTTGCCGCCGTTAGGTCCGGAAGAGCATAGGGTCATTGCCGCGGCAGGGCCCGATTTCTTCGCCGCCGCCACCGATGCGTTCGACCAATCGAACTCCGACCTCAAGCAGTTGACGACAATATTGAAAGAACGTACCGGCCGCAAAGGTGCGGAGCTGTTCATGCCGCTGCGCGCGGCGTTGACCGGCCAGATCCACGGCCCGGAACTCGCGCCCCTGCTCAAGCTGATGTCGCCGCAGACTGCGCGCCAACGACTGAAATCCCATGCTCAAAATTCATAATTCGTTGACCGGCGCAAAGGAAGAGTTCAAGCCGCTGCGACCCGGCGAGGTTCGCATGTACGTATGCGGCATGACGAACTACGACTATATCCACGTGGGGCATGCGCGCATGCTCACGGTTTTCGATCTGATCCAGCGTTACCTGCGATCGCTGGGTTACAAGCTGACCTACGTGCGTAACGTCACGGACATAGACGACAAGATCATCGAACGGGCGGCCGCCAACGGCGAGAACTGGGCTGATCTGGCGCGGCGTTTCACCGTGGCCATGCATGAAGACTGTGCCACTCTTGGCCTGCAGCCGCCGGACTCAGAGCCGCGCGCCACCGAATACATCGACCAGATCATTGCGATGACCCAGACCTTGATCGACAAGGGCTATGCCTATGTCGCACGCGACGGCGACGTCATGTACTCGGTGCGCAAGTTCGCGCCATATGGCCGGCTCTCCGGCAAGAAAATCGACGACTTGCGCTCCGGATCGAGGGTTCAGGTGGACGACGCCAAGTTGGATCCGCTGGATTTCGTGCTTTGGAAACACGCCAAGCCGGGGGAGCCATTTTGGGCGTCGCCCTGGGGCAACGGCCGTCCCGGTTGGCACATCGAATGCTCGGCCATGTCGACCAGCTTGCTCGGCAGCTATTTCGATTTGCATGGCGGCGGCGAGGATTTGAAGTTTCCGCACCACGAGAACGAGATAGCGCAGTCCTGCGCGGCCTGCGATACGCCATTCGTGCATATTTGGATGCATAACGGCTTTGTGCGGGTCAACGATGAGAAAATGTCGAAATCGCTCGGCAACTTCTTCACGGTACGCGAAGTTCTGAAGACGTTGCGACATGCCGAAGTTCTGCGATTCTTTTTGTTGAGCAGCCACTACCGCGGTCCCATCAATTACTCGTCAGTGCAGCTGGCGCAGGCGGACGAGACGCTGTTGGGGCTGTATCGCGCGCTCAAGGACACTGCTATTGACGGGCCGATCAATGCAGAGTGGCTCGCCCGATTTCGCGGCGCAATGAACGATGACTTCAATACGCCGGAGGCGCTGGCGGCCCTGCAGGGCGTGGCCCGGGAACTGAATCAGGCGAAGTCAGCGGGGGATGCAGCGATGTCCGCCGCCGCCGCGGCAACGCTGCGGGCCATGGGTGCCGTACTTGGGGTCCTGCAACAGGATCCGGATGCTTATTTGAAGCGCAGCGTGGGCGACAAAGTCATGCCGGACAAGGACATCGAGACCTTGCTCGCGGCACGCCGCGACGCGCGAGCCAACAAGAATTTCGCCGAGTCCGACCGGATCCGTGAACAATTGACGGCTGCCGGAGTTCTGCTCGAGGACAAGCCGGGCGGTACCACCGAGTGGCGGCGGGCGTAGCGTGCACCGAAATGCACACGCCGCCGCCGCAGAGCTTCGGCTTTAGAAACGCCTCGACGCAAGAATGCCGACGGCAAGGCCTACGACGGCCGCGACCCCGACTACTTGCCACGGATTGTCGCGCACGAAGCCATCGGTAACCTTGCCCGCTTGTTTGGCCTGACTGCCGATTTGCGATGCGGTATCCGCCACCGCGCTCTTGGCGGCCATCAACGCAATTTTGACCTTTGCCCGCAGCCGTGCGATGTCGGGTGTGTCGATATCCTTCAGGGCCTTGGTCAAGTCGTCGACGCTGTCGAGAAATCCATTGACCTGGGTATGGGCACGGTCGGCCAGAGCGTGCGCTGGGGAATTGATTACGGACTCCATGATTCGCCTCCTAGGCGCGGCGGCCCATGCTCAGCAGGAAGCTGACCACGGCGCCGATGAGAAACACGATGAACAGAATTTTCGCGATGCCGGCTGCGCCGACAGCGATTCCGCCGAAGCCGAATACAGCGGCAATCAGCGCAATGATGAAAAAGACGACGGCATAGTGAAGCATGATCGCACCTCTTGTTACGTGCAGCATGTCTGCTGGTGCAAGTCAGTTTCCGGTAACGGCCAAAACTGCACAGTCGGAAGGTGTCGTCGGCGTCTGTAGGACATAGCTCACGCCGCCGCGGCGGGATACGATTCTGCGATAATCAGTCGCAATGAAGACGCTGCTCATCGTGTACCACTCCATGACGGGAGGCACCCTGCAAATGGCGCAAGCCGCCGCGCGCGGCGCGCGCAGCGAAGCGGCGGTGAGGGTGTCGCTGCTGCGGGCCGCGGATGCGAGAGCGGCCGATCTGCTTGATGCGGCAGGCTTTATCTTTGCAACCCCGGAGAATCTGGCGGCGATCTCGGGACAAATGAAGGATTTCTTCGATCGAACCTACTATGCAGTGCTTGACCGGCTGAATGGCAGGCCCTACGCCAGCTTGATATGTGCCGGCAGCGACGGCCGCAATGCCGCACAACAGATCGAACGCATCGCGACCGGCTGGAGACTCAAGGCGATCGCCGATCCCATCATCGTCTGCACGCATGCCCAGACGCCGCTGGAGATCCTGAAGCCAAAATACATCCCCGAGCGGGAGCTCAAGCCCTGCGAGGAGTTGGGCGAGGCACTCACCTCAGGCATGGCATTGGGTATTTTTTAGTAGCGAACTCCGTGCTTGATCACGAGATTCACGTGCTGCAGCAAGTCGATGTGTCGCAGCACATCGCCCTTGACGGCGATGATGTCGGCGTACTTGCCTTCGCTTACGCTGCCGTAGTCCTTATCGACTTTCATTTGGACCGCCGGCCAGTAGGTGGCGGCGCGAATCGTGACCATGGGGTCCACACCCAGGTGATTGACCCAGGTATCCATTTCTTGCCAGGTGGACGTGTTGTGGAAATTCATCGGCACGCCGCTGTCGGTGCCGATCAGCATGACGACGCCTGCGTGTTGCAGCTGATGGAATTTGTTCTCCAAGGTGGGGTGGCGTAGAGGCACCAACTGAAAATAACCCAATTGGCCCGGACGGCGTATCGAGGCCTTTATATCTGCGACGATATCGGCAGGCACGTCCAGCTGCCAAGCCGGATCGTCAAGCTGCAGGGCGTTGTCGCGCAGATATTCATAGTTGTAAAGCACGCTGATCGTCGGGGTCCAGAAAAGCGGTCCCAGATTTCCCTTCGCCGAGCGCTCCGCAATCAACTGTAGGATGTCGTCGGGATAGCCCGGCGCGGTCGCAAGACCGGTGTGCTCGAAACAATCTACACCGTATTTGAGGCCGCGGCGGATTTCTTCGATGCGATGCGCATGGGCCACCACCGGCAAATGATGGGCATGGGCCTCATCAATCACGGCTTTGACTTCTGCTTCCTGCATCAAATCCTGATCGATGAGCTTTATAATATTGACGCCGGCATCGGCGAGTTTCCTGACCTTGTTGCGGGCGTCGTCGACGCCATTGACGCCCCAGCGAAAATATTCAGTGCCCGGGTAGGGCGCGTGCTGGATGAATGGGCCGGCGACATATAGCGTGGGCCCGGGAATCTCACCGCGATTGATGCGATCGCGAACCTCGATGCTGGCCTCCAGCGGCGCACCCAGATCGCGCGCACTGGTGACGCCCGCCAACAGCAACTGATGCGCGGCAGCGGGCATGATCTCCTTCGCCAGCCGTGGACTGGTGCCGTAGGTCTTGTCCCAATGGGCGTAGTCGCTGTGGCCCAAGAGATAGGTGTGCACGTGAGCGTCCCACAGTCCCGGGAGCACCGTCATGCCCGCGGTCGATATCACTGTCGCGTCCGGCGGCACGGCCAGGGACTCCAGGGTTCCGACGGCCTTAATGCGCTCACCTTCGATCAGCACCACGCTGTGATCGAGCGGAGTGCCGCCAAAGCCGTCGATCAGACGGCCGCCGACCAGGGCGATGGAACCGGCAGCCTGTGCGCGCGTCGCCGGTACGCCGGCCCCACCCAAGCTCAGTAAAATTGCAGCGACGATAGACAGAATGTGTTTCGACATCCCTTCATCATCGCCGCGGGCACGAGAACTTACAAGATCGGGATGTGCGCACCGCTGAGTGGCAAAACTGCGCTTAGGGCAGCGGCTGCATCTCAAGGGATATCGAGTTGATCACCGATGAGTCGTCGCGCAGCTTTACGTAAAGCGGGCCGCCGTCGGGATGCGGAACCGGCAGAGCGGATCCCAGAAATCCCTCGGGTACCTGCGTCGGGTTGGTAAATTCCGGATTGTTGGATATTGAGTCGACCAAGTACAGATGCGTGCCGGAGAGCTTGCATGCCATCTCAGGAGCGGCGGGGCAGGTGAGCTCCTTCAGCACCGGCAGACGCACCAAGTTGCCCAGCGGTTGCCAGTCGCCAGAAATTCCATTGGCGATGACGCGAAATTTCAGTACCCCGAAAGCGGATATGCCGAACACCTTGGCGGGATTGAGCGTCGCCACCGCGACCTGAGCATTCTCCAGCGTGACTCCGCCATTGCCGACGCTCAACACGGCGGCGGGCGATTCGTCGCCGATCGCTACTTCGATGGATGCATCGCGGGCAAAAGCCGCGGGCCATATCGTGCGCAATGCAAACGTAAGCGTTGCGTCCAGCGGCAGCGCGCTTTGGCCGGTCAATTGGATATTACTCTCCTTGCTGGAGCTGGACGGCTGCACGCTCTTGCCGATCAGCGATACTCGCGGACGCGGTGCCTCCACCGATGCGCTCAGCGGCAGCACACGTCCGTCCTTCAGCGTGACTTTCGCGCTCATACCGCGGCCCTGTTTGAGCGCCGCCACGGCCTGGGTATCCTGGGCCGTCATTTGCAGCTCGTCGCTGCCATTGTGGGTCGTGAGTTCGCCCGGCACAAAGGCGATGTTGCCGATCGAAAGCCCGACCACTTCATCGAGACGGCTGCCCTTCAGCACGCCTTGGATGTCGCCCGCATGCAGGGCGAAGCCGTCATAGTGGCCCGCCTCGAAATAGGTCTGCAGGCGCAGCGGATGTGTCTGAGTGACGCCGTTCTGAGTCACCCACAGGCTCATGGCACCGGGTTTGGCATCGTGGAGCGGCAGCTTCACCTCGAGTTCGTTGGGTTTGACGGTCTTCCATTCGACCTTCAACTCCTTGCCGGCCGGGTCTTGGAGCATGATTCCATCGACGCAATTGACGCTGTCGGCCTGCAGGTGAACCGTATCCTGCCGGCCCACCAGCAGCGCATCATCGTCTCCCGCCGCGAGCTGCCATGTGGCCACACGGGCGTTCATCAAGGTGAAACTCGGGCCGCGATAGCGCTCAAAGCCCCAGAAGCCCTGCAGCGAGGCATGCACGCTGTCGCCCAAGTCCGCGGACCGCAAAACGGAAGTATCGACCACATAGCCGCCTTGCATCGCATCGGCGGTGGCAGCCAAGTCTATGTTCTTGCCGTTCTTCCCCTCCAGGCTTAAGGCCAGATCGTGCGCGAAACCCGTGGAAAATACCAGCGGCGCCCCCTCGACCGGCAGCACCAGCATGCTCCTGCCGGCGCAGTAGATCTCCTTGGGATTCACCGCGTGCAAAGGAGGCGGCTGCGCCGTTTCGACCGCCGGTAACGCGATCACCAACACCGATAACGGGCTATGAAACGAAGGCGCGCTGTTCAACGTCAGCGCGAGCCTGGCGCCGTTCTGCGAAGCCAGCGCCGGTATGTACTGATAGCGCGCGGTCCGGAAGGAATCCAGGATCCTCGCAATATCGAGGACCGAGGCAATATAGGGGCTGTAGTAGCCGTAGCTCAACTGGGGTGTATAGCTCGCCTCCATCGCCAAATCGCTGCCAGGTCCTGTTGTCAATGCCTCGACGATCGAGGTGCTATGCCCGTCGTTCAATATGAGCGACTCGCGCCCCTGCATCAGGCAAGACGCTTGCAGTTCAGGAACCCTGTCGAGGCATTTCTCGTCGACCTTGATCGCCAGGCTGCGGGACAGAAGCGGTACGGCTACCCCGAGCTTCGAGGGGTCGGTTACATAGATGCCGCGGATCGCCGACAGATAGCTGTCCAAACGCGAGCGATCCAGCGCCAATTGGTTGAGGTCCTGCGAAGTGCGGACAAATGCGCCGGGCCGGCCCCTCACGGCGCTCACCAGCGTCTTAAAATCACCGCCTGTGGCCGGCGCAAGAAATACCAGCATCTGTTGCGCGCCGTCCGGCACGATGACCGTCAATCCGTCGCGCGCACACTGGCCGGTCCAGGTCTTGCATGGAAAGAACCAACTCTCCGGTGGGGGATTGGTGGAGCCGCTCAGGAAAGCGGCGACCAGCAGGTAATGGGCGGATTGCGTCGCCGGCAGATCGGCCTTGACCCAAATGCGGTCGCCGGCAGCCAGATTCGGCACCTGCGAGGCCGGCAGCGTGGCCGCCCCGCGGGTGACTTTGACGTCTAGGGTGGGGCCGGCAAGGTCAAACGGCGCCGGATCGGCCTGTGCGACCGCTGCCAGGATGATTGCTAAAATGAGCGGGCGGCTGCGCAAATGCATGAGATACAAGACCTCCTCGACCTAAAGGCTCGGCTTCGGCTTAGAGCGTCCAGGGCCGGCGAAGTTCGGGTCGGCGACGAAGCTAGGGAGGGGTTACGATCGCAGATCAATCCAATCACTTCGGTTCAGGAGGGGAAGATATCATGACCAGCAAAGGTGCGAGATTCGACCAGGCATTTCTCGACGGCAAGAAGCGCCAGTTGCTGAAGCTTCGCGAACAACTGCAAAGAACGGCGGCTACAGGCGAAGCCGAAGAGGCCGATCTCAAGGGTGAGGCGCTCGCGCAGGCGCATGAGTATGAGGACGACGCGCAAAAACTCGCGACGCTGGAAACCGAGGGAAATCTGGTCCGCCGCGACATTGAGCGGTTGTCCCGCGTTGAGCGGGCGCTGCGCAAGATCGAAGAAGGCACTTATGGATTTTCCGATGTGAGCGGCAAGCCCATTCCTGAAGCGCGCTTGGAAGCCACTCCGGATGCCGCCAACACCGTGCAGGAACAGGAGGCAAGCGAACGATGACCGTGGGGCCTAAAGACGAGGGCATCGCGACCGCACCTGCGTTCCTCGGACGCACAGATCAGATGTTCCCGATACTGACGCCGGCACAGATTGCCCGGCTCGAGGCTCATGGGAATCGCAGGCAAATGACCCAGGGCGAGATTTTGTCGCAGCCGGGCGACCGAAGCCGGCCCATGCACGTGGTGTTGTCGGGCAGCATCGAAGTGGTTCAGCCCGGCATTGACGGGGAAGTCTTGGTGGTGGTGCATACAGCGGGCAGCTTCTCAGGAGAGATGAGCACGCTGCAGAGCGTCGGCAGCCTGGTGCGCTCGCGCGTGCGCGAAGCGGGTGAGGTCCTCTCGATCAGCGACGATCACCTGCGCGCCATAGTTCAGACCGACGCGGAGCTCAGCGAGCTTTTCATGCGCGCCTTTATCTTGAGGCGGGTCGGCCTGCTCCAATCGCAGTCGGGAGATGTCATATTGCTGGGGTCGAGTCATTCGGCCGGAACCCTGCGTCTGCAGCAATTCTTTACCCGCAATTCTTATCCGTTCGTCAATATCGACGTGATTTCCGATCCCTCGGTACAGGCCCTGCTGGAACGATTTCACGTCACGGCCGATGAAGTGCCGGTGTTATTGTGCCGCGGCGAGGTGGTGCTGAAGAATCCCAGCAATGAAGAGGTGGCCGCATGCCTGGGGATGAATCAGCAAATCGATGATGAGCGGGTGCGCGACGTGATTGTGGTGGGCGCCGGGCCTGCCGGGTTGGCGGCCGCCGTTTATGCTGCCTCGGAAGGAATGGATGTGTTGGTGCTCGAGACCGGCACGCCCGGCGGCCAGGCGGGATCGAGTTCGAAAATCGAAAACTATCTGGGTTTTCCCACGGGGATCTCCGGCCTGGCCCTGGCGGCTCGGGCGCGAGTCCAGGCGCAGAAATTCGGCGCCGAAATCCGGACGGCGTACACGGCCCTGCGGCTGCACTGCAACGAACGGCCCTATGCTGTGGAACTCGGGCCCGGCCGCTCGGTGAGTGCGCGTTCCATCATCATCGCGACCGGCGCCGAATATCGTCAGCTCGCCATTGAAAATGCGTCGCGATTCGTGGGCACGGGCATTTACTATGCGGCGACGGCCACCGAAGCGCGGCGCTGCGAGCGCAGGGAAGTGATCGTGGTGGGCGGCGGCAACTCAGCGGGGCAGGCCGCGGTTTTTCTTGCCGGCAAATGCAGTCACGTGCACCTCCTGGTCAGAGCCAAAGGCCTGGCCGAAACCATGTCGCAGTATCTGATCCGCCGCATCCACGAGGCGCCCAATATCACGCTGCGCGCGAATACCGAGATCACGTCGCTGCAAGGCGCCGAGCAGTTGGAGTGCGTCACTTGGGAGACTCGGCCCTACGGGGGTCCCTACGGGGGTCCCTACGGGGGTCCCTACGGGGGTCCCGACGGGGTTGCCGAGGTGCATGAGATCGGCCATGTGTTTTTGATGACGGGGGCCTTGCCGAGCACGCGCTGGCTACAGCGCTGCATTGCATTGAACGATAAGGGCTTCGTGCGCACGGGCCCGGATTTGAGCGCGGCCGACTTTGCGCCCGGCGAGGGCTTCGGCGCGCGCTTGCCACAGCCCTACGAGACGAACTGGCCGGGGATTTTTGCCGTCGGTGATGTGCGTTGCGGCAGCGTCAAGCGGGTGGCGGCCGCCGTCGGCGAGGGATCTGCCTGCGTGCAGCAGGTACATCAGGCGCTGCACGCTTGAAGGGAATCGACTTCGCGCGCGCCTCTGCGGAAGTAGCCAGAGGCCTGATAGGGATGACGCTGCTGGTGGACGGCGTCGGCGGCATCATCGTCGAGACCGAGGCCTACGATCGGGAAGATCCGGCATCACACAGTTTTTCAGGCCCGACGCCGCGCAATGAGGTGATGTTCGGGCCGCCCGGCCGCGCCTACGTCTATCTCTCGTATGGCATTCATTGGTGTCTTAATTTCGTCTGCCGCGAGGCAGGACATGGCGCGGGTGTGCTGATTCGGGCCCTGCAGCCAACCACCGGCATTGCCGCGATGATGGATCGCCGGCAACAGCTGCATTTACGATTGTTATGTTCCGGACCCGGCAGACTCGGTCAGGCATTGGGTATCTCTCGTGAATTAAACGGCAAGCGCATCGATCGAGCGCCGTTCAGTCTCACCGCGGGGACGAGCGGCGCGCGTGTGGTGTGCGGGCCGCGTATCGGAATTTCGAAGGCTGTGGATCAGCCCTGGCGTTTTGGACTCGCCGACTCCCGGTATGTCAGCCGCCCGTTCCCCACGCCGCCGCGGATTGGGAAACGAAGGCAGAGTGCGGCCGAGGCATGAATGGTGATTAGGGCGAACACGCCCCAGGCCAGGTAGGACTGGAACTGTTTGTCGAGAACGAAGGGGGCGCCATGCAGAGCGGAGTACAAGACGCCCAAACTCAACTTCAAGAACATCAGCCCATATAGCAGCAGATACACGCGACGAGAAAGGTGGCGGGCGAAGGCACGTAGGTCGTTTGCCTGCATGCGCGGCAATTCATTGACCCGGCTGTGGAAGCGTGCAATCACCCACAACCACAACAGAGCTCCAAACAGGTTGTGAAGATTGGTCGCTGCGATCCGCGCTGAACCGAGTTGCGAGTCGTGAATCAAGCCGCTGGCGCCAACCACGATCACGAGCAGTTCCAAGCCGGCTTGCAAAAATCCGGAGGCGCCTGCATGGCGCACGCCGCCGACTGCGGCAAGCGACGAGTGTCTGCTGGTGGAGATCAACGGAACTCCTTCTTCAGTCAGAACGAATGATGGTATCCGACATAGGCGCCGCCCGGCAGCAGGGAAAACACCAAGGGGTTGTCGCGGTGAGCTTCGTAGGCGCCGACCGCAAATCCCAGCGCGGCGCCGGCGATTACGTCCGTCTGCCAGTGTTCGCGCGCCTTGACGCGAGCGACCATCTCGTACATCGGCAAGAGCGCGAGCACCGCGACCAGCGGCTCGTCGTGAATGTACTGGTAGATGAACGGAGTAACAGCGGCCGTCGTGACCGCGACGTGGGTGCTGGGAAAGCTGCCCTTGCCGCCGCGAAACCATTGATTGGGATCGGCGCTCGCGGAGGGTGCTCGCCTGCCGGTGATAAATTGCACTGCCTCGGCCGCCACGGCGCTGCCGAGCGCCGATTCTCCCGCTTCCCAGCAGGTCTTGCCCAGGCGTTCCTCCGTACCCCGCCACCAGGCACACCCAGCCGCAAGCAGAGCCAGGGACACGGGGACCGCGTCCTGCAGGCTGTAGAGGCCACTGGTGTCTTCGGTCACCCGATGATCGAGCCCTGCGGCGCGCCCGGGACCGGGGAACAGCGACAGCAGGCATGCCACCGCCCATCCCAGCGCGGGCACAAAGCATCGGTTGACCACGGCGTTCCTTTGGGGTATTCCCTGTTGCAACGCCCAGTTGGGCGTTGACCTATTGATGTCATTTGTACTTTGTATTGCAAAGTAAGTCAACGTGAGGTATTGCATGAAAGAGCTGCAGCAAGCGCTGGCCGAGATCCAGTCCATCCGTAGTCACGTGGCCCGCGGCACGGAGTTCCGCGGCTATGGGCCCGCCTCCATTGCGGCTTCCGGACTGCTGGCGCTGTTGGTTGCGGCCGTTCAAGCGGAGTGGATGACGAAGCATGCGAACAGCGACATTACTGTCTGGCTCACGGTATGGGCGGGAACGGCCGCCGTGTCGCTGATGCTGAGCGGGCTCGAGACGTTTGCGCGCGCGCGGCGCGTCCACCCGGGATTCGCCCGCGAAATGATCCAATCCGCCGTGGAACAGTTTCTGCCGGCGCTGATGGTCGGATTACTGCTCACCGTGGTGCTGCTCAGAATTGCTCCGCAGGAGTGTTGGATGCTGCCGGGTCTGTGGCAATTGATTTTCAGCCTGGGTGTATTTGCGTCGTGCCGATTTCTTCCGCGGCAGATGTTCGCGGTCGGCGTGTGGTATCTGTCCGCGGGGCTGTTTTGCTTAGGCGCGGCCGGCACCACGCACGCGCCGTCGGCCTGGCTGATGGGTATACCGTTCGGAATCGGACAACTCATGGTCGCAGCCGTACTGCAGTTCGGATATGGGGAATCTCTTGAATAAACGCGCCAACAAGAAGGCTGCCGGCCCTCGTTTCGCCTACGATGGCCTGGACCGGGTCATCCATGAGCGCGCACGCCTCAGTGTCCTGACTTCGCTCGTGACGCATTCGAAGGGACTGGTGTTCGGCGATCTGAAGCAGCTGTGCGCGCTGACGGACGGCAACCTCAATCGGCATTTGCAGGTGCTCGAAGATGCAAAGCTGATCGCGATCACCAAGGGTGTGCAAAATAACCGGCCGCAAACCTTCTGCCGGGTTACTTCATTGGGGCGCCGACGCTACGTCGAGTACCTCGCGGTGCTCGAACAGGTGCTTTTGGACGCGGGAGCCGCCGTCAGAGGAGGATTGACCGAAGCCGAGGCGACCTGACTCGGGCATCGCGATATCGCGCATGAGGATTTCGTAATATGCGTGGGGTTGTCGCCTCCGTATAGTTTGGACCACAAAGTATATCGGCACTGAATTCCCATGCTTAATTACAGCATTGCGATGCCACTCCGCTGGTGCGGATTAGCTTTGGCTGCATCCGCGATGAGTTACATCGTCCTGGCGTGCATCGCCGTGCGCACGCGCATCCGATCTTCGAGGTTTGCCGCGCAAGATTTGCCTGCAGTGACGATCTTGAAGCCTTTATGCGGGGTCGAGCCGGATACCTACGAATGTCTGCGCTCCTTCTGCGATCAGGCCTATGCGGAGTTTCAGGTGATATTCGGCGTCCGCGACGCGCAAGACCCTGCCGTGGCAGTGGCAAAGCGGTTGCAGAAGGAGTTCCCGGATCGCGACCTGCAGATCTCCATCGATCGCCGCCGGCACGGCAACAGCGGCAAGGTCAGCAATCTCATCAATATGATGCCGTTGGCGCGCCATGAATTTTTGGTCCTGGCCGACAGCGATGTGCGGGTGGAACGCGACTATCTCGCGAGGATCGTGGGGCCGCTGCTCGATGGCGGCGTCGGCATCGTCACGTGCGCCTATCGAGGCAATCCGCGGCACGGAATTTGGTCGATTTTAGGGTCCTTGTTCATCAATGATTGGTTCATGCCGTCTGTGCGGGTGGCGGCGCTGATCGGATCACGCTCGTTTGCATTCGGCGCAACCATCGGCATCCGGCGTGAAGTTCTCGCGACATTGGGCGGCTTCGATTCGGTGGCGGATCAACTGGCCGACGACTACCGCCTGGGCGAATTGACCCGCGGTCTGGGTCTGCGCACCGTACTCTCGGACGTCGTGGTTGAAACCTGCGTCGTTGATCGAAGCTTCGGAGAACTCGTCAGACACGAGCTCAGATGGTTACGCACGATTCGGGTGCTCCGGCCGGTGAGCTACGGCTTCTGCTTCGTCACTTGCGGCGTGCCGGTGGCGATATTGGGAGCTTGCCTGGCGGGCGGTCGGCCGCTTGCCGTGGACATGCTCGCCATCACGGCGCTTGCGCGCATCGCACTGCATTTTTCAACGCGTAAGCGGGGTGCCCCCGCATCTGACCTCGCGCTCCTGCCGCTCAGGGACATATTGTTATTCAGCTTGTGGATTTGGAGTTTCGTCACGCGCAGCGTGCATTGGCGTGAAGATCGCTACCTAGTCGAGCGGGATGGATCCGCCCGGCTCGCGCGCTAGCTAGGGCGTGACGGTTCTCTGTAGGAAGTGCAGCAGTGCTGCGCGCCCGTCCTGCCAAATCGTGAACGACGTATCGAAAGATTCCTGCGGCATCCGCAGGGTCATTTCATGGCTGGCGGCGATGAAATGCAGCAAGGCAGAATCGACTCGGTAAGCGCGAGTCACGGCGTCGCCGTGGTCGGGCATGTGGAGATTGCTGCGTTCATCCATGCCGATCGGCAATCGGTCCAGCGGTTTGAGATCGATCGATCGTCCGTCGGCAAGCAGGCGCAGAGCGCCCGCTTCGGGTGCCGGCGGCGGCGACATGCGCGGATCCACCGTCGACCATCGATAGAGCAACAAATATTGGCTGTATTCTCCCGAGCGATCCAAATCGATCGCCACCAGGGTGGCGTAGTCACGGGCATGCGCAGCGACGTCCGAGCGTTCGCGCGCGAATACCAGGGGCTTAGCGACCACCGAGAGTGTGTTGCCGCTCCGCTCATCGAAGAATTCCCCCGAGTCCGGCCGCGGCCGAGCCGCACATGACACCAGGACCGTCAGTGCCACGAACAAGGCCACGCGGATGTTCATGGGCTGGGAGAACTCCTAGAAGCGTATCCGGTACGCCACGCTAATGTACAAGGAACGCTGACTGATGGCATTGGTTTGCGGCTGGCCGGCCAACGATTGTTGTTGTTGTAGAGCCTGCTGATTCAGCAATTGATACCCCGCCGTGAAATCGAATACCGATACCCGGTTGGTCCAATCGGCGCGCAGCTGCGGCAAGTAGAGCATTTGCTTTCCGCCAAACGACGGCGCGTTCAATTGCTGTACGCTCAAGCGAGGGCCCAGGCGCCATGCGCCGGGCGCCACGAAGCGCGCATCCCACGACAGCGTGGTGCTGCGCGCCGTCGGGGAATCATCGAAGCGCACGCTGAATATGTGCAGATCGCTCGCCTGCAGCAGGCTTGAGCCGGCCATTTGCACCGACGCGTTCTTGTCCAATCCGGTCGACTCGGTCGCCGGCACGGCACCTAAGCCTGACGTGCCGATGCCGGGCGAGGCCGGCGTGCCGCTCAGCACGAGCGCCGACAGGTCGGCCATGAATTGCCAGCGTTCGCCCAGCGGCCGGCTGGCGGAAAGGACGAAGGTGTTGCTGGTCGACGTGCGATCGATTGCAAGCTGCTTGATTTGCGAAGGCGTAAAATCATAAGGCGCGGATTGCAGCGCGCCGATATCGGTAACGGTCTGGCCGATCAGGGAATTGCTGAGCTGCAGCAGCGGACTGCGGCGATGATCGGCGTTGGCGCTGAGCACCCAATAGTTTCCAAACTTGGCGTTGCCGATCAGGGTTGCGGAGTTCAATTGTTGGAACGCAACGTCGTAGTCGACCAGCACGACGGCGGTGCGGCCGGGCACGGAATAACGGGTCTGAAAGCCGATCGAACGCCGTTCGGTCTCGCCGCCATTGGTTTCGTCGAATACGTAGGCATCGAAAATCCAAGTCTGATGGAACGGGTCGAACTCCGCGGTCAGAGTGCCGAATTTCTGTCGGCTCGAGACCTGTGAATAACTGGTGTACGCGGGAAGACCGGCGGCGCCGCTGATAGATAGTTTGGGATTCACTTGGTAGCCGACGAACAGCCCGTCAAACAGGCCCACGATTCCCTGCGACGCAAGCGACTGCCGCCCCGCCCGCGCGGTCACCCCGATGAGGCGGTCGCTGAGCTCGGCGTAAGCCGCGGTCGCTCTGTTCTGGCTGCCCCCGCCGAACGCCGTTCCCAGGTTGTGCGTATAGCCGGCATCGACTCGCGCGGTGAAATCGTAGCGCGCACCGCGGTCGCGCAGCAGCAGGTCACCGTAAACGAGAGCTGTGCTGATCGAGTTGTTGGTGCTGGTGGCGCCGGCAGCGACGGTTTGATCCCGGCCATACTGGTAGCTGATGGCGCTGCTGCCGGCCACGGTCCAGCGGTTGTTGACAGCAGCGGCGCCGAAGTCACCGGCGGATCTCGGCTGCAGCGAGGCGGCGGCTAGTGCTTGCAGCCGCCCGCGGATACGCGCCGCGCCCGGGCCCTGTGGATAACGGCGTAGGTATTCTTCGTATTCCGCCTTGGCCTGCGCGAGTTGGCCGGCCCGCTCGCGCACCAGGCCCATCAATTCCTGGGCATCGGCGCGCGCAGGAAATTCAGGCTGCCGCAACAGACGATTCAGGAAGTCGATGGCTTCCGGGAATTTGCGCTTCGCGAGCGCGGTGCGCGCGTCGCGCAGGATTTGCGTGCGCTCGCTGTCCGGCAGCGGCAGGTCGGTGGGTCCGCTCGCGGACGCTGATTCGGCTCCTGCGCGTTCAACGGAGGCAAGGTCGGTGACTTCGTCGTTGGTCGCGATCCACGCGCGAGGATAGCTGGCCTGTGCAATTTTCAGCACGCGCTCGGCTTCGGCGCGAGTGGTGAACGGCCCCAGCCGCAACCGGTACCAGTGTTCTTCCTCGATATCGGTTTCAGAGACGTATGCCTGCGTTTGCATGGCGGCGGCGGCCGCTTCCACCTTCTCGCGCGGATATTGGTTCAACGAAGAGTCGAGATTGACGGCATAGGCCCCAGATGGCTCGGGTTCCGCCACGAAAACGCTGCCTTTGCGGGGATTGGTATTGAGCAGCCGCACTCGTAGTCCCAGCCCGGACGCCGTAGGCGCCATCACAAAGTCCAGCGGCCGGGACCAGTTCAGTTCCAGCGTGATCTCACCGGGCACGATGGAATCGACGCGCGCTCCCGTGACGAGTTGACCGCCCCCGCCCACCAACGGTAGTTCCGGCGGTATCGAACTGAACTGAGTTCCGCAATCAGGCCCGAGCCGCAGCGTAATAGTGGTGCCGGTGCCGTGACTGACGGGAGTATTGCTCACGTAGCGCACGGAGCAGGCAAATTGAACCGAGATATCTGCGTGATCTTCGAGTTCCTGGGTATCGATGAGCTGCACCATGGGTCCCAGGCTCAAAGGTCCTCCCGGCGCCGCCCGCGCGGTGCCAGCCAGGGCCACGGGACCGATCAGCAGCGCCATGACATATAGCAGCGGCGGCCGCCGGAGCAGACCTCCGCGCTGTTTGCCTGCAGTCACTTAGTCGGACCGCTGGGGGGGCGGGCAGGCGAGCCGGTGATTGGACCGGCGGGTGGCCGGGTGGCCGGACTGGTAGCCGGGTCGGTCGTTGGATTACGCGGGCCCCGTATCAAGGGCCGCAACCGCGGCGTCGGGGCAACGACGCTCCAATTCAGCGTGTTGTGGCAGGCGCCGCAGTCCTGGGTGGTCGGCGGATGCTGGACCTGCTTGGCCGTGGCTGTAATGCCGTTGTGGCAGCTCTGGCAGGTCGCGTGGACTCCGAGGTGACTGAACTTAACCGCGGTCCAGGTGATCGTGCCATGACACGTGCCGCAATCCTGGTTCGTTTGCAGATGCCGCGCCGGCTTGCCCGACGCTGCGACGCCGTTGTGACAGGTCGCGCAGCTCGCCGTCACGCCTCGGTGATCAAACCGCGCCGGCGTCCAGGACATAGTGGTGTGGCAGTTCTCGCAGCTGGCGTTGCTCGCGATATGGCCCGCCCCTTTGCCCGATGCCAGCACGCCGTTGTGGCAACTGACGCAATTGCTGGTGACACCGATGTGAGACGGCCGTGCCGCGTCGGTGCTGCGAATCGTTCCCGTGCCGCCGATAGCGGTCACACCGCCGGCGACGCGCGCGGCGCCGATGCTGCCCGGACCGCTGATGGCGCCCGGTCTACCTTCGCTCGGGCCCGCAAAGCGCCTGGCGAGAGCGCCGGCGGGGCCTCGCGATGCCGCCGCGCCGTTGACCACGGTGGTCACGGTGCTGCGCGTCGTCGTAGTCTTGACGGTCCTTTTTGCGGCGTTGCCGCCCCAGTTGTTCGGGCTGTGGCAGCCGTTGCAATCCTTACCGACGTGATGGCCGTTCGGCCGCCTGGTCAAGTTAGTCACGCCATAGAAGGCCAGGGTCGAAAGATCGTGGCATTGATCGCAGGTGCTGCCGATGATGGCAAACATCAAGGAGTGCTTCGATGACGACATGCTCGTGCCACTGAAGCTCGTGAAGGTGGTCGCGGAGTGGCAGTCCTGGCAAGGAGTAGCGGCGGTGGGTATATGCACCGGCGCGAGCTTGGCGGACTTGGGCGTGAAATTATTGTAGAACACCGGCGGAGTCGCGTTCGGCGCACTGTGACAGGTGATGCAGCCCGAGCTGATGCCGGTGTGAAGAACGGCGTTGGCGGCAAGGGTCGTGTAATTGCTCGGTGCCGCCGTATGGCAGACGGTACAGGCCTGATTGGCAGGATTAGGCATATGGCCCGCAGGTATCGTCGTGCTGTTCCAGTTCGCCGTGGTGTGGCAAATGCCGCAATTGTTCGGCGCCACCATTTGGCCCGACGTGTGATCGGCCGGGCGGCCCTGCAGTGCCGGGCTCGCGGCGCCCATATAGAAGCTCACGCCCTTCTCATGGCAAGTGACGCAGTTGGTGGAGACGAAGGCGTGCCGGGCCTGGGTCATGTTCGAGGGGCCGAAAGTACCGGCCGCATAGGTGCTGGAGGAATGGCAGCTGCTGCAGTCGGTGCCGGCCAAGTACGGGATGTGCGAAGGGGCGAGTACTGCATCCTTCGGCGTGAAAGCGTTGTACCAGGTCAGCGCGGTCGTCCCGCCGTGGCATTGTCCGCAGTTACTTTTGATGCCGGTGTGCAGCACGGCATTCGCCGCCAGGGTCTTGTAGTTGTTCGTATCCGTGTGACACACCGTGCAGGCATCGTTGGCCGGATTCGGCATGTGGCCGGCCGGCAGAGTATTGCTGTTCCAATTTGCGGTCGTGTGGCAGGCGCCGCAGTCGTTCGGCGCAGACATGGCCGCGCTGGTGTGATCGGCCGGGCGTCCCTGCAGTGCCGGAGTCGCCGCACCCATGTAAAACGAGCGCCCTTTCTCGTGGCAAGTGGCGCATGTCGCGGCAACGAATGCATGCTTCGCCTGGGTCATGTTCATCGGCCCAAACGTACCCGGCGAGTACGTGCTCGAGGAGTGACAGGCGCCGCAATCGGTGCCGGCCAAGTACGGAATGTGCGAAGGCGCCAGCACGGCATCCTTGGGCGTGAAATTGTTGTACCAGGTCAGGGCCGTCGTACCGCCGTGGCATTGTCCGCAATTGCCGCTGATGCCCGTGTGAAGAACCGAGTTCGCCGCCAGGGTCGTATAGCTCGCCGGTGCGGCCGTATGGCAGACGTTGCACGCGGTATTTGCCGGGTTCGGCATGTGACCCGCGGGTATCGTGTTGCTGTTCCAGTTCGCCGTCGTATGGCAAAGGCTGCAATCGTTGGGTGCGACCTGCTGACCAGCCGTGTGATCGGCCGGACGGCCCTGCAACCCTGGGTTCGCCGCGCCCATGAAGAAGGAGAGTCCCGCCTCGTGGCAGGTCTTGCAGGTGGCCGTCGACACATTGGCATGGGTTGCCTGCGTCATGTTCATCGGCCCGAAACCGCCCGCGGCGTAATTCGCCTTGTGACAGGCGCTGCAATCATTGTTCGTAAAGGACGGAATGTGCGTGGCCGGAGCCGCCTTTGGGTTGTCGTTGTTGTTGTAGAACGTGAGCGGCGTCGCACCGCCATGGCATTGGCCGCAGCCGGTGGTGATGCCGGTATGCAACACCGGAATGCTCGCGAGCGTCGCGTAGCTGTTGGGGTTGCCCGCCACCGCGGCCGTATGGCAAACAGTGCAAGTCTGAGTGCCCGGGATCGGCATGTGGCCGTTCGGCAATGTCGTGGGAGTGGTCCAGATCGTTGTGTTGTGGCACAGCGAGCAATCCCCCGCCGCCTGGCTGGGCGGGTTGGGCGCCGACACATGAGTGGGCGGCCGCAGCTGCAGCGGCGTGCCGGAGCCGACGTAGAAATTCCTGCCGGTGTCGTGGCAAGTGTCACAAGTCGTCGGCACGAAACTATGCTTGGCCGGGCTCATCGCCGTCGCCGGACCGAATCCGCCCGTCACATAGTTCGCTGCGTGGCAAGAATTGCAATCCGTGCCGGTCAGGTAGGGAATATGCGAGGGCGTCAGCACCGCATCCTTCGGCGTGTAATTGTTGTACCAGGTGAGCGGCGCCGTCGCACCATGGCATTGGCCGCAATTGCCGCTGATGCCGGTATGCAGTACCGCGACGCTGGCGAGCGTCGCGTAGCTGGCCTCGGTAGTGCCGATCGCGGTGTGACAAACCGCGCAAGTCTGGGTGCCGGGGGTCGGCATATGGTTGGCCGGCTTCGCCGTGGTGGTCCAGTCGGTGGTGTTGTGGCATCCGGAGCAGTCGCCGGAAACTTCTTGAGGGTTGCCGCTCGTGAGGTGGCCGGCAGGACGGACCTGCAGCGCCGGAGTCGAGGCGCCGAGATAGAAATTCGAACCGCTCTCATGGCAGGTGGCGCAAGCCGTCGGCACGAAGGCATGTTTGGCCGCACTCATGTTGGTCGGACCGAAGCCGCCGGTGACATAGTTTTTTGCATGGCAGGAGCCGCAATCGGCGCCGGACAAGTACGGTATATGCGACGGAGTGAGCAACGCATCCTTCGGAACGTAATTGTTGTACCACGTCAGCACCGTCGTGCCGCCGTGGCAGGTGCCGCAACCGCCGTTGATTCCCGTGTGCAGGACAGGGACCGAAGCCAGCGTTTTGTAATTGGTCAGATCCGTGTGGCAAACCGCGCACGCGGCATTGCCCGGATTCGGCATATGGCCCGTCGGCAGCGCATTGCTGTTCCAGTTCGCCGTCGTATGGCAAATGCTGCAATCATTGGGCGCGACCATTTGCCCGGTGGTGTGATCCGCCGGCCGGCCCTGTAGCGCTGGGTTCGCCGCGCCCATGGTGAAACTCAAGCCTGCTTCGTGGCAGGTGTTGCAGGCCGTGGGCACGAAGCTGTGCTTGGCCTGCGTCATATTCATCGGACCGAAGGTACCGACCGCGTACGTGCTCGAGGCATGGCAGGAACTGCAATCGGTACCGGACAGGTACGGGATGTGCGCAGGCGCGAGCAGTGCGTCCTTTGGCGTAAAATTGTTGAACCAGGTCAGTGCGGTCGTCGTATCGCCGTGGCATTGCCCGCAGCTGCTGCGGATGCCGGTATGCAGCACGGAGTTTGCCGCCAGCGTCGCCGCTGTGTAGTCGTTGGGCGCCGAGGCGTGACAGGTCGCGCACGAGAGGTTGCTGGGATTCGGCATGTGGCCGGCGGGCAGGGCTGTGCTCCCCCAATCGGTGGTCTGGTGGCACAGAGAACAATCGCCCGTGGCCATGCGCGGGTCGCTGCTGCCGACGTGGTTCGCCGGCCGCAGCTGCAGCGGCGTGCCGCCGCCGACATAGAAACTCTTGCCGGTGTCGTGGCAGGCGTCGCAGCTGGTCGACACGAAGGCGTGCTTTCCGGCACTCATCGCCGTTGCCGGTCCGAAGCCGCCGGCCTGATAGGCAGCGCCATGGCAGGCACTGCAATCGGTGCCCGCGAGAATGGGGATGTGCGGCGGCACGAGCGGCGTCTTCTTGGTCGGCGACACGCCCGAGATGGACATAGGAATGTAAGGGGCTGGGACACCCGCGAAAGTCTGGCCGCCGTGGCACAGCACGCAGTTGGCCACATTCAATCCGGAATGGAGCGTGGGAATGCTCGCGGCGAGCACGTTCCAGGTCTCCGCCGTGGGCGTATTGCCGTGGCAAATTCCGCAGTCGATGGCCGAGGGAATCGGCGGCACATGGTTGGGCGGCTGGCCCGAGACAAAACCGCTCGTGATCTTGACGGTGCCGCTGTGGCAGGTCTGGCAGGTGGTGACCGACATCTGGGTGTGATCGAAACCTGAGGGGGCCCAGCTCGGAGTCTTGGTGCCGATGCCGGTGGTATGACAGTTCTCGCACAGGCCGGAGGTGGGCATGTGATTGCCCTGTTTGCCCACGGCCTTGGTTCCGTTGTGGCAGCTCACGCAGCCGCTGGTGACGCCCGTGTGATCAAAGGCGGCTCCGAGCCAGGTCGCGGTGAGGTGGCAGTCACCGCACTCAAGCGCGGTCGTGAGATGTCCCGGATTCTTGCCTGCAGCCTGTACGCCGTTGTGACAGATGATGCAGAAGCCGGAGACCGCCAGCGGGATCTGCGTGTGATCGACGATCTTAGGCGGATTCCAACTCATCACCGTGTGGCAGGCTTCGCAGACTTGACTGGTCGCGGGATGGGTGGGTCCTTCGCCCTGCGCAATGGTGCCGTTGTGGCAGCTGACGCAAGCTCCCAAGACTTCGGCGTGATTGAAATGCACGTCGGGCCGAAACGATGTGGTGTCGTGACAGGCCGCGCAGTTATTCGTGCTCTGAATGTGCGTCGCGGTCTTCGGCGTAGCGTTGAAAGTGGAGCCCGTGATGTGGCAAACGCCGCAGTTCCTGGGGGTTCCCTTGAAGATCGCGTTGAGGTGGCAGGACTCGCACGGCAGGTCGCGATGTACGCCGTCGAGTTCGAAGCCGGTCGAGAAATGATCGAACGGCACGGTGATCGGCGGTGGGGCGCCCGCGACCGCGGCCACGGACCGCGGCGCCGCAGCCAGCATCAGCAGCACGGCGGCGATCACGCCAAGTGCGAGCGGAGCGATCCATTTCAGTGACATGCGCTGTTTCATTGGGTTATTGAATCCGCGCGCCTTTCCAGGAATCGGTGCTGTGACAACGTCCGCATTGTGCGCCGTATTCACCCAGGTGCCGGTCATCCTTGTGGTGGCAGCTTCCGCACAGCGGCGAGGTCTTCACTACGCCCAGCGGCTCAGTATGGCAGCCGGCACATTGCAGCTTGGCATGAGCGCCCAGCAACGCAAAGTGGGTTTGCTTCGCGTGGTCGAAGACCCATAGCGGCCAGCCATTAGGTGAATGGCAGATCTCGCATTTTTTACCCAGGCCGCCCTTGTGGACATCATCATGGTTGTGGCATTCGACGCAGGAGTCAGGCGCGTGATTGAAGGCGAGGGTCGAGTGGCACTGCGCGCAACTCACCACGCGATGCAGTCCCAGCAACGGATACTTTGTCAGGTCATGGTCGAATACGATGTCGGAGTGCCAAGTCTGCTGACCATGACAGGTGTCGCATGCACCTTTGAGCTTGCCGCCATGCGGGTCTTCGCTGCGATGGCAACCTGAGCAATCCTCGGGCAGCTTCTGGCTCGCCACCTTTGCGGTGTGACAGGCGTAGCAATCGATCTTGGCATGCGCGCCGAGCAGTGCAAATTTGTGGCGGCCGGTATGATCGTAGTTCGTCACCTGCCAGCGATCGTTGCCATGGCAGTCGGCGCACTTCACACCGAAACGGCCCGCATGCGTGTCATCGGCCCGGTGGCAGCCGTTGCAATCCTTGGGAATCTTGTCCTTGAAATTCTCGCTGCGATGGCAGGCGACGCAATTGATCCGATCGTGGACCCCCTCGAGCGCGAAGCCGGTTTCCTTGAGATGGTCGTATTTCGCGGTTTTCCAATCCTTGGTCGTGTGGCACTTGCCGCATTCCGGGCCGCGCGCCCCACGATGCTCATCGTCGGTCGCATGACATCCGACACAGGTCTTGGGCGTCTGTGTGTAGCGGCCGCCGACGTGACACGCATCGCAAGCCACCGTCGTGTGCGCGCCCGTCAGATTAAAATGTGTCTTGTCGTGATCGAACTTGCCGCTCCAGCTGGCGGAGCTATGACACTCGCCGCAGGATTGCGTGAATTGGCCGTGGTGTACGTCGTCCGCCTTGTGACAGCCGACGCAGGCCGCCGGCGCCTTGCGCCATGCCTCGCCTTTCTTGTGGCAATTCTCGCAGTTCAACCCCACGTGCGAGCCATCCAGCGCGAAGTCCGTGCGAGCGTGGTCGAACTGCGCGCGGCTGAGCTGAACGATGTCGGCTTTGCGGCCTTTGTGCTCGGAATGGCAGGCACGGCACTCGCCGACGCCGGCATTGGCCATGCGTCCGTGATAGCCCTGATGCTGCCGCACGTCGCCCGCGATATCCTTGTGGCAATCCAAACACAGTGAAGTCTGGGTGCGCACGTTGGAGCGGTCGTGGCAATTGGCGCAGTTCTCTTCCTGCTTGATATGTCCCTGGGCCAATTTACCCGGCATCAGCAAAGTCTCCACATTGGCGGCGCGAACCGGCCCGGCCCATCCTCCGAATAGCGTGGTAAGGAGCGGCATGGCAAGCAGCAGTCCTAGAGGTCGACGCACGATACTGCGTCGAAGGGTATTTCTCGGCTGATCATCACAACCTCATCGCGCCGGCAATGAATGAAAGGAATACGGGGCGCATACATACAAGTCTTTGCTTTGCAAAGTATATGTTCGCCCAGCTTGGACGTCAGTGCGTCGGTATTGAGAGACAATTTTGCACCCGATAACTACTATGTTTACCTACTACGTACTTGAAAGCTTCGGTTCAGTGAAGGAAACCGCCGGCGATCATGGGGCTAATTCCTGGGAGCGGGGATGGCGCCAGGCACAATCAGTACACGTTGATCGCGATGACGTGAACGACTCCGGCGATCAAAAGCATGAAAAAGAGTGGGATGTGCAGCACGTGCCAATACGAGAACAAGCGGGAATACAGCTTGAATTCAGTCATGCGCCGGCCTGCGTCCAAGCGCCGATAGGCGTATTTGCGAGCGACCGCACCGAGACGCCGTGCATGGCGCGCCAGCAGCACCGATTCGTGCCGCTGCGCCTTTTGCACTGCTTCTTTGATTGCGCGGCGCACGAGCCAGCGCGCCAAAGCGATTCGCAACGCGCCGGTGGTCAAGTGCAGGAATCGCAGGAGACTTCCTTTGGGACGCTCGATCAACTTACGCTCGGTCCGTTCGATTGCATCCAACACGCCGGGAAGAATCGTTATGGAGGCGCTTTGAGCGCGAAGGCGCGCGCCGACCGCCTTTAACTGCTCCAGCGTATCCTCGTGGCCTTCGAGACGCGCATGCAGGCGCGTATATATGTAGCGGCCAATCACGCCGCTGCCGGCGACCAGCAACATGCTGAACAGGGCCACATTGCTGTTGGTAGCGCCCAAGCTGAAGTTGGCATGAAACAGCACGAGAATGGGCCCGACGACGCCGAGTACCATGTGGAATTCGAACCATGAGGGGATCGCACCCAACCATCTCAGCCACACCACGCGCTTGCGCGCCGAATAAAGCAGCAACAGCACCATCATAGAACCGCCGGTAATTCCCAGCGCGTAGCCGAGGCCGCGTTGCGGCGTGATGTAGCGTTCCAGGTGCGCGTGACTGCCCCAAATAAGCAGTACCGCCACCACGACGGTCCATATCACAGGCCATTGAAGTCGGGGAAGGCCGGCTACGGCAGACTGAGCGTTTGCCGAGGGAGCCGATTTCACCGGTGCTGTCGGAGCCCTGGCAGCCGGCGCCGCGGGTCTGGCAGTGGGCAGCGCAGGCCAGGCTGATGGCGCGCGGGCCGTTACCGCCACAGACTGCGTGAGAGTGGGGGGCTCGGCCGCCGGTTTTACCGCAGGCGTGTGAACCTTCAGTGAAGGCGCCGGGCGGAATTTCTTGACAACGGTATTCACGAGATCACGCGATCGATAACTAGTTTGAGCGGCTGGTGATCGCGCGGATTGATCACGCCGGTGGAGCCTTGCAGGTCTCCGCTTGCCGGCATCGCCTGGCCTTTCTGCGAAATGCGCGCTTCAACCGTGACCCGGCCCGCGCTCGAGAGATTTCGACCCGGCATCATCGACAGCGAATCATCCAATGTGAACTTCATCGGCCAAGCACCGACGCTGGTGCGCAGCACGGCTACCGGAATGCCGGGTGAATCGACTGACTTGGCAACGATGAACAGGGTCTCGCCGGCGGCAGCCTTACTGCTCAACTTCGGTGCGATCGCAACCTCGCCGCTTAGCGCGGCCCCGGACGCCGCGGTCGTGGGTGCTGCTCCCGCGGCGGGGGTGGCGGAGGCGGACGCGATGCCGCCCGACGATTCAAAGCCGGAGGCAGGCAGCTGATGCGCCCGCGCCTTGGCTGCGTCCGCCGAACGGCCCAAAAATTCGAAAGATTTCGCCAGCAGCTCCCAGTCATCGGCGGAGCCGCCCCCCTTGACGAGCCGCGATTCCAAGCTGGCGATCGCGGATTCCATTGATTCGGCGCCGGGAGATCCGGAACCTGGCTTCATCCCCGGAGTTCCCGCTCCATTTGCCGAACCTCCTAGACTAATGGGAGTAATCGCGGATTCGCCGGTCGCTGCATTCATTAAATTGGCCGCGCTGGCGAACGATCCGGCTGCGTCCTTGGAGACACCGGTGGTGGGCCCCATAGGGGATCCTGGTCGCACATCGGTGCGCCCCAGCCACGCATACAGGCCAAGGACCAGCACCAGGACGAATACGCCGCCAAACGAAACAGGCTTAGAAACGGCCGGAAGCGCACTGAAACGGGGTATTGTGCGCAGCCACGGCACCAGCAGCACGAGGCAGGCGAGAGTTGTCAGGATACCGGCGATAAACCAGAACAACGGCATTCAGACTCCCGTAATCAAGGTGATTCGCGATACAAAGTGTGTGCTGCAGCTCACTCTGTCCGCCAAAGTCACGGAGTCTAATACTGCATCCGGGATTCAATACAATGTGCGCGAAAAGCGACACTTTCGCAGCCGCACACAAGTGACCAGACTCACACTTTGTTCAAGTCCTGAGCCGTATGCTTCATTGGACATAATTGCCTGAATATTTGAGCACTTAACGCATGGACTTATGGTCAATCCTTTTGTATGCGTTGCCGCTGGCGGCAATCACTGCCTTTTATACGACGCGGCAGAGGCGTACGCATGTTCGCCATTTGCGCGCTTACGAGGACACCGTCGCCGCAGGCATGACAGAGCCTGCGTCCCTGCATCCGCTGATCAATGAAAACAAGTGCCTTGGATGCGGCGCCTGCGTCAAAGCGTGCCCCGAAGCGCCGCATCACGATGTTCTCGGTCTCATCGACGGCAAAGCTGTACTGATCGGTCCGACCAATTGCATCGGCCATGGAGCGTGCAAGACTGCATGTCCATTCGACGCGATTACGTTGGTATTCGGAACCGAGAGACGCGGCCTGGATATTCCGGTACTCAAGCCGAATTTCGAATCCAATGTGCCCGGCATCTTCGTGGCGGGGGAACTCGGCGGTATGGGGCTGATCAAGAATGCGCTGACGCAAGGGCAGCAGGCGCTGGAGGCGATCGCCAAAGCAGGGGTGAAGCGACCCGGCGCGCTCGACGTACTCATCGTGGGCGCGGGACCTGCGGGCTTGGCCGCGTCGCTGGCCGCGAAAAAACTGGGGCTGAACTACCAGACAGTCGAGCAAGATTCTTTGGGTGGTGCGGTCTTTCAGTATCCGCGAGGCAAGCTGGTGATGACCTCACCCGTGGAATTGCCGATCATCGGCAAAGTACAGTTTCGAAATACTTCCAAGGAAGAGCTTTTGAAATTCTGGACTGAGGCGTGCAAGGGAAACGACTTGAAGATCCGCTACCAGGAACGAGTCGAGAGCATGGAAAAGAAAGACGGCGTCTTTCACGTGCGCACCGGTTCGCAACAGTACGTCGCTGCCAGTGTGCTGCTGGCCATTGGTCGGCGCGGTACACCGCGAAAGCTCGGCGTACCGGGTGAAGAGATGTCCAAGGTGGTCTATCGGCTGATCGATCCGGAACAGTACCGCGGTCGGCAAGTGATCGTGGTCGGCGGCGGCGACAGCGCACTCGAGGCGGCGGCCAGCATCGCTGAGCTGGGCGATACCAAGGTATACCTATCCTATCGAGGCGAGGCCTTTCAACGCGCGAAACAGCGCAATCGCCAACGCGTCGACGACGCCAGCACTATCGGCCAGCTTGATGTGCTGCTGAACTCGCAGGTACGAGAAATTCGGTCGGACGAGGTGCTCCTGAAGCATTCCGGAAAGGAGCTGCAGCTGCGAAATGACGCGGTCATCGTCAGCGCCGGCGGCATACTGCCGAACGATTTCCTGAAGTCGATCGGCATCGAAGTCGAAACCAAATTCGGGACTGCATGATGCCACGGACACGCACGGTGAATTCGAGTCGCAGGCTGCTGACGACGGCCGCGCCGTTGGCCTGTCTCGTGCTTTCCTGCAGCGTAACGCTCGCTGCGGCGCCCTCGGCCAAGGCACCCCGGGCTAAGACCCCCGCTACGAAACGCGCAGACGTCAAGGATCCCTTGGAGCCGGCGCGCGCGGCGCTGCGCATGCTGCAGTTCGACAAGGCAATATCCCTGCTCGGCGTTGCGGTCAATGCCGGCAACGCGGATGCGCAGTATCTGCTGGGCCTCATGTACCTTAACGGCGTGGGTGTAGTCGCGGACTCGGCGCACGCGCGCGCGCTTCTGCAGACCGCCGCCGAGCACGGGCAGGGCGCCGCCGCCTATGTCGTTGCCGCCGAACTTGCACGCGAACCGGCCGCAGCGGGCGATTCCACCGCAGCCACATCTCTTCAATGGCTGGAACGGTCCGCCAAGTTGGGATACTTCCGCGCCGTCGAGGCCTTGAAATCGGGGCGGCCATTGCTCGATCGCGAGTCGGTAGGCGCGTCCGACCAGGCGTTTTTCACGCCGTGGGTGATCGACTGCGCGCGCAAGAACGATGCGGTGGAATTGCGGCGTCTTGGGCCTGCAAGCGCGTCCGTGCGCGATGAGTTTGGCCGTAGTTCGCTGTCGCATGCAGCGGCGGCCGGCTCGCTCGCTGCCGCTACGGTGCTGCTGGAAATGGGCGCGGATGTGCGGGCCGTCGATGACGCAGGCACCACCGCCCTCATGCTCGCCGCTGAGAGAACCGACGAGGCGATGGTTGTTCTGTTGCTGCAACATGGGGCCGATCCGCAAGCACAGGACGGCGAGCAGCGGACCGCGCTATTTTATGCGGCACGGGCCAATCGCGCCGCCAACGTCGGCGCGCTGCAGCACGCCGGGGTAAATCTCGATGCGCGCGACAGCCGCGGCTACAATGCACTCGATGCTGCGCTGGTGGTGGGTGCCGAAGACGCAGTTACCGAGTTGCGCGCGGTGGGTGTTCGCACCAACCGGGTCACGGTCGATCCGGCGCGACAGAGCGGCAAGTTTGATGCAGCGCATCCGGGCGATATCTATCGCGGTTGGCCGCCGCTGGCGCTTGCCGTATCGCGCAACGATGCCGCGGCAGTGCAACAGCTGCTGCAGGCCGGCGGCGATGCCAATCTGCGGCTCCCTCAGGGCGATACGCTATTGCACGTAGCGGCCGACGCACGCGCATTGCAATGTCTGCCGTTGCTGCTGGCGCACGGCGTCGACGCCGCCGCCGGCAACCGTGCGGGACACAGCGTGCTATGGCTCGCCGCGGTTCGCAACGATGATGTGCTCGTCAACGCGCTGCTCAGTGCCGGTGTGCCGCCTGATACTCACGCGTCAGCGGAAGGCACGCCGCTGCTGGCTGCGATGCGTGCGAAGCGATCCGAGGTTACTCAAATCTTGCTCGCCGCCGGGGCCAACGTAGAGGCGGCGGACGCGCAAAAGCGCACGCCGCTGATGCTGGCAAGCGCCGGCGGCAAGACCGAACTCGTCAAGTATCTGATCGAGCACCACGCGAAAATAGACGCCGAAGATGAGGCACACCGCACAGCGCTGCTTTACGCCGCCGGATCCGGCGCGCGCGATTCGGTGGTTTTACTGCTGGCGGCCGGGGCAAATCAGAGCGTGACCGATGCGCGGGGCCTCACGGTGCTGCATGCCGCCGCGGCACAGGCTGGCGCGGAGGTTCTCACACCGCTGCTCGCCGCCGAGGTCTCCATCAACCGGCGTGATACCGCCGGCGACACGCCGTTGATGGTCGCGGCGGCTACCGGCCACACCGCCGTGGTGGAGGCGCTTCTCGTCCGCTCGCCGGAGCTCGACATGCAGAACTCCAGCGGCGATACGGCGCTGATCGCTGCCAGCCGCGGCGGCTATGCGGACATCTGCCGCATGCTGCTGGCGGCAGGTGCGAATAAATTGCTGCGCAATGGCGTCGGCGTCACGGCGAGCGATATCGCCACCAGCCGTGGATTTCAATTGATCACCAAGGAATTGGCCGGCTAGTCTCCCAGGGAGGACTGTGTCAATAGGCGTAGAAGGGTCCGGTCACGGAGCCGGCCGCCCGCTGCTCGATTCCGATGTAGATCTTGCGGCCGTAAAAAAAAGGCATGCCCCAGGTGAAGGTGGTGGATCCACGTCCGCCGCCGAGATTGGTGAATGCGGCTGCGTTGGGTACGAATGTATTCGGATCAGCGATGGCGAAATTCACGGTGTTGACGGCGTTGTTGGCCCCCACGCCGGTATTCACCGCGGAGCCGGGTTGCGGCGCCATAGCAGGGCAGTAGTAACCGACGAAGCTGCCCGACGTACACACTGTTATGGCGGGATCATCGAAGGCGTACGAGCCGGTGCCCGAGTCGATGAGCGCGGGCAAGACCGTTCCGTTGTATTTTGCAGTAAAGTCGCCATTCGAGTCGGCGCCAAGCACCGTGAGTCCGGTAGCGGGAAGAGGGTTGTCTGTCTGCGTGGAGAGCCCGAATATGAGCTCGCCTTGCACGGAGCTATCTCCATTGGCATTGATCAGGTTCGGCAGATTGACAATGATGCCGTTGTTGTCCGACGCGAATAGCACGACGGGATTCGTGACCTGACTGGCAAGCGCTATGTTTTCGGCGGTGCAGGTCCCCGCCGATGTGCAGCCGTAATAGAGAGGCAGCGGCGTCGTTGCGCTGACGCAGGCCGGGCCGCAGTCCTGTGCGAACACGCCGACTCCGAGCACTCCATTGGCGCCGAAGCCGGCCACATCATTGATGAGCGCGCCGCTGACGCAGTTCGCGGGCGGCGGAGCGCCTGCTGCGGTGTCATCCATGATCTGCACGGGCACATTGGCGGCGGACTCTCCGGCCATCGTCACGTCGGCGAGTGCCACGGGACCCCAGGTCTCGCCGCCGCCAAAGTGCACGCATTCCTCGATTGTCAGTCCCTGCGCGTCGGTCTTCGCCGCGAGGGCGACCATGCCGGCGTCAAGCACGGATCGAACCAGGCGCAGGCCGAACGATCCCGTGTCGAGGAGCACATGGTCGACGTTCGTGCACTGCGACTGACTGCCCGGAACACACACCTTCACCGTCACATAGGCTTGGTTGATGGCGCCGGGGGCGGCGGCCGGTCCTCCGTCGACGGTCACCGTCAGGATGTTTACGACCGGCGGCGGCGCCACCGTTCCCTTGGAATTGTTGTTGTTGATGCAGGCAGCGAGCAGCATCGCCGGCAAGAGCATAGCTGCAATAGATTTCAATCGCATGGGGTGGCCGCGCATCCGGTTCAGCGAAGATCCGCTGTCGGTATGCCCGAGGGCACCAACGCAGGCAGGTACGCGCGGCCGGTATAAGCGCGCAGGTGGCCCCCAAGCTCGACGATCAGGCCATCCGACGCTATTCGCAGCGAGCGATGCAATCCTGGTTGTTGCAACGCGGCCAGGGCCTCGGAGTACGTTGTAAAGTGTCCGCCCAGCAGCCTCTGCAAGTCCGGCACCACCGGGCCGCTCCAGGTCACCGCAAATACAAGGCCCTCCCGATTCAAAAACTCGCGCAGGCGCATGCCGTTGTCGGCCGTGATCTCCTGGATATCGTATTGCAGCAGCGGTATAGCCCGGACGGTACCGTGCATGTCTGCGCTATCGGCAAACACGCTCGCGGTATCGCCGCCGAGCGCCGCCTGGACGCGCGAAGCGCACAGCGGATCAATGCCGAGGATAAGAATCAGCAGGGCTTTTGCCGCCAAACGGTGCACCATATCTCGTCATTTTGCACCACAAAGCATTCGTCAAGGGAGTGTCGTCCAGGTGCGACAGTTGCAACTGATCTCGAGCGGAAGAAATATAGCTTCATGCTGCAGGTACCGGTACGCTGCAGGTGCCGGTCGGTGCCAAACGCGAGTTTGCACCTGGGCCGGCGCGATTTGACAGAATATGGATAACTTGTGACGTTCGTCGCAATTGACGCCAAATGCGGTCGGCAGCTCGTCGAGCATGCCCAGTTTCCCGTATTGACGTCTTGCACCCTCCCCAGGTATGCCTCTAAACTTCCCGTATGTAGAAATTGCAAGCCCACGACCGGGGTTTAAGTTTTGGACCGGGTCGAATTTGGCTGAACCAGGCAACGGATCGGGAGAGTTTGATGCAGCTTGGACCTGAGGCGACAAGCCCCACAGTTCTTGACACGGCGTTAAAACCGCAAATCAGCATTGTCCTGGTTGAAGACCATGCGATTCTGCGCGAGGGCCTCAAGGCGCTCATCGAAATCGATCCCGAATTTCGCGTCGTCGGCGAATATTCCTCGGTCGAGGCAAGCCTCGACGGCATTCGCGATCTGCAGCCCGATGTGGTCATCACCGACATTGCGCTGCCCGGACGATCGGGCATCGAACTCTTGGGCGAGATCCGGCAGCTCTCGCCGCGCACACGAAAAATGGTGCTGACGGCGCACGACAATGAAGAGTACATCCGCGCTGCCATGAACGCCGAAGCCGATGGTTACGTGTTGAAGGACGCGAACAGTGCCGAACTCAATCGTGCGATCCGCAGCGTCGCGGTCGGCCAGCGATTTCTGTGCGACGCCATTGCCAGTAAAATCCTGTCAGGTTACCTCCTCGGTGACCAGCGGCCCGGGAGTCCGACGGTTGCCCAGACCATCACCGGGCGCGAACGAGAGGTCCTTACGCGAATCGCCCTCGGCAATTCGAACAAGTTGATCGCGCGGGATCTCGGTCTCAGCCCCAAAACTGTCGAAAAGCACCGCTCCAATTTGATGCGCAAACTGCAGCTGCACAACGCGGCTGCGATCACGATGTTCGCCATTCGCAATGGTTTGACCGGCACCGAGCCGTTCAACGATAGGGCTACCACCCGGCTGCAGCCGCTCGCATCGACGGCCTGAACCGCTCGATCACGCGCGCAATCGGACACGCGCGCGTCTAAAAGACGCCTGATCGCGTTCGCCACGCCACGGTGGTGATTCACCTGTGACTTCTGCCTCGCGTTCCGGCGTTCGGGACTGCATGCACACAGCTATCGCCGTTCGCCACCGGGAAATGCGCGAGATGTGATCCTCATCTCACGCGTACGTGTTTTCCCTACCTAGCGTCGTACGTAGGTTTCCTTATACGTACGGGAGCATCGACCGAATCGTAAGTGCCGCGCATTCCCGCGAGTATGCCCACTCGAGAGATCGGAGAGCCACGCTGGTATCTCCGACCCACGAACACGGGATGGCAAATGACAGATGGCGCTACGCGGACAATTGATCGGCTCAACGGCCTTGGCGGCCGCGACGGCCGGGCGCGCCTTACTGCCGTCACCATCGATCCCGCCGCCGACAAATGCCAGCCCACGCCGACAGATGCCAGCCGAACCTTCAGCCCTCTCCCAACTGCATGCCGCCCGGTGAATTCATGAAAAACGAAAAATTGCACGCGATTCCGATGGAGGACCAGACATGAAGAGCATACCGCGCCTTCTTAGCTTGCTGCCCGTGTTCGGGCTGATGTTCATTGCGGTGGACGCGCAGGCGCAGAGCTTCCGCGTGCAATGTCCGACCAGTACGCCGTTCCACCCCGATGGCAGCAACATCAAGTGCCAGCAGGTCGCGGGCGGCGACGGCTACGCCACCATGGCCGACGGCTCCACGATTTACATGTTCGGCTTCGGGCCACTGTCGGGCCTCCCTGATATCTACAAGGGTCTGCCCGGCACGGAGCTCAACAGTGTGTTCAACACGACCTTCGGTCCGGATACCGGCACACCCAGCACGCTGGTCGGCATGCCGGATGGGAACTTCGCGTTCAGCACGGCATTCAACGGCGGTCCATTCATGGGCGCAATCGGTCTGACCGATGACCTCGGCCTCGATCCCTGGATCGGCGGTACTCCATATACCGTCGGCACGACCGTGCGGACCGCATCGGGCGTTTACATGGCGAGCACCGCCGGCACCTCCGGCGCGACCGCGCCCACCGGCACCACCAATGCCGTCATCGACGGCAGTGTCACCTGGGCCTATCAGGGATCGTTGCTCACCGGGCACGTCGACCCGCGCCCCATCATGGACGTGGGCATCATGAACGCCAGTCAGCCGGCGCCGCTGATTGCCATCGACGAGGATGATGAGCTGTTTCTGACGCTGACCAACGTCGGCATGATCATGCGTCCGGACTTGTTCGAGCAGCACACGGTCCACTTCCACGGCTATCCAAACGCGTCCGCCTTCTACGACGGCGTGCCGGATGCTTCGATCGCCATCAACGTCGGCGGCAGCTTCACGTACTACTATCTGGCGCCGGATGCGGGAACGTATTTCTGGCATTGCCACATCGCACCGCCCGAGCATTTGCAGATGGGCATGGTCGGTCAGATCTACGTGCGGCCGCGCCAAAACAAGGTGACGGGCAATCTACAAGCTGCGTTGCTGAAGTGGGAAACTGCTGCCACCCCCGCGGCGATTACCAACCAAACGAGCGTGACCGCCGCTGACTGGAGTGATTTTGAGCCGCTGCGCAAGCGCTGCGGCGGTACGGTGACGACGGCAGCGGGTGCATTGGTCCCTGTTGACGTGCTGTGCACGACACCGGTACCGCCGAGCAATGCCGCCACCCGCACCACGGACATCAACAATAACCCGTACACGACCACGGGTGGATTTGCCTATAACGACGGCGACGGTTCGACGCATTACGACGTCGAATACCCCATTCAAATTCACGGCTTCGACCCGAACTTCCACTTCGTCGGCATGACGTTCAATCCCGAGTCGTTCAACGACATGAAGGACAAGTATTTCATGCTGAACGGTCGCAGCTATCCCGACACCGTCGGCGGCCACAATTGCGCGCCGGGCGGCGATCCGCTGCCGGCATGCCAGGCGGCGACGGCAGCCAACAACGTCGGCGGCGTGAACGTCGTCGCGGGTCCCATGGAGACTCAGTCGGTGGATGGTACGCCCCACGCCTCGCAGCCGATTCCCACCGTCATCAATATTCCGGCGGGCGGCCATGCGCTGCTGCGCATCTCGGACCTCGATGTGTTCGAGTACCAGACCTTGGCCTCGCTTGGCATTCCGATGCGGGTCGTCGGCTTGAACGCGCGGCTGCTGCGCGATATGGCCGGCAATAACATGGCGTACAACACGAACTCGATCACGCTGGCGGGCGGTGAATCCATCGACGTCATCTTAGACGCGACGGGACTTACAAAGGGGCAGAAGTTTTTCCTGTACACACCCAACCTCGATCACTTGTCGAACGACGCCGAGAACTTCGGCGGCTTGATGACCGAAGTCAACATCTGTAGCTCGGTCGACCCCCAGACCAAAGCCTGCACGATTTAGGAGAGCAGCGATGCGCAATATGAACAAAAAATCTCTGCTCGGAACGGGCTTACAGTGCGCGACTCTCGCGCTCGGATCGCTGCTCGCCCTCGGGGCGCACGCGGCGGCACCCGGTATCGCCGGCCCGAGCTTCAGCCTGGACGCTGCGGCCACGCGTATCTCCCAGCCGAACGGCAAGTACGTGTACTCCTGGGGCTACGGGTGCGACCCTTTAGCCGCGACCGCTCCGTCGTTTCTGCCAGCGAACCTCGTTGGATTTTGTAACGCGGCGCAGCTGCCGGGGCCCACTCTGATCGTCAATGAGGGCGCGACGGTCACCGTGACGCTCACCAACAACTTGCCGGCGGCCGCGGGTAATACATCGATCATTTTTCCGGGATTTCAGGTCACCACCACCGGTGGCAGCGCGGGGCTGCTGGTTCAAGAGGCACCCAACGCCGCAACCTGTCTGACTACTCCCGGTTGCAACACGGTCACCTACACATTCACGGCTAAGACGCCTGGCACACACTCCTACTACAGCGGTACGCAGGGCGACCTGCAGGTCGAAATGGGCCTGTTCGGAGCACTCATCGTGCTGCCGGCGCATGTGCCGGGGAACTGCGACAACGGGATTGCCCTGCAAAACCTTGCGGCGAAGGTGCCCACCGGCGAACAGGATTTCCGCCTGGCGCATGCGGCCTTCGACCACCCGGCCAGCTGCTACGACCGCGAGTACCTGTTCCAGTTCTCCGAGATGGACGACAACATTCATACCGCGGCCGAAGCACAGGTGCTCGCCGATGTTGCAGTGAAGGCCGCCGGCGGCACCGGTTGCACCAGCCCGACCGGCTGCCTGGTCGTTCCGACCGAGCCGTATGCGCCGGGTTATTACATGGTGAACGGTCGTTCGATGCCGGACGACATGGACCCGAACTACGCGACGATGTATCCAAGCCAGCCGTACAACGGCAATCCGCACATGCACCCGGGCGAGCTGACTTTGCTGCGCATTATCGGCCAGGGCCGCTGGCAACATCCGTTTCACGAGCACGCCAACCACGTGCGTGTACTGGCGCGCGACGGCAACTTGTTGTTGAGTCCCCCTGACGCCCATGGAAACACCTTCCCGGCCGGTCCGCTGATGTTCACGACCACGACGACGCCGGGAATGACGCTGGATGGCCTCTTCTATTGGACCGGCAAGGGTTTGAACTGGGACGTATTCGGTCACGGCTATGCCGGAGACCCGAGCAAGTGCATCCCGGACGCGAATGGGTACTTCACCAGCGACCCGACCGCCATTAACTACTATGAGTGGTGCGGCGATCACAACAAGGCGCTCGAGAAGAACCCGACATCGACCCAGATCGCCGCCGGCGGTCCGGTAACACTGCCTGATCCGAACATCGTGACCAACGGCGCCTGGTACTCGGGTACACCGTACTTGGGTCCCGATGCGCTGACTCGCTCGGTCGGTGCGACGCCAATTCCGCCGTCGGGCACCGTGGCGAATTCGGGTAGTGAGGCGGGCTACGCCTATATGTGGCACTCGCATAACGAGCGCGAGATCACCACCGATAACGTGTTCCCGGGCGGAATGATGATGATGATGCTCGTCGATCCCCGTGCTTTCGTGATCGACGAAACGAATTAAAATTCAGGAGAATTTAGATGCAACTCTTTAAAAACAAAGCGGGCAAGCTACTCTCGGGACTTGCCGCTTCAGTTCTCCTACTGGCGAGTCATGCCGCTCTGGCGCAGACGGTCAACCTAGCGGCCGGATCGACCATGAGCACGCTGCCCGACGGACAGACGGTGCCAATGTGGGGATTCACGTGCGCCGCTACTGCGTCGGTCCCCGACAGCGGCGCGACCTGCGCCGCGGCGAACCCGAACGCCGGCGGGAATTGGTCGCCGGTCGTGATCCGGGTGCCCTACGCCAGCACCGGTACGAATCTCACGATCAACCTCACCAACAATCTGTCGTTCACCGCCGGGACGGGCACGAACGGCGTTCCGACCTCCCTGGTCATCGTCGGCCAGTTGGGCGGCGGCCTTGGCGGGGGCGGAACGACCAGCGTGAGCCCGGTGCACTCCCCGCAGGGCGTGACCTGGCCGGCGATCGGCGTCATCGATTCCAGTGCCAACTCGATTGTTCTGAGCAGTGGCGGCAGCGGCTACACCGCGCCGCCCACCGTGACCCTGTTGGGCGGCGGCGGCTCGGGCGCCACCGCTGTGGCGAGCATCAGCGCCGCCGGTGTCGTCACCAGCGTAACCCTTACGAGTGCCGGCAGCGATTATACGGCCGCTCCGACCGTCACGTTCAGCGCACCACCCGCCGGAACGACGGCCGCGGCCACCGTCAATTTCACGACGTTCTCAACCGCCGGAAATACGCAGTCGGCGCCGCCGGCGCAGCTGCCGCGCGTGCAGTCTTTCGGCACCGAAGTACAGCCTGGGCAGACCTCGGGCTCCGGTGGGGTTCCCGCGCTGACCTGGAACAATCTGCGCCCCGGCACCTACCTGATCGAGTCGGGCACGCACCCCTCGATTCAGGCGCCGATGGGTTTGTACGGCATCCTGATCGTCACTGCACCGACGCAGGCCTATCCTCCGAGCGTCGCGAGCGTACCCACCACGGGAGCTTCAGTGTATGACGCCGACCTGCCGGCGGTGCTCAGCGAAATCGATCCGGTGCAAAACATCGCCGTCGACGCCGCCGTGCACACTGCGGGATTCAACGAGACGACCGTGTGGAGCGGCCAGCCCGGCGGCTGTGGCAATCCTGCCTCCGCAACGTTCAACACCTGTTATCCGCCCGCGGTCAACTACAGCGCGCGCTACTACCTCGTCAACGGCGTGTCCTTCGATCGCACCAATATCGCTGCGTCTACCGCACAGATTCTTGCGTCGGGCGCCACCACGAACGCCGTCACCGGCAACGTGCTGGTACGCCTCGTCAATGCCGGCCTGCGCATGCATGTGCCGTCGGTCGTTGGCCAGCCGATGACCTTGATCGCCGAGGACGGCAACCCGCTGCCGGGCACGCTGCGCAAGCAGAATGAAGTGTTCATGGCGGCCGGCAAGACTTATGACGTACTGCTCAATGTGGGTACGGTGGGGTCCCCCTACGCGGCGGCGACCTATCCGTTGTTCGATCGCCAGCTCTCCCTGTCGACCAACAACCAGCGCGACGGCGGCATGCAGTCGTACATCGCAGTTGCAGGCGGCGCGACTTCCGGCGTCGGCTCGACAGTCACCGGCGGGTCCCAAACTACAGCCAACGTCGCCACGGGCAAGGCTTATTATTGCTATGCGGGCACGACGCTGTCCGTGAGCGATCCCACACTGGGTTTGCTGGGCGGTTCGACCGGCGCGAACGGCGTGAAGCTCGGCAGCTCCACACTGCCCGGCACGCTTGCACTCCAGTCGAATGGCACATTTACATACACGCCGCCCGCGACCGGTCCATGCAGCGTCAGCGGCGGAGCGTTCAATTACACCGTGAATGCCGCAGCAACCGTTTACTCCGCCAGCATCACCGCGTGCGACGCCGTGGCGGGAACGGTCCCGGCGGGCTGCCCCGCGCTCGGTGTCCCGACACTCGGTGCGATGACCTTCACAAGCACCAACGCGCAGCAACTTAACGTCAGTCCCCCCGGCATACTGGTGTCCGCCACCGGTCTGCCGCTGACCGTGGATGCGACAACCGTTCCGACGGCGGTGGCTGGACTTTCCAGCTTGACCGTCAATGCGGACGGCTCGTTCAGCGCCATCGCGAATGGCCCAGGCACCTACACGTTCACCTACAACGTCAAGAACGCCCAGGGCGTCCCGGCCGCGAACCCTGCCACTGTCACGCTGGTGTTCCCGAAGGGATCCGGCTTGCAGGTCAAGCTGATCGACAAGGACCACGGCTGGCAGCTGCTGCCGGATTATCGTTGGGTCATCGAAGAAGACCGCACTTTCTGGATCGATCCGAAGTGCCAGGTCAACACGGGCACAGCCACCGCGCGGCCCAAGGATTCCTACGGCCGCGACTGCCCGTCGCTGCCGGTAGAAGCGCTCGGCTACAACTTCCACTCGGCCGGCATGCCGGTGGTTGCGACCGGCTGCGTTGGAACTGTCTCTTGCGAGGCTGGACAGACGCTCGCCGGCGCCAATGTGGTTTGCGATGTCGGCGACGGATTGTGCCGTCCCGATGCAACCGGCAGCGGCCGCACGCCGCTAGATCCGGGCCAGGTCGCGCTCGATCCCAACAAGCACTACTTCATCTCCGTAATGCCCGGTGACGGCATCAACCCGACCGTCAACGGCGCGGGCGGACCGGTGACCGTCGGAACCACGACGCGTCAATTCGATCCGCTGAAGGATTGCCCCAGCCAGAGCGACTTTGCGCCGGGCACCGGCGCGTGCGGCCACAACATGGGCGGCGCGCAAGTCGGGCCGCAATTCGATCCGCGGCACAACACCATTCCTCCGGTCGCGACCATCTCGCTCGCGGAGACGCCGCTGCCGACCGCCAAGATCGCGGTGCTGGTGTACGAGGACGACTATCCGCTCAATGGCGAGAACGATGCCGGCGGCGGCGTCGATATCATCGCGCCGAACGAGCCTGGTCTCGGCGGCTTCCAGATCGAGCTGCTCGACCAAGCGGGCGCACTCGGTGACGCCACTGGTCAGATCACTTACGACATGTTCAACATGCCGTTGAACAATTCGCTGGCCGGTACGGTCGACCCGATCTCGCACCTCGATGCCTGCCCGCTCGCGTCGAATTCCGACGGTATCGTCGCCATGGTCGTGACCTGCCCGAAATACGAGTCGGACGGCAAGACCCTGTCGCCGCTCGCCGGCCAGGCCGTGATCGCAAACCTATATCCCGGCATCTACGAGCCCCAGGCATTCCCGGCGGCGGACCGTATCGCGCGCGGTGAGGAATGGCTGCAGACGAATACGCTCGACGGTGGCAAGCCGCACGAAGCGTTCGTGCGTCCGGGCGAGCCGGCCTACTTCCAGGAATTCGGCCCTGGCGGCTTTCACGTGCAGATCGGCTTCGCGAACCCGAAGATCATTAATGATCGTCGCTCGAATGCCTCAGGTACGGGCTTGTGCGATCCTCTGCCCAACGGCGGCGGCCTGGTCTGTAATTCGACCATCACCGGTCACGTGCACGGCAATCACATGAGCCGCACGCCCGATGAGCGCACCTACGACACCGGCAGCTACGATGCCTTCAAGTTCTCGAGCTGCTACGCGTCTCTTGGCATTCCGGACCAGCAGGACTTCGTGTTCGCCAAGTGCGATGCCGATGGCAACTTCTCCATGACCGGCCTGCCGGACGGCATCTACAAGCTCGCCGTGTTCGACCAGTGGAACGACATCATGCTCGACGGCCTGGTGACCGCAGTGGCCGTGAGCGGGGATACCCCGGTGACCGTGACCGCGACCCAGTGGCGCACGAACATCTATACGCGTACCTATTTGGATATGAATGGCGACGGCATTCCGAATCGCGATGCCAGTGGCAACGATCAGGAGCTAGGCTCAGTGCTTCTGCCGATCAAGATCCGCTACCGCGACGGCAGCATCGGATTTCAGAACAACACCGATTTAAACGGTTACGCCTCGTACAACGAGGTGTTCCCGTTCATGAACTGGTTGGTGGTCGAGCCCGACACCACGCGCTACAAGCAGACTGGGCAGCACGTCGTGTATGACGCCGGCGGTGCCGACGATTGCACAGCGGGCGCGCCGGCTTGCAGTCCCAACTCGCAGTACCACAACTTGCTGTCGACGACCGAGTCGAATTCGCTGCCCGTCGCGCTGCGGGTCCCGGGTGCCGTCTATTGCACGGACGCCGACTGCAGCCTGCCGGGAGAGTCGATCCAGAACAGCCCCTACTATGGTGGCCCCGGCGCAGCGAATGCGACGGCCACCACCGGCCTGTCGAGCGGTCGCATCGATCCGCCCTGGAAGACCGAAGCGTGGCAGGGCCTGTTGGGCCAGCACAGCTTCATCGACTTCGGCATGAAGCCGTTCGCGCCCGGTGAAACCGGCGGCATCCAAGGTCTCGTGGTCTACGCCTCGACGCGTCCGTTCGATGACCCCACGCTCGAAGTCCAACTCGTCTGGGAGCCGGCCGTGGCGAACGTGCAGGTCAACCTGTACCAGGAAAATATCGCGGCGGATGGCACCAAGACCTTGAAGCTGGTGGATACCACGCTCACCACGAGCTGGGACGGATTCGCCCAGGGCTTCCGCACCCAGGCTGATGGCATTACACCGCTGAAGGCTTCAGACATCCCAAATTCGGGGGTCGGTGCCGGCTCCGCCAATGACGGATTCGTGCCGAACATGAACTGCCCGGGCCAGGACTCGAAGAGCGGCTTCTTCGCCACCCTCGCGGGCAGCAAGATGTGGCTCGATACGCCGCCCACTTACGATGCCTCCGGGGCCATTACCGCCAGCAACAAGAAGACTCTGGCGTACCAGTCTCAGTTCAAGTGCTTCGACGGCTGGTCGATGCTGAACCAGATTCAGCCGGGTCCGTACGACGGCAAGTACCAGTTCCCCAGCATCGTCGCTCGCGATCCGGTGAGCGGCCGGCCGTCGGGCACGGGACACTTGAATGGTGTGGCCACCACTTTGGCCGGCACCAATTGCTCGATCTGCACTGCGAACACGGTCGATACGAAAGACCCGAACCCCGTGCTGCCGGCCGGCAAGTACGTGGTCGAAGTCGTGACGCCGAGCGGTTATGAAATCGTCAAGGAAGAGGACAAGAACATCCTCATGGGCGACATCTATATCGCGCCCGTGACCCAGCAGATCGCGGGTCTCGGCAATGTCTTCATCCTGCCCGACCAGGCGGCGTTGAATGCCTATTACAACCAAAACAATACGGTGAACGCGACCACCAACTTAGGCGTCATCAATCCGCGCGCCGACTTTGCCACCCCCGACCAGATGTGGCCGTGCGTCGGCGCGATGCGCGTCGTCCCTGATGTGATGAGCCTGTTCCCGGCTGTTGGCCAGACTGCGCCGTTCGCCGGCGCCACGCGGCCGCTTTGCGACCGCAAAGAAGTCACGCTGCATGACCAGGAGCAGGCGAACGCGAGGTTCTTCGTGTTCACCAAGAACCACATCGCCGGACACTTCGTCGGCGGTATGACCAACGACATGGCCTCCGAGTTTGACCCGTTCTCGCCGCAGTTCGGTGAGAAGTTCGGCGTGCCGAACCTGCCGATCCGCATGCGTGATTTCGTCGGTGACGAAGTGACGCGCGTGTACGGTGACCAGTGGGGCGCCTATAACGGCTTGTACTTCTCGAGCTGGGAAGTGAACCCGCCGAACCCGACGGGCTATGCGCCGCAGATGTCGGTTGCCTGCATGAACGATCCGGGCCCGATCCTGGACACGGATCCGCAGTCGCCGACCTACAACACTATGATTACGGACCCGGCCTACAACCCGGCATACAGCAACTTCTGCTACGAGACGCCGTTCATGCCAGGCTTCACGGCCTACATGGACACGCCGGTCACCCCGACGCAGGCGTTCGCCGACCATTACAATCTGCCGGACTCGGAGTACCCGGACGGCACGCCGATGATCAGGCAGGTCAAGGGCGACGTCGGTCCGTGGATCGCGGGCGTCAAGGGCGCGGTCGTGTCGGCAACCGTCAGCAATCCGGGTACGGGCTACACTACTGTACCCAACGTCACCTTCACCGGCGGCGGCGGTAGCGGTGCGGCGGCGACGGCCAGCCTAATCTCGATGGTCTCCACGGTAAACGTTGCGAACCGCGGCGCCGGCTATACGAGTGCGCCGAGCGTGGTCTTCACCGGCGGCGGCGGTAGCGGTGCGGCGGCGACTGCGACCCTGCAGAAAGGCGTCACGTCAGTGCAGATCACCAATGGCGGTGCGGGTTACAACAACGCGCCCACCGTGCACTTCGGTGCCGGTTGCAGCACGGCGCCGCAGGGCACGGCAACCATCAGCCGCGGCTTCGGCGCGCGCCGGGTGACCGGCGTGAACATCACGAATAGCGGAGTCTGCGCAAGCGTCCCGGCGATCACCTTCACGGGCGGCGGCGGCAGCGGCGCGGCTGCCACGGCCACGGTATCGGGCGTCGTCACTTCGGTGAGCCTGACGAATGGCGGCTCAGGCTATACTTCCACGCCCAGCGTGAGCTTCAGTGGCGGCGGCGGCGGAAACGCGACCGCTACGGCGGCCTTGGTCGGTACGGTGGGATCGGTCACGATCACCAGTGGCGGCAGCGGCTACAGCAGCGCTCCGACTGTGCATTTCAGCGGAACCGGCGGAGCGGCAGCGACTGCGGCATTGTCAGCGGGCGGCACTCTGACCATCACGGCCTACGGCGATCGCGTCGTGCAGAACCCGATGTTCGCCGGCCCGAGCGCAGTCTCGGCACCGTACAATCAGAAGACGATCACGCGGCGCTATAGCTTCGGTTCGCAGCCCGCCACCTGTCCGGCCAGCGGCGCCTGTCCGAACGTCACGATCGGCGGCATTCCGATGACGAATGTCACCTGGGGTGACACGAGCATTACCGGCAGCGTGCCTGCGGGCATCGCAGCCTGCACCGTGCAGCAGCGCGGACAGGAAGCGGCCCAGTGCGGCGAGTTGGCCATCACGCGCGGCGATAACGGCAAGCAGACGATCGACGCCATCACGATCACCGTGGGCGGCAAGACTCCCAAGCTCGTGAGTCCGTCGAGCCCGAGCCTTGCGCGGTTCGGCGAGTTCTATGCGAACCCGCTGCAGACGGCGATCGACCAAGCAAGCCCCGGCGACCTCATCATCGTCGATGCAGGCTCGTATCGAGAGAACCTCCTCATGTGGAAGCCTGTGCGCCTGCAAGGCGTCGGCGCGGCCGTGGTCACGATCAACGCGGATGCGCAGCCTGCCGGCAAGATGGACGCTTGGCGCCGTCGCGTGAGCTGCTTGTTCGGCCTGTCGATCGACGGTGCACCGATGTCGAATCCGGCGAGCTACGATCCGGCCGGCGTGTATTCTTGCCCTGCCGAGATGTACTTCCGCGGCGACCGCATCCCGTTCGAGGGTTTCGTCGGCTGGGATGCTTCGAGCAATGGCAACCTGGCGCAGGTTCTGCAGGAGCCCTCGCTGATGGGTGCCTATGAAGGCGCTGCCATCACGGTCCTCGGTCGTGGCGTTAACCAAGTCGGGTCGGGCGAGACCGATCTGTGGGGCCAGACCGCCGGCGCAGGCCAGTTTGCGGACGGCAGCCGTTACGTGAACAACAGCAGCGACTGCGGCACGGCGACGACCGGCGCTACGGTCAACGATTACGGCACCAGCAATTATCTGTGCAACCCGGCGGGCATCGACGGCCTGAGCATTCTCAACAGTTCGCAGGGCGGCGGCGGCATCTTCATCCATGGCTGGGGCCATAACATGCAGATCGCCAACAACCGCATTTCCGCGAACGCGGGAACGCTCTCGGGTGCCATCAACCTGGGTAACGGCGAGACGCCCCCGGCGTACATTCTCGACAACACCATCTGCGGCAACACCGGCGCCACTCCGGCTCCGATGTGCCCGCCGATCCCGCAAGGCACAAAGCTGAACGCCCAGATTCCGTTCGGGCTCAACACGAACGTTCACATCCACCACAACCAGATCCTGGACAATGCCTCGATCGGCGATGCGCTGTTCTCCGGGACGCCGGCCGGCGCGGGTGGTGTGACCATCAGCGCGGGTTCGGACAACTACAAGCTCGATCACAACTGGATCGCGGCGAACCTCACCTCGAGCGACGGTGGCGGCGTGGCGCACATGGGCGTCAGCTTCAACGGCAGCATCAACAACAACTTTGTGTTGTTCAACGAGGCCAACAACCCGACGCTGCCGGTGGATGGCGGCGGCATCATCATCATGGGTGCGCAGGAAGACCGCACGCTCGCGAGCGGAGTGGAGTGCGGTGGCACCACCGACCTCGACTGCCCGCCGGGGATCGGTGATGGCACGGGCCCGGGTCTCGTGATCGATTCGAACCTGATCCTTGGCAACAGTGCCGAAGACGGTAGCGGCGGCGGCCTGCGCCTGCGGCAGACCAACGGCACCGAAGTCGCGCGCTTCCCGACGACGGCTGACAGCGACTGGTACGGGATCAAGGTCACGAACAACATCATCGTGAACAACGTCGCCGGCTGGGACGGCGCTGGCGTGTCGCTGCAGGACTCGTTCAAGACGGCGTTGGTCAATAACACGGTGGCATCCAACGACACCACGGCATCCGCCGGCGTGCTGTTCAAGACCTTGGGTGCGATCGACTCCGCGTCGCCGCCTCCTGGGTGCTTGCCGACCCCGGATCCGACTCAGCCGCAGGCGGCGGGTTGCCTGGATACGAACGGACCGCACATTCCGCAACCGGCCGGCCTCGTGACCATGCAGAACACGCCGAACATGATGGCGCAGATCAACACCGGGGTGACCTGCCCGAAGGGCTTCGGCTACGGCAATGCGGCGGACACGACGGCCTCGTTGAAGAATGGGCGCTGTGTACTCGTGGGCCTGCCGAGCTTGATCAATGACCTGTTCTGGCAGAACCGCGCGTTCTCGGTCGAGATCCTTGATTCGACGGGCGCGGTCAGCAATGGCGCGACGCCGACCGGCACGGGTGTCTACGACCACCAGAACATCGTTGCGCTGGTGCCGATCCTGAACCAGAGCGCCACGGGACAGTGCCAGGCCGCTCCCTTCAATCTGCCGCCGGGGTCGTCCACGCCGACGACTGAGCTGTACTGGGACGTGGGCGTGCGCGGCGACGGGCTGCCCAACACCAATGGCCACAACCTGGTATTCAACAGCGCCACGGTGGGCGCGGGCTATACGCTGGAGGCCGCGGCGACTGCCAATGTCGTCGCGGGTCGGGTCACGTCGTACGCGGTGTTCAACCCGGGCGCCGGCTACGTCAGCATTCCGACCGTAACGGTCGATGCACCGTCCGGCTGTACGCTGAACACCACCACCTGCGTGCGGGCGACGGCTACGGCTACGCTCAATGGCTCTACGGTGCACACGGTCAATCCGGGCAACAAGGGCGCGGGCTACACGAGCGCTCCGAACGTGACATTCACCGGTGGCGGCATCACGCCCAACACGTCTGACGGCGGACCCATCGCGCTGACGGCGAAGAACTCCATCTTCAGTGACGGGCTCAATCAGGCCAACGCGAACTCCGTGGGCGGGTTCCCGAACCTGGCGCCGGGCTCGGCACCGGTCCAGGGCCAGTATTGCAACGGCGCGCGAATACCGCCCGAGCAGTGCTCAACCAACCAGGGTGCGAACAACTCCGGCATGTGTGCGGGCTACTTCGCCCCCGCCGGACAGTCGGAGACTGTCGGTGTCGCTCCGGTGTTCACGTTCAACGGCATCAAGGCGAGCGCCACGGTGGATGAAGGCAACAACTGGATCAATATGACCTACGGTCCGTTGAGTCTGGCGCGGCCGATGACTACCGGCGGCACCACGAAGACCGAGTTGTTGGTAGCTTCAGCGGCGACTGCCGCTCCCGTTGCGGCCTACACCCCGGCCTCAGCGGTCGTCGTGGCGGGCACTCCCGCCGGCGTCCCGGCCGACTTCTTCGGTCAGACGCGGTCCAACACGAAGCCGTCCATCGGCGCGGTGGAATTGCATCTGACACAAGTCGCGAATAGCTTCACGGTCACTTCCGGCCCGTTGAATTTCGGCAATTGGGCCGCCGCTGCGACGAACGTGACCAGCACGGCGCAGACGCTGACGGTGACCAACACCGGCACCGCCGCCCTCGCGGGTGGTACGTTCACCTTCGGTGGTGGCACGCCGCAGCCCTTCTCGCGGCCGACGGGCGCTGAGGGCGGGACCTGCGGGGCCAACTTGGCGGTGGGCTCTTCTTGCAGCATCAACGTGGTGTTCGCGCCGGCGACGGCGGCGGCGTTCAGTCGGACGCTCACGGTGGCTTACACCACTGCGACCGGAACCGGAACTCCTGTGACCCTGACGGGTACGGGAGTGGCGACGCGGGCGACGGTGTCGATCACACCGAATCCGGCGACCATCACGGCGACGGCCGGCAACTTGATGGGAGGCCCCGCGACCATCACGTTCACCAACAAGGCGCCTGTGGGCGGCTCGCAGGTTGCGATCAACAACGTCGCGGTCTCGGGAGGTGGAATTCTGAGCTACTTCTTCCTGACGAGCCCGGTGGCCGGGACGAACACCTGTGCGGCAGTGGCACTAGCGCCGCAAGCCTCGTGCACCGTGCCGGTGGAATTCTTCAACGTGTTGTCGCCGCGGGGTGTCAATCGGGCGGGAACCATTACGTTTACGGATACCGGCGCTGCGAGCCCGCAGAACTCGGGTCTCATCGGACATGCCAATTGATACAATGAAGTAGAGTCGAATTGCTGCCCGCGGCGACCCCGCGGGCAGTTCTTTTCTCAACGACAAGTAGGCAACGATTGACGGGCTAGCGGATTGCGACGAGTCGCAGTGCGTTGGGGACCACCCTGAGGCCAACGCAAACTGAGGTGTCATGATGAATAAATTCTGCAACGGCATGGGCCACATCGCGGCGACACTTTCAATCAGCCTACTGGCGATTCCTTGCGTGCATGCCGGCGAACCGGCGCTCAACGCACAGCAGCTCGCCATCACGGAGAGGGTTCTCAAATTCTGTGGCCCAGTCAATCCGGACGCCGCCAAGAAACTTCAGGAAAAAATCTCGGAGATGGTGAAAGGCAGGAGTGAGGCGGACTTGGCGACGGCTCGCGACAGCGAGGAATACAAAAAGGGCTATGCGATGATCGACGGTATCGTTGCCCAGGACGACGAGCAGAACGCCAAGGCCCTGTGCAAGAATTCTGCGGCCGACAAGTAAGGTACCGCGCAATTGCGATGCTGATCACAAACTGGACATGTCGTCGGATATTCGTGTCCTCGGTTAGGTAATCTCTACCCGAGCAGGCTCCGGGCGCAATCCGGGCCGCATTCGCAGAGGCACAATCACATCGGTGGAGGACAGACAATGACGTGGTGCGCGAGGGTCCAGGCTCGTTCGCGAAGGGCGCGTGGTAAACGACCATGGCTGTGGGCCGCACTGGTCATTGCCTTCGCTGTCTATGGTGCGGCCGCAAGCGTGGCGCAAAACGCTGCGCCACAGGCGCTTGCGCACAATGCCTCTGCCGGAACCCTCGAGCACCGTGTAAACGTGCTCACCAAGGCTCTCGACCTCGATGCGCAGCAGCAGGTCGAGCTGCAGCGAATTTTCGTCGGCCAGCGCGAGGCAGTCAGGAAAATATGGAGGGACCCGGCTTTGCTGCCGGCCGAGCGGGTTCCCGCCACGCGCGCGGTGGAGGACCGGACGGCCGATCAGATCCGCGCGATCCTGAACGATGAGCAGAAGAAAAAATACAACCCGCCGAAGCCGGCAGCGGCACCGGACAAAAAGCCGCCCGATATCTCGGCGTGGATGGATGCAACGCGCAAGAAATAGGCGCTCGGGTAAACTATAGTGGAACAGATCTACGGTTGGTTCTCGTACTCCAGCCGGTCAAGCTGCCACCCCATCAATATTTAGGAGCTGCTGTATGAAAAAAGTGAATGTGAGGCGCTGTGCGGGTGTTGCGACCCTGCACGCTTGCGCGGTCGTCGTCGCGTTGTCCGCTGCAAGCGTCATCGCGCTGCCGGCGTCGGCCGAATCCACGACCCCGCAGGCCGCTCGAGCAACGAAACCCGCCACGGCGCCGGTGCGGGCGACCAAACCGTATGTCTCGCCCTACACGCGGGCCGCAATGGCGCAGCACACCGGTGCCGCGCACGTCATGACCGGCAGCGCGCCGACCGCGATGCAGGCGGCCGGCAAGCACTCGAGAGCCCATGCTCCGGCCAAGCGGTGATCCCAGCATGGTTGGCGCAGCGATGATCGCGGGGTTCGGAGCCAAGAGGCAGCCCGCGGGACAGCGGAGCCGCGTGGCGTTCGGTGAGCAATTCGTCGGTCTTCTGCTGGGATGGACGCTGTCGTGCCTGTCCCCGGCACAGACGCCGTCTGCGGATGCGCCTGCTGCTGCACAGGAGCCGGCCGCACCCGCGACCTCGGAGCAGGCGGCACCCGCGACGCCGGCGCCGGCAGTGTCCGCACCGCAGAAGCCGGCGAAGCGGACCCCGGTACCGCCCGCGGCGCGATCGGGCCTCAGAGTCCCGCACTCGACCCGCAAGCGGCCGTCCGCGCCGGTAAGCAAACACCCGTCGCCCTATCACGGCGACACCCAGAACATAAAGGCGCGCGAATTCTATTCCGCGGCATGGGGCATCGACCGGCTGCGCGTCAGCTATACGATGTCCGGCAACCTCATCCGCTTCAGCTTCAGGGTCGTGCAGCCCAAGATCGCCAAAGCGCTCGGCGACCACGAGGCGACGCCCCATCTGTTCGCGCCGCGTACGAACGCGATGCTGCAGGTGCCGAACATGGAGATGGTCGGCCAGTTGCGCCAACTACACACGGAAGAGGTCAACAAGGATTATTGGATGGTCTTCTCCAACAAGGGCAATCTCGTCCATCGAGGAGACCGAGTGAATGTGATTATCGGTAAATTCCATGCCGACGGCCTGGTCGTCGAGTGAACCCAAACGCTATCCAAAGGACAGCAACCATGAATCCCCGTATTCCGCTTCTTGTTTCCTGCCTATTGTCGTTGGCCGCTGCGGCGGCGAGCGCCGCAACACCTGCGAACTTGAGCGTCGAGCAGATCGTCGACAAGAACATCGCCGCGCGTGGCGGTCTTGCCGCCTGGCACGCGGTCAACACGCTGACCACCGAGGGCCAGTTGGATGCGGGCGGCAAGCCTGCTCACCAACTGCCGTACGTCTTGAAACAGAAGCGACCGCACAAGAGCCGGCTCGAGATCGTTTTCAAGGACCAGACCTCGGTGCAAGTCTACGATGGCGCGCAGGGCTTTAAGGTACGGCCGTTCCTGAACCGCGACGATGCCGAGCCGCTGACGCCGGCCGAGGCCAAGATCGCGGCCACGGCGGAGGAGCTCGACGGGCCGCTTGTCGACTACGCTGCGAAGGGCACCCACATTGAACTAGCGGGTGTGGAGAACATTGAAGGTCACCCGGCCTACAAGCTCACTCTCGTGCTGAAGAATGGCGAGGAACGCAACCTGTGGATCGATGCCGGCAGTTTCCTCGAACTCAAGATGGACGGCGAACCGCGCAAGCTCGACGCCAAGCTGCACAAGGTCGCAATTTATTTCCGCGACTACAGCATCGAGCATGGGCTCAATATCCCGCACCGGCAGGATACCGTGGTTGAGAGCGTCAAAGAGCCGTACAAAATGACGGTAACGAAGGTGACGGTGAACCAGCCGATGGAAGATTCCCTATTCACCAAGCCGCGAACCGCCGCTGCCGTAGGCCCGGCCGCGAAGCCTTAGACCATGTGCCGCATTGCGTTGATGCTCCTGCTCTGCGGCCAGCTTGGCGGTATTGCAACGGCCGCGGCAACGGCCGCGACGCATGCGCCCCAAGCGGCGGCGCGGACCGCGGCCGAGGTGATCGAGCGCAACGTCGCGGCCCGCGGCGGCCTGCAGGCGTGGCGTAAGGTGAATACTATGGTGTGGCTGGGCCATTTGGAGCGTGCCGGCAGCAAGGAGGGACAACAAATCCCGTTCGCCATGCAGCTCAAGCGGCCGAACCTCACCCGCTTCGAACTGAAGCAGCAGTTTGACCACTTCACACGGATCTTCGACGGCAATCACGGCTGGAAAGTGCGGCCCGCGAGCGACGGTCGTCCGGAAACGAAGTCGTTCTCACCGGCCGAGGTGACTTTCGCACAGACCGAGTACGTCATCGACGGTCCCCTGATCGACTATCAGATCAAGGGCGTGACCGCGGCTCTGGACGGTCTGGATTCGGTGGATGGACGCAAGGCCTACCGGCTGTCGCTGAAATTGCCGTCCGGTGCCGAGCGCAAGCTGTGGATCGACGCCGCTACGTATTTGGAAATCCGCATGGACCGTCCCGCCACCAATCCACTGGTGGCAGGAAAGCCCGTGTCGATGTATTACCGCGACTACAGAGCCGAGGATGGCCTGCAGATCCCTCACACGGTGGAGACCCGTGCGAGTTCAGATCAGTCCGGGGCCGAATCGGCCGATAGACTGGTGATCGATCGGGTCATCGTCAACTCGACACTGGATGACAATACCTTTATGCCTCCCGCAGTGCCGCTGCGTCACGGCGGGCCGACGCACCCGGCCGGTGGACCTTCGGGCATGCCGGGTATGCCAGGCGGCATGACGGGTAGACCTGGTACGCCCGGTGGCACCAACCCGTGACCTCATGACGGCCGTACGACGGCTCGCTGTCTTCGCGCTGGTGTTGAGTCTGGCGGGAGCAGTACAGAGTTATGCGATGAGACCGCGGGCCATCGTGGCGGATGCGCCGTCATCGCCGGCCGGCGAGGCGATCTACCTGCACGGCGTATTGCCTTCGGGGAAATCGTTGATGGCGAACCGAGCTGGTGCCGAACCCATGCAGGGCGAGCAGGCGGCCTGCGCCAACTGTCACCAGCGCAGCGGCCTCGGCGCCAACGAGGAGCGCAACGTCATTCCGCCGATCACGGGCAAGTTCCTATTCCATTCGCCGTCGGATGCCGACGACGCGCAACTGCCTTATATCCCCGGCGCGCGGCTCGGGCGCCAGGCCTACGATGACCAGACTCTGGCGCGGGCGATCCGCGACGGCGTCGATGCAGACGGACATCAACTGAGCTACTTGATGCCCCGATACGCCCTCAACGATGCGGATCTGGCGGCGCTGGTCGCGCATCTGCGATCTCTGGACCGCAGCAAAGTTCCGGGCGTGTCGAGCACCGATCTGCAGTTCGCAACAATCATTACGCCGGATGCGGACCCGGTGAAGCGGCGCGGCATGCTTGATGTGCTGGAGCAATTCTTCAAGGACCGCAACATTGCGCCGCGCGGCCAGTCGGCGCAAACCATGACGACCTCGGGTAATACCGCATACGTGAAGAGAATGTTCAAGGTCAACCGGCACTGGGTATTGCACGTCTGGGAACTGACCGGCCCGTCGGCAACTTGGACAAAGCAGTTGGAGGCGAAGTTCGCTGCGGAGCCTGTATTTGCGGTGATCTCAGGAATCGGCGGCGGGAACTGGGCGCCGGTGAATGCATTCTGCGAGGAGCGGGCAGTGGCCTGCTTGTTCCCGAACGTCGAGTTGCCCCCTGCCGACGCCGACCGGAATTTCCACACAGTTTATTTTTCGCGCGGCGTGCTGCTCGAGGCCGATTTGATCGCGACGGCCCTGATGGGCGACTCCGTTCAAGCGGCGCCACGCCATGTACGGCAGGTCTACCGAGCGGGGGATGTCGGCGAAGCGGGCGCGCAAGCGCTCGCAGCTCAATTGCAGGCCCGCGGCATCAGCGTATCGAATCATGTGATTCCCAAGGACGCGGCGACGAGCAGCGTCATCGGCGCGCTGCACGAACCGTCGGATACGGACGCGCTCGTGGTATGGCTCCGAGCCGCGGACCTGCTAGCCGCGGCGGAGGCTCCAGCGCCCTTGCATTCGCTGTATCTGTCGGGACTCATGGGCGGCCTGGATGCGACTCCGCTGCCGGCAAGCTGGCGCGGCCAAGCCCATATCGCGTATCCCTTTGACCTGTCTGAGCGGCGACGGGTGCGCGTCGATTTTGCCCGCGGCTGGTTCCGGTTCCGCAACGTGCCCGTCGTGGCCGAGCAGGTCCAGGTGGATACCTACCTCGCTTGCGGCCTGCTGTCAGAAACCTTGAAGCATATGGTCGATGCTTTCATCCCCGATTACCTCATCGAGAGCCTGTATGACACGGTCGAGCATCGAATCATCACCGGATATTATCCGCGTCTGACACTCGGGCCCCACCAGCGGTTCGCGTCCAAGGGCGGCTTCATGGTGCACTTGGACGGCTCAGGCAAACCGCGTTTGGTCCCCGACGGGAAGTGGATAACCCCCTAGAGAACTAGTGCGGCGCGCGCGGCGCCGGCGGGGGCCTGGCGGCCGCGGGGTCCAGCGGCGCGGCGGGTTCGATCTGAAACAGTTCGAGCTCGTAGACCAGAAGCGCACCCGGAGGAACCGCCGGCGGGGAATTCGCACCGTACCCGAGTTCGGGCGGCACAAACAGCTGCCATTTCGCGCCGATCTTCATCGTGAGCAACGCTTCCTGCCATCCCTTGAACACGCTGTTGACGCGAAACGTCGCGGGCTGGCCGTGAATATCCGAGCGATCGAATTCCGTCCCATCGGCCAGACTTGCGCGATAACGCACGGTAACCCGGTCGGTCGGTGCGGGGGACTTGCTCTTCGGGTCGCCCTTGGTGAGGACCCGGTATTGTAGGCCCGAGGGCGTAGTGATGATGCCCGGTTGCTTGGCATTTTTTTCGAGGAACTCATGGGCTGCCGCCCGGTTCTTCTCGGCGAACACCGTGCGGGCATCGCGCATGAACTGAAGCGCCGCTTCGCGTTCCTCGCCCGTGATGGCGCGGCCGCCGACGGCGTCCTTGAGCCCCTTGATGACTGCATCCAAGGACAACGTGGACGCCACGCCGTTGTGCTCCAGCTGGCTGCCGAGCATGAGGCCGACGTCGTAACTGCCCTGCTCAGGGTTGACGGCGCGAACGGGAGGGTTCGAAGCGGAGTTCTTGGGGGATGCGGGCACCCCCGTCGGTTGGGTAGCGCCGACCGTTGATACATACGCTGCCGTGCAGATCAGCAGCGCGAGCGCGATGACGGGGCTTGGGGTCTTGGAATTCTTCATCGGGTGTCCTCGTGATGGCGCCGGGTTTTTCCAAGAGAGCCAGATCATCCTTCGGCCGGTGCGCATTCGGCGATTGCCGGAAACAATATTCTAAAGGTCGTTCCCGCTGCAGGCGCGGTATCAATGGAGATGCTAGCACCAAAACTCTCGACAATTCCATGTACGATGGGCAGTACAGGGCCGGTCCCTTGGTCCAAGGGCAGCGTCGTGAAGAACGCGCCGCGAGAGTGCGAATCTATCGAGCTGATGCGAGACTTGGTCGGAGTTTTATGCCTGCGAATCCGCTGCGGCTCTGCAGGCAAACGCGAGTTCCACGCGCAGACCGCGCTCCTCGCGGAGATAGCGTCCTGCGAAACGTGCAATCAGTTGATCGACGGATTCGGACGTGGCGAGAAGCGCTCGTTCCAACGCGTCGATATTCGGGTGATGTCCGACCTCTTGCAGGACACGGGTCACTTCTACGGCGCCGATCGCCGAAAAAGCACGCCGAGCGTCCGCGAGCGAATCCATCGGCCGGGCATCGAGGTAGGCGTCGAGCTCCTGCGCGTTGGCGGCAGCCCAAAACTCGCATGCGACATACAACACCCATTCGACGCGCGAAAACTCAACGCGTCCGGCCGCGGCGCGGTTCAGGAGCTCGAGCAGTGCGACACTCGTGATCGGCAAATGGCCCCGCCACGGGCGTGCCGAACCGGTGGACACGCGGCGCGGGAAGATTGTGCACGTAGAACCTTGCATGAAACCGCTCTCCAGCCAACAAACGGATCCGCATCGCATCATAACTCTGTCATGCAAAGTATAGCGCCATCCGCATTTATCCTCACCAATTGATCTCAAGTAGGCGGAGAAGTTCGAAACTTTGTCGGTGCTACAGTAATGTCCTACCGGGAAAAGGAGATGTGCGTGAACAGAGCGAGGCGCAAACGAGGGTGGCGGATGGTCGCGGTCGCGATGGCGGTCGCGATGGCGGCAGTGTCGTCCGCCCATACCGCCACTCAACAGTTGAGCGACCTGATCGGCACGGTGATCCGCAGGGGACCCGACAGTGTCGTGCCGGCGCACTTGTCGGTGGTGTTGGGTCTCAGTCGCATCGAACGCGCGACGCCGGTAAAGCAAGCCGTCATGCGCGACCGGGCGATGGTACGCACGTTTAACGTATGCACGGCCAAGCACGACAACGTGGTATTCATTACCTATAACGAGGAGACCAAGATATCGAAGGCTTACCTCGTGTCGCCGGGGGGCGTGTTGCGCAAGGCGGTTGCCTATCGGGCGGCCGCTCCCGCAACCGAGCGCCCGCTCGATGAGGCCGCAAGCGATTTTGCCGGCGAAATCAAATTCTGGATGGATTTCCAGCATCTGGCCGGCTCCAAGTGACATTGGCCGGCCTGCCTAGGGTGTTCTCCCTATGGTAGGGGCTGCCGCTGCCACCCATAATGAGGACGCTGGGCAACGTGCATCAGTGTACTCGGAGCGGAACTTATGAGACCTATCAGTGGCGTGCGTCATCTTTTATCTGCGAGCCTGATGGGTGTTTCGCTTGTTGCGTGCGCTGCCGCGCAAGCGCAACCTGCGACGACCGGCAATACGGATGTGCATCGTTCGGAGGCCGAATACGCAGTCCCGGAAGTGACGCTGGTGCGGGACGATGGAAAATCGGTCCCGCTGTCGACCGAATTGAATGATGGCCGCCCTGTGGTGCTTAACTTCGTCTATACGAGCTGCACGACGATCTGCCCGATGAGCAGCCAAGTTTTCGAGCAATTTCAGGAAGATCTGGGCACGGGACGCGGCGCGGTTCATCTCATGTCGATTTCGATCGACCCCGAGCAAGACACGCCGGCGCGACTGCGCACATATGCCAAGCAGTTTCACGCTCAGCAAGGCTGGGATCACTACTCCGGTTCGCTGGCGTCGATCCTTGCGGTGCAAAAGGCGTTCAATGCCTACCGGGGCGACAAGATGAGCCATTCGCCGCTCACGTTGCTGCGTGCGGCGCCGGGCAAGCCCTGGGTTCGTTTCGATGGATTTGCGAGGGCGGATGACCTCATGACCGAGCGCAAATCTTGGGAGCCCGCTCCGGCATCGCTGGTCGCGAGATAGGTCTGCCGCGAATCCTAAGCGCCGGCGTACGGTGTTTTCCTACCATCGAGTATTTGTACGATCGAGTAGAGTACGCGAATGTCGGCGTGGTCTAACTCGATCTTGATCTTAGCCGCTGCTGCCGCTCCGGGATTGGCGTGCGCCGATGTGTATTCGTTCACCGATGCCGGCGGGGTGGACCATTTCAGCAATGTCCCGGTCGATTCTCGCTACCACCTGCTCATCGAGACACCCAGCGACTCCGCCGCTGCCGATTCTCCCAAGGTGCACTCGATCGACTGGCTCGCGCGCTCCGCCCAATACGACGGTGTCATCACCGGCGCGGCGCGCGACGCGACCATTCAGGCGCAGCTTGTGCGCGCGGTCATCGTGGTCGAATCCGGGTTCAATCCCCGCGCGGTGTCCAAGAAAGGCGCGATCGGCCTCATGCAATTGCAGCCGGCAACGGCGCGGCGCTACGGCGTAAAAAACATTTACGATCCCACTGAGAATGTGCGCGCCGGCGCGAATTACCTGCGCGATCTCTTGGCGCGCTTCGACAGCAACCTAGAGCTCGCGCTGGCCGCCTACAATGCCGGCGAAGCAGCCGTCGAACGCTATGGCCGTCACGTACCGCCATTTCGCGAGACGCTGGCGTACGTGCCTTCCGTGATGAAGGTCTATCAACGCCTGATGGATCAAACCCACACCGGCTGATCTGCGCGCCGCGCGCGATGACACGATGAACGAGGCGGTGCGCCCTCAGAATCAATTCACCACGTACTTGAGCACATGTTCGCCCAGCGCTATTTCGTCGGCATGCCGCAACACGTGGTTCTTCACTACCCGCCCATTGACGATGAGTCCGTTGACGCTGCCTAGGTCGTCGATGGTCGAGACGTTGCCGACGGTCACCACCCGGCAGTGGTGGCGGCTGATGTAGCGCGCGTCGAGGCGCAATTCATTGTCGATCGCTCTACCGATCGATAGGCATCCTGGTTCCAGCGGCAATGTGGCGAGGCACTCCTTGCGGTGCATGACGAGTAGCTGCGCCGAGGCCGTTGGCCGATCCGGCGTCGGTGCGGGCGGCTCATGGCCTGTGGGTTCGGCGTCGGGGTCGGGTAGCGCTGCCGGCTGATCGCGAGCCAGTGCATCCGGCCAGCGCGAATCCTGCGTCGCCAGCAGGATTTCGGTGGCGCTCACGTGGCCGGAGGCACGCAGGCAGGCGGCATGTAACGCTGCATCGCACAATACGTTGATGAGCCGCGCGGCGCCCCCCGTGTGCTGATAGATCATTGAGTGGGCATCGGCCGTAAACAATTCTTTGCCACCGCCGCCGGCGACGCTGAGTCGATGTTCGACATAGGCTTTCGACACTTCGACGGAGAAGGCTGGCAAGCGAACCTGGCGATACCCCTCGATCGCATTGAGTCGCGCCGCGAGACCGCCGCGGCCGTTGTGGGGGTCGCTGCGCCCGATAAGCAGGATCTTGAGTCGTCTGGTCCGGGCCAGAAGGTCTGTGAATGCGTTCAAAGTGCCGGAGCCGAGCAATTGGGCATCGTCGATGACCAACAGCGGAACGGCATGTCGCGCGGCCGCGGCTTCGAGGGCTGCCGATAGTCGGGTGAACAGCGGCGGCCCTTGGGCATCGCCGTCTTCCTCCGCCGCCCCCAATTGGAGCAGGACGGCCTGCAGCAGCTCGGTGGGTGATACGTGGGGTTGATTGATCCGGCACAGGGCGAATTGGTCGGACATCTCACGCAGTAAATCCTCGAGCAGCAGCGTTTTGCCTACCCCCGGGGGGCCTGTGAGCAATATCATGCGCGAACTGCCCTGAAGAGCGGCCAGCAGACTGCTGCGCGCCCGGACGTACTCTTGCCCCGGGTACAGAAAATCCGCGTCCGGTCGCAGACGGAACGGAAGCTTGTCTAATCCAAAAAATTGCGGGTACATAGGCCGTCGGCGGAAGCCACTCTCTCCATGGGACCAGAGCTCGTGGCGACAGTATACCGGGTCTGTTTTGCGCGCCAGGCTCGCCCTTGGACATAATGGATTTGATACCGACGACCAGTATGCAGGCCGCAGAATCGGCCACTTCTCAGTTCTACAAGGGAGGCACAGTGGTACGGTGTTTCCCTACCTTCGCCGTCCGAGGCGACTGCGTACAGTGGAAACTTGAATGTGGGAGCAGCGTTGAATATCTATCCGGTACAGCAGGGTTCAGAGTACTCGAAACCCCAATCCCGGGGGCTTCGGAGCTGCGCGCGCGCGGCAAAATCGGCTCGCTCAGCCGGATTCACGCTTCTCGAGCTCCTGGTCGTAATGGTCATTATCGGCCTTTTGGCGGGTTTCGTCGCACCCCGCTATTTCTCCCAAGTGGGTAAATCGCAGGTCAAAGCCGCGAAAGCTCAGGTAGATGCCCTCGACAAAGCCATTGAGCAATTCCGGCTTGACGTGAATCGGCTGCCGACCACCGAAGAGGGTTTGGCCGTGCTCGATGTGGCGCCTCCGAACGAGCCGAATTGGGCTGGGCCATACCTCAAGAAAGACGTGCCGCACGACCCCTGGGGCCACCCGTATGTCTACGTGGCGCCCGGCACTCACAATAACGACTTTGATCTCGTATCCTACGGCAAGGATGGTCAACCCGGCGGTAGCGGCGAAAACGCCGATATCGGGAACTGGTAGGCTCGTGGAATACCGCGTCAAGGCATTGGATCGTGAGCAAGCAGTGCTCGCTCAGCTCGTCGATGCGATCGATGAAGCGGATGCGCGGCGCCAGTTGGGACTCTCCGGGCTGCGTGTCATCTCGCTCACGCCGGTGCGCCAATTTCGGCTGTTTACGCGCCCGGCGAAAATCCCGTTGGTCATTTTCAGCCAGGAACTGGTCTCGCTGCTCGATGCGGGCCTGTCGCTGGTCGAGTCGATCGAGGCGTTGACCGAGAAAGAAGTGAACGCCGCGGTTCGGCGGCCGCTCGAGCAAATACTCGGCCGTCTATACGAAGGACAAACCTTGGGCGCGGCCCTCGCCGAGCACCCCTCGACATTTTCTTATCTGTATGTCGCGACGGTTCGGGCCAGCGAGCGCACGGGGTCGTTGCGCGAAGCGCTCACCCGCTTCATCACCTATCAGCAGCAGATCGACGCGCTGCGCAAGACCCTCGTCAATGCGTCGATCTATCCTGCGGTGCTGCTCGGGGCAGGCATCCTGGTCACCTTGTTCCTCATGGGCTACGTGGTGCCGCGGTTTTCGTCGATCTACGAACAATTGGGCTCCGACTTGCCGCTCGCCTCGAAGTTGCTGCTGCAATGGGGTCAGATGCTGGAAGCACACACTGTGGCGGTACTCGTGATAGGCGGCGCTGCCATTGCGAGCGTGGCCTATGGTCTATCCCGGCACAGCACCCGTGCTGCACTCGGCGCATGGATCGCGAAGCTGCCTGCCATCGGGCGTCAATTGCGCTTGTACCAGCTCGCGCGACTGTATCGAACGGTGGGCATGCTCCTGCGCAGCGGCATGCCGGCGGTGACGGCCATGAGCATGTCGGCCGGATTGCTCAGCGAGACGCTGCGCCCCGCTTTCGGCAAGGCAACGCAATCGGTGCGCGAAGGCCAGTCGATCGCCAATGCGATGGAGCATGAGGGACTCACTACGCCGGTGGCGGCACGCATGCTGCGGGTGGGCGAGCGCAGCGGCAACATGGGCGAGATGACCGAACGCATCGCCGCATTCTACGACGACGAAATCGGCCGCTGGGTGGCGATCGTCACGCGCTTGATCGAGCCCTTGTTCATGACGGTGATCGGCCTCCTGATCGGGGTCATAGTGGTGCTGATGTATTTTCCCATTTTCCAATTGGCGGGGAGCATTCAATGAGCGCCGTCGTTCCGTTGCCGGTTGCCGGATTGCCGCCGCCGATCGAGCGTGAGCCCGATGCGAGCGTGAACGATTCCTCGGCGCGCGCGCTGGCGCCCGCGCCGCAAGTGCTGGATGAGGCGACTATCGCGCGGGCAATGGCCGAGTCCCGGCGAACCGGCCGCTCACCGATCGAATTCCTCACCGTCGAGACGAGGAGAGCGCCCGCGGACCTAGCGCAGGCGCTCGCGATCGCTCTCGACTATCGGTTCGTCGGCGGCGAGGAGCTGTCGGTGCTCGAACCCGCCTTCGACATTCTGCCACCGTCGGAGGCTACTCGCCGCACCTGCGCGGTCGTGCGCACGCCGAACGGCTTGTTGGCCTTGGTCAGCGACCCCTTCGACGCCGCGCTGCGCAGCTGGCTCGAGACGCGCTCCGCCGAAGTCCTCGAATGGGCGATCGCCCCAGGACACGAGCTCGCCAATTTCATCGCGCGGCGCGCGGAAGCGCTGCGAGCCATCGATGCCGTGCTGTCGCAGGCGGAGGGCCAAGGTGCAGCCAGCACGGGTCCTGACAATCTCTCCTACGTGTCGATCAGCGAAGATGCAAGCCCGATCGTGCGGCTGGTCCACTCGACCGTTTACGACGCGCTGCGCGCCGGCGCGAGCGACATTCATTTGGAATCGACGGCCAACGGCCTGACGGTGCGTTATCGCATCGACGGCGTATTGGTGAACATTGCCTCGGTGACGGGCATGACGGTGGCCGAGCAGGTCATATCGCGCATCAAGGTCATGTCGGAGCTCGACATTGCCGAACGCCGCGTGCCGCAGGACGGGCGTTTCAGCATTGCACTCGACCGCCGGCCGATCGATTTTCGCGTGTCGGTCATCCCCAGCATTTTCGGCGAAGATGCCGTGCTGCGAGCGCTCGACAAGCAGGCTCTGACTGAGCGCTTGCACGGTCTTAGGCTCGATGCACTGGGCTTCGACATGCGGGTCGTGACACAGCTGCGCCGCTTGAGCGCCTTGCCCTACGGCATGCTGCTGGTCACCGGACCCACCGGCAGCGGCAAGACGACGACGCTCTATGCCGCGATCTCGGAGACCCAGACGGGGTCCGACAAGATCGTCACCATCGAGGATCCAGTCGAGTATCAATTGCAGGGCGTGTTGCAGATACCGGTCAACGAAAAGAAAGGCCTCACCTTCGCGCGGGGACTGCGTTCGATTCTGCGTCATGATCCGGACAAGATCATGGTGGGTGAGATCCGCGATTCCGAGACTGCCCAGATCGCCATTCAATCCGCGCTCACCGGGCATCTCGTGTTCACCACGGTGCACGCCAACAATGTTTTCGATGTGGTGAGCCGCTTCACACACATGGGCGTCGACACCTATAGCTTCGTGTCGGCGCTATCGGGTGTGCTCGCACAGCGTCTGATTCGCGTGGTGTGCGAGCAATGCGCAGAACCCCACGTGCCGTCGCGACAGCTGCTCGAGGAGTCGCAGCTTTCAGCCGCGGCGAGCGCGGCCTACAACTTCACCATCGGTCGCGGTTGCCAGCACTGCCGCGGCAGCGGCTATCGCGGCCGCAAGGCGATCGGCGAATTGCTCGTGCTCAACGACGAATTGCGCGAGGCTATCATCAATCGCGCACCCGTTCGCCAATTGAAGGAGCTCTCGCAAAAGGGCGGCGTGCGGCTGATCCGCAGCGTCGCGCTCGATCTGGTGCGGCGCGGCGAGACCACGCTCGAGGAGGTCAATCGTGTCACCGTTATGGCGTGATG
>JBDUBO010000160.1:0-3110 GCA_040004115.1 Gammaproteobacteria bacterium | reverse complement strand
GCGGCGGCGGCGTCAGCAGGGAAATCCGCGTCGAACTCGATCCGGCGCGCATGCAGGCGCTGGGAGTGACCGCCGTCGAGGTCAATGAACAATTGCGGGCGCTCAATCTCGATGCCGCGGGCGGCCGGGCGCATGTGGGCGGCGGCGAACAGGCGATCCGAGTGCTGGGCGGCGCCAAGACCGCGGAGGCCTTGGCGGACACCCTGGTGATTCTTCCCGGGGGGAAGTCGGTGCGACTGCGCGAAATCGCCGACGTGCGCGACGGCATCGAGGAAGTACGCAATATCGCGAGGCTCAACGGCCGTCCCGCCACCACCTTCGGCGTGTTCAAGGCCAAGGGCGCCTCAGACGTCAGCGTGGCCGAGGCCGTCGACCGGGAGCTCGAGAAGATCAAGGCCGAGAATCCCGCAGTGCACATGAGCAGCATCTTCAGCACCGTCGAACACACGCTGCGCACCTATCACTCCGCAATCAGCGCGCTGGTTGAAGGATCGCTGCTGGCGGTCGCCGTCGTCTGGTTTTTTCTGCGCAATTGGCGCGCGACCCTGATTTCCGCACTCGCGATTCCGCTGTCGGCGATCTCGACTTTTGCCTTCATGCAATGGATGGGATTTACTCTCAACCAGATCACCTTGCTCGCCTTGTCGCTGGTGGCCGGCGTTCTGGTCGACGATGCCATCGTGGAAATCGAAAACATTGTTCGTCACATGCGCATGGGCAAGAGCTGCTACCAGGCGGCCATCGATGCGGCGGATGAGATCGGCCTTGCGGTCGTGGCGACCTCGTTTACCATCATCGCGGTTTTTTTGCCCGTGAGCTTCATGGGTGGCGTGAGCGGCCAGTTTTTCAAGCAATTCGGACTCACCGTCGCAGCGGCCGTGTTCGTTTCGCTGTTGGTCGCACGGCTGATCACGCCCGTGCTGGCGGCTTACGCACTGAGCGGCGATTCTCTGGTGGTGCATAACGCCGACGGGCCGATCATGACGCGCTACTTGGCGCTGCTGCGCTGGTGCGTGGCGAATCGCTGGAAAACGATCGCGGCCGGCGCGGTGTTTTTCCTGCTGTCGTTGGCTTCGCTAAGCATAGTTCCCACCGCCTTCCTGCCTCCCGAGGATTTTTCCAACGCGCAGCTGGACATTGAGTTGCCGCCCGGCGGCAGACTGGAGGATACGGCGCGGGTGTCGGCGGCGGCGGCCGCGATCCTGCGAAAGTCTCCCGAGGTGGCCGATATCGTCGAATTCGTCGGCGGCGACGACGGCGAGGTTCGCAACGGCACCATCTATGTGAGCCTGGTGCCGCGCTCTCTGCGTGCCATGAGTCAAAAGCAATGGGAGCAGCACATGATGCCCCTGCTTGGGCAGGTAGCGGACGGGCACTTGAATTTTTCCGAAGGCGGCGGCGGCCGCGACATTCAGCTGTACTTGACCGGCGATGACCCGGCGCTGGTGGAAGCGACCGGCCACAAAGTGCTGGCCGAAATGCGCGCTCTGAGAGAAGTTCGCGATCCGCGGATCAAGGGAGATCTTCCACGCCCGGAAATCGTGGTGCACCCGCGGCTCGATATCGCAGCCCAGCTCGGCGTCAGCGTGCAGAGCATCGGTGAAACCATCCGCATCGCGACGCTCGGCGACCTGCCGCAAAACGGTGCAAAGTTCTCCCTGCCCGATCGGCAGATCCCCATCCGGGTGAGCCTCGTGGAGAGCGCACGGCGCGACCTGTCGACCTTGGAGAACCTGCCCGTGCCGACGGCCTCCGGCAAAAGTGTGCCGCTCAAATCGGTCGCGGACTTGAGCTTCGGACAGGGACCCTCTGCCGTGCGCCGCTACAATCAAAGCAGGCGGCTGTTTCTCGAGGCCGACATGGCGCAGGGCGTGGAACTCGGCACGGCCACCAAGAAAATATATGCGTTGCCGACGCTCAAGCATTTGCCGGAAGGAGTGCACTTGATCGAAACCGGCGACACGGAATTCATGAAGGAACTCTATATGAACTTCTTGCTGGCCGTCGGCGCTGGCATACTCATGGTATTTGCCGTGCTGGTGCTGCTGTTCGTACGCGTGTTCCAACCCATAACGATCCTGTCGGCCCTGCCGCTGTCCCTGGGAGGCGCGGTGCTCGCGCTGCTGCTCACCGGGTTGCCGTTCTCGCTGCCAGTGGTGATCGGCATCCTGATGCTGATGGGCATCGTCGGCAAGAATTCGATCTTGCTGGTCGATTTCGCCATTGAAGAGATGCGCGCCGGCAAAACGCGTCTGACGGCGATCCTCGAGTCGGGGCACAAACGGGCAAGACCCATTGTGATGACCACCGTAGCGATGGTGGCGGGCATGCTGCCCGTGGCTATCGGCTGGGGCGGGGACAGCGATTTCCGCGGGCCCATGGCCATTGCCGTGATCGGCGGATTGATCACCTCGACGGCGCTGACTCTGGTCATCGTACCGGCGGTGTTTACGGTGCTCGATGACGTGGAGCGTTGGATCGCGCCGAAGGCCGGGAAATTACTCGCGGAATCACGGCCGCCCGGAGCCGACGACCCGTCCAGGCCCGAACCTGCCGTTTGAAAATCCGTCGTCTGCTCGTCCCAAGATTGACCCTGTCGGTGCGGCTGGCACTGGCAGTCGCCTGGGGATTGCCGCTGTCGCAGGCTGCGGGAGCGGAGGTGTTGGACAGCGTCAATTGGACGCGTATGCATGCTTGTCACTCCGCGATGGCGCGAGTCCCGTTGCAAAGCAACTTGAAGCTGCAAAATGCCGCGCGCCGCCTGGCCGGCGGCGCGGATCTGCACCAAGCCTTGGCCCGAGTAGGCTATACGGGATCGCAATTTTCGACTCTGCACATTTCGGGCGCCGCGAACGACGCGCAGCTCTCACGCATGCTCGCCGCCAACTACTGCCGCACACTGACCGAGCCGAAACTGCGGGAGTTCGGCATGGCACGCCGCGGCGCAGAGCTATGGATGGTGCTTGCCGCTCCGGTTGCCATGCCCTCGGCGGCTGATGCCGATAGCGTGGGCCGCCACATGTTGGAACTCGTGAACGCGGCGCGTGCCGCCGGGCGCCGCTGCGGCGCCAAGTATTTTCCCCCGGTGGGGCCGTTGACGCTCAATCGCA
>JBDUBO010000002.1:0-82792 GCA_040004115.1 Gammaproteobacteria bacterium | reverse complement strand
GGCGCGCAAAAAATCTGGGCCGGGACGGTGGTCATTCATCCGAACGCCAAGACCGGCGCCCACCACCACGGCGCACTGGAGAGCGTCATCTACGTGGTGCGGGGCATCGCGCGCATGCGTTGGGGCGACCGCCTCGAATTTGTCGCCGAGGCCGATGCCGGCGACTTCATTTTCGTGCCGCCGTACGTGCCGCATCAGGAGATCAACCGCTCGAGCGATACGCCGCTGGAGTGCGTGCTGGTGCGCAGCGACAATGAGTCGGTGGTCGTTAATCTCAATATCGATGCCGCGGAACGGGTGGAAGAGGTGTACTGGATTGATCCCATACATCGCGGCGCACGCTAGCGCCATCGGCACGAGAATCTGATGACTACAGCGTTTTCAGGTTCTCCGTCTCATGCCGCAATTCCTTGAGAAACGCCTCGAGCTCGGCTTTGCGCGCCGGCACCAGTGCACGGCCTGCCGGGGAGAGCACGCGCGATGGGGTGTTCTTTAGATTGTCCTCGAGCATTTTCACCGCCTTCGGCCCATTGGGATCGCCGCCGTTCGGATCGACCAGGCCGAAGATTCGCGCCACGCCGATGGCGCCCAGCCAATCGAGTGCATCGGCGTCGTGCAGGTACAGTGCTTCGGGGCCGACGGGATCGCGATAGTACATATGTGTGCGAATCGCGCCGCGGACGGCGTCGATCTTCGACATCGGGAACCCCGTTCCCGTGAGAATCGTGTCGACGCTGTCGGCGGCAACGTCCGAGTGATCGAGCTTTTCCTTCTCCCACGGCGGAAATGCGGCCAAGTCGTGCAAATAGGCGGCGGCGAACAGTACATCGTCATCGAGAGTCACATGATCCGCGGCGGCAAGCTCGCGCGCCAGCGAATAGTCGCGCATATTGTGCGAATAACCCCAGGCAGGGTTCTTGAAGTGCTTGGCGGCCAACTCGCGGACGGTAGCGTGCCAATCGGCTGCGCCTGTGCCTGCGGACGCGGGGGCTTGGGCAGCCGCCGGGGCGCCCCCAGGCGAGCTGCGTCCGCTGGCCTCGGCGCGGACGGCATTGGCCGAATTGGCCAGCGCACCGAGCAGTCCTAACAGCCACAGCGCTTGCACCAAACTTCGGGTTCCGTATCTATTCGTCATTCAAAAATCCTCGTTGTCGTTGTCCTGACTACAGCAAAAATCTTCGCCCACTATGCTTGCGCAGCGGCGTTCGTTCGTTCATTCGCCCCGGCCCGTTCTTCGGCAATCGCCTTCTCCACCATGGCGCGAAAGCTTGCGAGCGCGGTGTCCATGCGCATGGCCAGCATGGGGGCGTCGGGCGCCAGATCGAGAATCCGCTGCTGCGCGAGGATGATGTCCCTGTCCTCCTCGAATCCCGCCTGCACGCTCTGCCGCAGATTCTCGGTGACCGATGCGTCGTCCAGCGCAAAGCCGTGCGACTGCTGATAGAAATAATGCGAGGTGTTTTCGGTCTCGGGTGTGACCGCCTGGCAACCGAAGAATTGCGCGGCATCCACCCGCTCGCCCGCGGGTGCGCCGGTGCCGGTGGGGGCGCTGCCTGAGTCCATCAACAACACGCCCGGCAGCACCACGTCATAGATATTCCAGCGATCCACATTGCCTGGCCAGGTCTTCAATTTCCTCAAGAATGGTGCAGTCTCATCGTCAATCAGCCAGCGCTCCACCCTTATGCTGCGCACATTGCGCGTGATCTTGGGACGAATGCCGGCGTATTTTGCGCTGCCTCCGAGCGTGGTTTCGTGCACGTACGACAGGTGCGAAAAATCCAGCAAATTGTCGGTGATCAACAGGTAGTTGGCATCGTAGTGCATGTAGCCCGGCGTGCCGCGCCATCCGGCGTCGTCCAAATAGTGAGTGTCGGGAATCAGCGATGGATCCGCCTTGTCCGCATCGCCCATCCATATCCATACCCATTTGAAACGCTCGACCACGGGATAGGCGCGCACCTTGGCGGCCGGCGGAATGAAATCCTGGGAGGGAATTTCGATGCATTTGCCGGTTTTGTCGAACAGCAGGCCGTGATACATGCAGCGAACATTGTCGCCTTCGCGTCGCCCCTTCGACAACGGCGCCGCGCGGTGGCAGCAGCGATCGTCGAGCGCCACCACATGGCCGTCGGCGTCCCGCCAAAACAGCAGCGGCACGCGGGTGATGGTCCGCGCCACCATGCCGTCCGCGGCAATCTCATGCGACCAGGCCGCGACGTACCAGGTGTTCTTGAGAAAGACAGTGCCCGTGTTCATAGCTATGACCCCTACTCGTATTGTATGCGCCGCACCGCGGGCCGCCCAAATTTACTCACTTGCAATGGCGGCCGGCTCACGCGCCTGCAGAGCGCCGATCAGCTCATCCAACGCTTCGTAGAAGCGCGTCGAAAACTGCGCACCGATCAGCGCCTCGATGTCACGGTAGGTGGCCTCGATTTGCGGGGCCATGCGTGCGCTCAACGCACGGCTGCGGGGCGTGAGCGACACATGCAGCCGGCGTTGATCGTGATCCAGTCTCTTGCGCTTGATCAGACCGATTTCCTCCATTCGCGACAGCACGCCCGCGAGACTGGGGCTGGAAATCCGGCACAGCAGGCCGATTTCGCGCGGCTCCAATGGTCCGGTATCGAGCAGCGCGCGCACGATGCGCCATTGCTGCTCGGTAATTCCGTGTGCGTTCAAAATGGGTCGGAAGCGCGCAATCACGTGCTCACGCGCCTGCAGCAGCAGCAGCGGCAAATTGCGATGCCTGAATTCCCCCGATTCGCTGTTCATGTCGCACTCCGCCGCCTTGACACGGCAATTCACATGCTACTATATTACTAATATATTAGTGAATATCGGCGATCGAAAAAATCATAGACTGCAGGCGGGTGGGCAGATGTCGGCTGGCGCAGGCTTTTCCTCGATACGGTTCGACGTTTCGCCCTACCAATTGAGCGGTGTCGTGTACGGTACGCTGCTGAACCAGCGCACGGCGTTGACGGCTCTCGGGGCGGCGGCGAGCCAGCCGCCCTATCAGGCACCGCCCATCGCCCCTGTCCTGTACATCAAGCCGCGCAATACCCTGGCGCTGTCGGGTGACGTGGTCATGATTCCTTCGGGTAACCCCGAACTCGAGGTCGGCGCGTGCTTGGGATTGGTTATGGGCCACACTGCGTGCAGGGTTGCCGAGGCTCAGGCGCTCGACTACGTGGCCGGTTATCTCATCGTCGCCGACGTGAGTGTTCCCCATGCGAGCTTTCACCGGCCGTCCATACGGTTCAAGGCGCGCGACGGCTACTGCCCGCTGGGGCCCGCGGTGATTGAACGCGCTGCCGTCGCGAGTCCCGATGCGCTGACCATTCGTACCTACATCGACGGCACTTTGATTCAGACTGCGAGTACCTCTGAATTGATTCGCTCCGCGGCGAGACTGCTGGCGGACGTCACCGAGTTCATGACCTTGAGCCCCGGAGACGTGCTGGCATTGGGGGCGGCCGCACCTGCTCCGCGCGTACGCTCGGGGCAGACAGTGAAAATCACCATCGATGGACTGGGCAGCCTCAGCAATCTCTACCTGGCGGCCGTCGCATGATACGCGCTCGAGTCGCGTATGCCGGCGCCATTCACGAGGCCGTTCCGGCGACGTCGTCGCCGGCGCCATCGCCGCCGTCATCGCCATCGCCATCGTCATCGCCATCGTCATCGTCGTCGTCATCGTCATCGTCGTCGCTTGCGCGCTCGCTGGACGACGCGAGTCTGCGTCTGGACGACGGCCGGGTGGTTGGCGCCCAAGATGTCGTTTGGCTGCCGCCGTTCGCGGCCGGGACCATTATCGCGCTGGGACTAAATTATGCCGATCACGCCAAGGAACTGGCCTTCAACGCTGAGGAGGAACCCTTGGTGTTTCTCAAAGGACCCGGCAGCTTGCTCGGCCATCGCGGGGTGACGCGCCGGCCGGCGGGCGTGAAATTCATGCACTATGAATGTGAATTGGCGGTGGTCATCGGGCGGCCGGCCAAACAGGTTTCGCGTTCCCAGGCTCGTCTGCATGTGGGCGGCTATTGCATCGCCAACGACTATGCCATTCGCGACTATCTGGAGAATTGGTACCGCCCCAATCTGCGCGTCAAGAATCGCGACGGCGCCACGGTGTTGGGTCCGTGGCTGGTCGATGCGGCGGATGTTGCGGACGCGGGAAATCTCGGACTTAGAACCTACGTCAACGATAAACTGACCCAGCAAGGCAACACGCGGGATTTAATTTACGACGTTTCGTACTTGGTGGAGTACTTAAGTTCTTTCATGACCCTCTACCCTGGCGATGTCATTCTCACTGGGACTCCCGAGGGCGTGATCAACGTCATGCCCGGCGATGTGGTTGCCTGTGAAATCGACGGCCTCGGCCGGCTGGTCAATACCATCGCGGCGGATGCCGAATTCGGCCGCTGAGGGAACTATGCAGATCCAGCACTTAATCGACGGCACCCACGTCCCAAGCAAGGAATACTTCCAGTCGGTCAATCCCGCGACCCAGGATGTGCTCGCGGAGGTGGCGCGTGGCGGTGAGCGCGAGATCCACGCCGCGGTGGCCGCCGCCAAGGCCGCATTCCCCGCCTGGGCCGGCAGGCCCGCGCCCGAGAGAGCGGCGCTGCTGCGCAAGCTCGGCGATTTGATTACGAAACATGCGCCGGAAATTGCTAAAACGGAAACTCAGGATACCGGCCAGGTGATCTCGCAAACCGCCAAGCAACTGGTGCCGCGCTCGGCGGATAATTTCTATTACTTTGCGGAGATGTGCGTGCGGGTGGACGGACATACTTATCCCACGGCGACGCACCTGAATTACACGCTGTTTCATCCGGTAGGCGTTTGTGCGCTGATTTCGCCCTGGAATGTGCCCTTCATGACCGCGACTTGGAAGGTTGCGCCGGCGCTTGCCTTCGGCAACACCGTGGTGCTCAAGATGAGCGAGCTTTCGCCGTTGTCGGCGGCGCGCCTGGGCGAGTTGGCCCTGGAGGCCGGAATCCCCGCAGGGGTTCTCAATATTGTGCACGGCTACGGCACCGAAGTCGGCGAGCCATTGTGCCGGCATCCCGACGTGCGGGCGATTTCTTTCACCGGCTCGACGGCGACGGGAAACCGCATCGTGAAGGCGGCCGGCCTGAAAAAATTCTCCATGGAGTTGGGCGGCAAGAGCCCCTTCATCGTCTTCGACGATGCGGATCAGACGCGCGCGCTCGACGCCGCGCTGTTCATGATCTTTTCCAACAACGGCGAACGCTGCACGGCGGGTTCGCGCATTCTGGTGCAGAAGTCCATATACGCCGACTTCGTGCAGAAATTCACCGAGCGTGCGCGGTGCATCGCGGTCGGAGATCCGCTCGATGAGAAGACCCTCATCGGGCCCATGATCAGCGCGAATCACTTGGAAAAGGTCCGCCGCTACATTGAGATGGGTCCGAAAGAGGGGGCGACCTTGATGTGTGGCGGCTTGCAAGCCCCGACGGTGGCCGGCGCGCTCAAGAATGGCAATTTCGTCCAGCCCACCGTATTCGCCGACGTCGACAACGGCATGCGGATTGCCCAGGAAGAGATCTTTGGGCCGGTAGCCTGCCTCATTCCCTTTACGGATGAGGCCGATGCCATTGTCAAAGCCAACGACACCGTCTACGGCTTGAGCAGCTATGTATGGAGCGAGAATCTGGGACGCGCGCATCGCGTTGCCGCCGCCGTCGAGGCCGGCATGTGCTTCGTGAACAGCCAGAACGTTCGCGACTTGCGCCAGCCTTTCGGCGGCACCAAGGCCTCGGGCGTAGGGCGCGAGGGCGGTACCTGGAGCTACGAAGTATTCCTCGAACCGAAGAATGTCTGCGTGAGTTTGGGCGCACACCACATCCCACACTGGGGCGCCCAATGAGTCTGTACCAGATGCAGAAATTTCTATTCGACATCAATCGTGACCGCGAGCTGCAGCAGCAATGCCGCACGGATTTGCCGAGGATCCTCACACGTTATGAATTGACGGACGAGGAGCACGCTGCGCTCGAGGCGGGCGATATTGGGTTGATCTACGTATTGGGTGCGAATGGACAGTTGCTGATGCACTATGCCGCCTTTCTCGGCATGCCCTGGGCAGATTACATCGCTGCCATGCGCAGTGGCGTCGCTCGTCATGGGCCCGTGCGCGCCGGCGTGTACGCCATGACGACGCGCTTGGACGAGAAAGTGGCCGACCTGTGAGCTGCCTGCGAGCCACCCATGAGCCGGCTATGAGCTGCCTATGAGCCTGGTATTCGCTGGTATTTGCAGCCACGCTCCCGGCATCACCGGTCGCGCGCAGATGGCCGATCGCGAGATCGCCGAGGAGTTCTTTTGCGCCTATCGTGCCATGGGCGAGGAATTGGCCGCGGCGAGGCCTGATGCGCTGATTATCGTAGCCGCTGAGCACTTCGCCAATTTCTTCATGAACAACATGCCGGCCTTTGCGGTAGGCATGGCCGGCAGCTACGAAGGCCCGATCGAGGATGCAGAGTGGCTGGGCATTCCCCACGTTACAGTTCCCGGCAACGCGCCGCTGTCGCTGCGGCTGATACGCGAGATGATGCAGACCGTGGATTTGGCATACGCGGAGGAATGGAAATTCGACCACGGCATCATGGTGCCTTTAAGTTTTTTGACTCCACGCTACGATGTGCCGGTCATTCCGGTGAACATCAACTGCCAGGGACCACCCTTGGCGCCCTTGCACCGCGCCTGGGCGCTGGGCGAGGCGCTGCGCCGCGCTGCGGACTTGAATCCGGAGCGAATCGCCGTGGTGGGCACCGGCGGCATTTCGCATTGGCCGGCGACCCCGGACTCGGGCAAGATCAATGAAGCATGGGATCGTGAGTTCCTGCGGCGCTGGCAGGCCAACGACAAGGCCGCGATGCTGTCATACACCGATGCGGCGACCTATCGGGAAGCCGGGCAGGGCGGTTTCGAGATCCGTACCCTCATCAGCGTCGCGGCCGCCGCGCGCGGCCAAGGGCAGGTGCGGTACTACCGTCCCGTGCCGATTTTTGCGGTGGGCTGCACCGTCGCCAGCATGAGCATCGGCAGCTAAGGATCCGCATGTCGCATCTGACCTTGGAGTACAGCGAAAATTTACGCGCCGCCGGACGCTTCGGCGAACTGTGCCGCAACCTCGCGCAATTCATGACGGCGCTGTGCGTCGATGGCGCTGCGGTGTTTCCACCCGGCGGCATACGGGTGCGCGCCATCCCTTTCGAGGACTACTGCATCGCCGACGGCACCTTGAAAGACGCCGGCTTCGTGCACGCCATTCTGAAAATCGGCGCCGGGCGCAGCGATAATGTCAAAGCGGCCGTGAGTAACGGCCTGTTCGACATCATGAAAGCACACTTTGCCGAACAGTTCGCGCGGCAGGGACTGGCACTGTCGCTGGAGTTGAGCGAATTCAGCGAGGCAGGCACTCTGAAACACAACAATCTGCACGCGCTCTTTAAGAAGCCCTGAGCGCGGAGAGAGATCACCATGTTGGCTCCTGACACCATTCGAATGCTGGCGCGCCGCTTGTACGATGCCCGCAAGAGCCGTACTCAGCTGCGGCATTTTTCGCTGGAACATCCCGACATGAGCATCGAGGATGGGTATGCCATTCAAAGCGAGTGGGTCAAGTTGGAAATAGCGGACGGCCGCACCATCCAGGGACGCAAGATTGGTCTCACATCGCGCGCCATGCAGCAGGCTTCGCAGATCACGGAGCCGGATTATGCGCCGCTCATGGACGATATGTTCTTTGCGGCCGGCAGCGACATTCCTTTTCGGCGCTTTATCGCCCCACGGGTGGAGGTCGAATTGGCATTCGTGCTGCGGGCACCGCTGCAAGGACCCGGGGTGACGATTTTCGATGTGCTGAAGGCCACTGACTACGTAACTCCCGCACTGGAGATTATCGACGCGCGCATCGAGCAGTTCGATCGCGAGAGCCGTGCACCGCGCAAGGTATTCGACACCATCGCGGACTTTGCCGCCAACGCCGGCATTGTTGTAGGCGGCCGGCCGGTCAAGCCCGACGCGGTCGACCTGCGCTGGGTCGGCGCGCTGCTCTACAAGAATGCGGTGATCGAGGAGACCGGGCTCGCGGCAGCCGTACTTAATCATCCCGCCAATGGGGTCGCATGGCTGGCCAACAAAATCGCGCCGTACGGCGAAGGCTTGAGAGCCGGCGACGTGATATTGGGCGGCTCGTTCACCCGGCCCACGAGCGTGGTGCGCGGCGATGTGCTGCACGCCGACTATGGTCCTCTTGGCGGCATTTCGCTGCGTTTCGTTTGAGCCTGCGCCGGCTTTCATCGACAGATCCCCTTTAACCTAAGAGACGCTGTATGGAAATGCCCGTTAATGTGTTCAAACGAGCTTTGCGTCAGGGCAGGCAGCAGATCGGGCTGTGGGTAGGTCTGGCCGATTCCTATGTTGCCGAACTTCTAGCTGGCACCGGCTTCGACTGCCTGGTGATCGACGCCGAGCACGCGCCCAACGATCCGCGCAGCGTCCTGCCGCAGTTGCAGGCGATGGCGCCCTATCCGGTACATCCCATCGTGCGTCCCGTGCATGGCACGGTGGAGTTGATCAAGCAATACCTGGACATCGGCGCGCAGACGCTCATTATCCCGATGGTCGAATCGCCGCAGGCAGCACGGGCTGCGGTGGCGGCCACGCGCTATCCCACGCGCGGCGTACGCGGTGTCGGCAGCGCCGTGGCGCGCGCTTCGCGCTGGAATCAAATCGACGATTATCTACGGCGCAGCGATGAGGAAATCTGCGTATTCGTCCAGGTCGAATCCGTGAATGCCATGACGCAACTCGAGGCCATCGCCGCAGTGGACGGTGTCGATGGAGTCTTCTTCGGACCCGCGGATCTGGCGGCGTCCATGGGATTGCTCGGCAAGCCGGGGGATCCGGCGGTGCAGGCCGTCATCCTGGAAGGAATGACGACGGTGAAAAAGGCGGGCAAGGCGGCTGGCACCCTCACCTCGGACCGCGCTCTCGCGCGCAAGTACTTGGCTCACGGTGCACTGTTCGTGGCCGTGGGGGTGGACACATCGATTTTGGTCAAGGCTGCCTTGGAATTGGCCGCGGAGTTCACAGGCTCGGCCACCCGCGGCGCGCCGGATGGCGTGTATTGAGCACCTGGTTTTTTTCAGACCGCCAGCGCCTGATGCACCAGGCTGATTTGCTTATCCGCCTCGGCGAGAATGGCGCCGGAGTCTTCCGGCTTTATGCCCACGGTCAGGAACACGTTGTTCCCCTCCATGGCCACAGGGCGCGGTTCGGGCGCATTCAAGGCCTCGGCGAGCATGATGCTGGCGATCAGCACATCAGCCAGTCCCGCTTCATGTTTCCAGCGGCGTTCTTGGTCTCCCTGTTCACCGACGGCCTCGCACATTGCTTCCGCGAAGCCCCAACTCTCGAGAACTGCCTTGCCGATGGACGCCTGCCATCCGACCAGTAAGTCCAGCCAGGCGCGCTCTGCGCCCAGCCCGGCGCCTTGCGTCGCCGCACGCGCCATGATGTAGAGATTGCCGATTCCATGCAGCAAACCGGTGAGGAATGCCTCATCAGCGCTCAATTGGGTGCGCGCAGCGATGACCCGGCTGATCGAAGCCACTGCGATGCTCCGATTCCACAGTTCGGTCAAGGGTTCTGCAATCGATCGCAGCGATGCTTCGTTCTGCATCTGCAGCATGGCATAGGACATCGCCGTGCCGTGCACCATTTGATGTCCGAGACGTGTGACTGCGGAGCGCAGGTCCGTCAGGGGCTTGCCCGAACTATTGAACGCCGCCGAATTGGCAGTTTGCAAGATGCGCGCCGCAAGCCGCGGTTCGGCGCCCACGATGGTGACCACATGGTCGGTGGTCGTATTGGGGTCGGCCAACGCCGTGCTGATGCGCACGACCACATCCGGAAAGCAGGGCAAATCGATGCTGCCTTCCGTGACCTCCGCGGCCAGATTTTGCAGGAAGGCGAGCGCCGCGGCGCGTTCCTCCAGAGTCGATGTGGGGTCGCTGGCGGGGACGGATTGGGTACCGGATCGATAGGTAGGCGGCGTTCCGCGATCAGACATGGCGGCGCATGTGACTCTAAAACGAGTAACCCACCGACACCACCAATGCTTGCGGGGCGAAACTGATATGGGAAGTGCGAATGACGCCGGCGGTATTAGCGGTCAGATCGCTCGTCACCTTGGAGAAGGAATAGGACGCGTACGCATGCCAGTTATTCGCGATGTGGTAGTTCAATCCCGCGGTGGCCGCCCATCCCACCGACGGGGTCAGCGAAATTTTCGTGGGACCGCCGCTCGCAGCGTCGCCCGCTGCGGTCGAGTTCCGATCATAGAACGTGGTGTAGTTCACCCCGGCGCCGATATAGGGACGCCACTTCGAACCTTCATCGAAGAACGCGTATTCCAGCAGCAGTGTCGGCGCAATCCAGCGCGCGGTCGCGATGACCTGTCCGTCATAAGGGACCGACCCCAAGGTGGCCGGTCCTTTGCCGACGGTTTTCTGCAATGGCGGATAGCCCACGGCCAGTTCCACATCCCAATGCGGAATGATGGTTCTGATATAGGCGAGGTATGCCGTCTCAAGATTGTTGGCATCGATGTTGGCGCCCGCCGGCACGAAGGGACCCGATAGATCATCCGCCTTCACGTGATAGGACACGTAGTAAACGCCGATGCGTGCGCTGTTGGGATTGTCATCGGCCAGCGTCGGCGCGTAATAGAAAAGCGCCGCCGCACTCAGCAATGCGATGCGCGTGCGGACATTGAGTGTGGTCATTGGCCGGTCCTTCAAAGTTGGCTGAAAAACGCGCGCGCCGCTGCCGCGCAGAAGGGCGCTACGGCGCCGTGATAGCCCTCTACGAGAAGCAGTTGCGCTGCCGTCGGTGAGAGTCCGCCGCCGGCCGGTGATTCGTAGAAGGCCAGTTGCGCTCCCTGGCTTTGCTGGAATCCGGCCTGGATGGCGGCAAACGGCCCGGCCGGCGTGCCGCTCACGTCCAGCACCGTGATGAGGCCCGCCTGCACCAGCGGGCTCCAGAACGCGGCCATGGTCCCCGTATTGACCGAGAAGAACACGGTCGGATCTTGATCGCCGCCGCATAGCAGCGTGGGAGCGTTCGGTGCCCAGGGCCCATTGCGCAAGTCATTCTTGTACAGAGCTTGGCGCAGCGGCTGAACCGGCACGGTGGCGGCGAGCGGCACGCCGGCGCTCGGTATGGGCACGGCGCCGTCAGGATTCGACGCCGCATCCAATGCGTAATTCACTCGGTACGAATTATTGATCAAGTAAGGCGAACCGAAACCGGCGGCGAATAGCGGCGTTTGCGCAGTCGGCGGAAACGGATAGCCGGCGCTGCCTGGAACCGACAGCAGCGCCGTCAGTTGCGCGGACAACATGGCATTGCCGGGCACCGTGACCACCGGCGTGGTGCTGTCGAACAGGGCGGTCTGCGGCAACAACCCGGTGGAGAATATCGTGGCGATCGGCGTCGCGCTCGGCAGCAGGGTTTCGATTCCGTTGAGATAAGTCGTCGAATACAAATCTGCCGGGGTGCTGTAGAGGTTGCCGTAGGCCTTTTGGTAGCTGGTACCAATCAGCGGCGCGAATACCGTCGAGCCCAAGTTGACGTTGCCGAAGAATATGGCATCGCCGAAGGCTTCCATCGCATAAGGTCCGGACATCGGTGCGGCTGCAGTGATTACGGCGCCGCTCGCCTCGAGTGCGCGCTGCGTGGCCATGGCGACGTGACCGCCCTCGGAGTAGCCGGTAACGAACAATTTGCCGCCGTCGCTGGTGGCGGAACTGAATGTCTTGGGCAGAGCAGTGCGGGCCGCGGTCAAGATGTCGATCATTTCGCCCGACTGCTGCTGGGCATTGAGAAAGGGGTGATAGCCCAGGGTGGAAATGTCGTAGCCGGCATAGTTCGGCGCCACCACGATGTAGCCTTGCGCAGCGAACATGGCAGCGATCAGCACCCCCTCGCTATTGGACGCGTTGGTGATATCGGCAATGTTTAGAGTCTTGTCCGGATTCGTGCCGTGCGCGTACAACACGATCGGGCGCGGACCGGAACAGCCCGCTGCGGCGCCGGTGGGCACCATCAAGGCACCGGAGGACTCGGTGGCCTCATCGGCGCCGCCGACGGTCCAGAATTTGATGTAGTAAAAATCCACGCCGCAGCTCGGTACGCCGGTGATCTGCAGTAGTTGTGCGCCGGTGGCGCTGGCGGCCAATTCCGCCTGAAAGGTGGCGGCGTCCAGTGAGGCGATTCGAAACGGCGGATCCACGGCCAGAGTGCCGTGCGCCGTGGAGGTGGCGACCATCGCGGTCTGGCTGCTCGATCCGCATGCACCGAGCACCGCGGCACACAAGGCCACACTCAAACGCGTCAATAATTTGAACATCGCTACTCCCCGCTGCGCGTACGCAATTTCACAAGACTTCTGCGCGTCCGGACGCTAGTTATAGTTATACATACAGAGACGCGACTGTCAGCGAGTCTACGCCAATCATTGATCGACCGGCATCCCTTGACCGCGGACCTTCCTGTGAATGCACTCTTCGTAGCGTGCAATTACCGCATCAAACATGCACGACCGTGCGAATCTGGGCGACGTCGAGTTTGCGCGGCAGGGCGTCTGCGCGGCCGGCCAGCCACGCGTGGATTTGGCTGACGATGGCAAGCGCTATGCCTTGCGGGGTTACCGCACCAATGTCGATGCCCACGGGGCCGTACAGTCTGAACGCCAACTGTTCCGCCAGCGGTCCCAACTCCTGGGTGAGGCGGTTGCGGCGCACCTCGGGACCCAGCAAGCCGACATAAGCGGGCGCGCCGGCCCGCGCCAATTCGCACAAGTACGCCGCATCGGAGTACAGGTGATGGCTCATCACCACGGCCGCATGGCAGCGCTCAATGGCCACCACCGAGCGCAGCAAGGCCGGATCGCACAGCCTCACCGCCGCGCCGCGAAAGTCGGCTGCTACGGCGTAGGCCGGACGATGATCAACCACTGACACCTGCCAACCTAAGGCGCGCGCGGCGCTCACCACGGGCTGCGCGTCGGGACCCGCCCCGCAAATCAGCAAGTGCGGGGGCGGGGCGAGGAATTGCACAAATGCCCGTGAGCGTCCGCCGCCGTCGTGCCAGTCGAGGCCTCGCGATGCGCCGTCAATGAGGGATTGCGCGGCGGCGTTGAGCAGCGTGGATGGCAACGGCGCCGCCACAAGGTAAGTACCCAAAGGGACAGTCGCAGATTCGTGCACTGAAACCAACGACGCCGATTGGCCCGCCTGCGTCGCGCCCCCGGCGGCCTCGAGTGCGCTTGCTGCGGGTGTGCCGGCACCGGCAGGCTCGAGCAGCACACGCATCGCGCCTTCGCAACCCGCGCCAATGCCGAACAGCACATCGTCGGGACCGCGCATGTCGTACTCGACGGCGCGTGGCACTCCGCTGTCCAGAACCTCCTGCGCGTGAAGTTTGAGGTCGGCCTCCAGGCAGCCGCCGGTGAGCAGCCCCAGATAGCTGCCGTCGGCCATGATTAGCATGCGAGCGCCGGGTTTGCGATACGTCGAACCGGCCGTCGCGACCACAGTCGCGAGTACGCGCGGGCTCATCGTCGCGGGTGCATGCTCCAAGAGCATTTCGAGACTGGTATCGAGGCGTACGGCGAGCCTGTCGGATTGCATGCCGCATTGTTTCACAGCATAGCCCGACAATAAACGTCGAAATCCGGCCATTCGAGTCGGGTCGTCGGCGCGTATAATGCTTGAGAACATGGACAACGCACCAAAACCGGATTTCAAAACCGGCGTGCCGATCAACGCCATTCCCGACGGAGGGATGCTGCTCGGCGGCGTTGACGAGGACGACGTCCTCCTGGTCCGGAGCGGCGGCGAGGTGTTTGCCGTCGGTGCCTACTGTACTCACTATCACGGCCCGCTCGCACAGGGTCTGGTTGTCGGCGACACTGTTCGCTGCCCGCTGCATCACGCCTGTTTCAGCCTTCGCAGCGGCGAAGCGTTGCGCGCCCCCGCTCTCGATCCCATCGACTGCTGGCGAGTGGAGCGACGTGGTGACACCGTGTCGGTGCGGGAAAAGGCCGCGCCCGCCGCGCCCGCCGCGCCCGCCGCGCCCGTCGAAACGGGCGGCAACGCGACGGTGCAGCGCACGCGGACAGCACTTCGTTCGGTGGTGATCGTCGGCGGCGGCGCGGCGGGACTTGCCGCTGCCATCAGCTTGCGAGGTCACGGTTACCAAGGCGCGCTGACCATGATCAGCGCCGATGACTCGCCGCCCTGCGATCGCCCGAATCTTTCCAAGGATTACCTGATGGGCACCGCGCCTGCGGAATGGATTCCGCTGCGCCCGCCGGAATTTTATGCCGAACAGCACATCGATCTGGTACTTGATTCCCAAGCTACCGGCCTCGACCTTGCGGGACGTCAAGTGCAAGTCGCGGGCGGCAAGCTGTTCCCCTTCGACTCGCTGCTGCTCGCCACCGGTGCCGCGCCGGTGCGTTTGGCGATTCCAGGCGCCGCGGACTCGCAACTCTGCTACTTGCGCACCTTCGCGGACAGCCGGGACATTCTTGCCAGGACAGGGAATGCGCAGCGTGTCGTTGTGGTCGGCGCCAGCTTCATCGGCCTGGAAGTGGCTGCGTCACTGCGCAAGCGCGGCATCGAAGTGCACGTGGTCGGGCCTGAGGAAGTGCCTATGGCGCGCGTGCTCGGGGAGCCGGCGGGCAGATTCATCCAAGAGCTGCATGAGTCACATGGCATCCGATTTCATCTCGGCAATTCCGTGCAGCGGGCTGATGGCAGGCGGATTATTTTGAGCGACGGCACGAACATCGACGCGGATTTCGTGGTGGTTGGAGTTGGCGTGCGGCCGTCGATCGCGCTGGCTGAAATGTCCGGCCTGGCGCTCGATCGCGGTGTCGCGGTGAACGAATATCTCGAGACCAGTGCACCCGGTATATTCGCGGCGGGCGATATTGCCCGCTGGCCAGACCCTCATTCCGGAGAGCGCATCCGAGTCGAGCACTGGGTGGTCGCCGAGCGCCAGGGCCGGGTGGCGGCGATGAACATGCTGGGCTTGCACGAGAAGTTCGATGCCGTCCCTTTCTTTTGGAGCCAGCATTACGATCTCACGCTCAATTACGTGGGTCATGCCGAGCACTGGGACACGGCGGAAGTGACGGGTTCATTCGCCTCCCGGGATTTCAGCATTTCCTATCGCAGCGCCACACGCCTGCTCGCTATGGCCAGTGTTGGGCGCGATCGGCAGAGTCTCGAGGTGGAACTCGCGATGGAGACCGTTTAGTTCCCCTGTCTTACGCGGGATTTGTGCACCGCATATCGGTTGCCCCTGCGGGTATGCAACATACTGCGGGGCATATTTCTAAATCCCGACCGAATTATGTCGAATGGCTACCTACGGGCGACCTGCATGGGGTTACCCGTTATATGACAAATCGAGACCGGATACGCGCGACGCTCACCGCAAAGCCCGTATGGTGGGCAGCTTGCGCGCTGCCGATTTTAATCGCATTGGCTCTGACCCTCACCAGTCAGCGGCATTGGCAACATCGCGCTGCTGCGCTGGAGCGGGAAAATCTGATCTTGCGGCTGCAGCAGCCGGCGAGCGCGGTGAGCATGCCGGTAGGTGTGGCGAGTCCGCGAGCTGAGTCTTTTTCGGCCGGCACTAATCCTGCGCGCGACAATATGGGATGGGACGCCGAACGCGGCGGCGGCATTGCCTTGGGATATGTGTTGGCCGCCTTGTCGGTAGTGCTTGCCGTCGCCGGATTCGCGCTGCTGGTTTTCAAAAATTACGCTCGGCGGCAGAAATCTGTCGATTCGCGCTACAAGGCCATTATCGATCAGGCGAACGACGGCATCGTCATCGTCGATGCCCGGACAGAGGCGGTGCTATATAGCAATGCCGCGTTTTTGGACAGGCTCGGCTACACCAGTGACGACGCGCGGGCGCTCGAGCTGCGCGACGTTTTTGGCGATGGCTCCCCTGCGGGCGAGGGTGCGCAAGCGCGACTGCGGGATACAAATTCGCAGTCCGCGATGAATATGCAGCTGCGCTGCAAGAACGGATCCTTCATCGACATGGAGGTGCGATGCAATGCACTCGACGTAGGTGGTCGAGACGTGCTCGCGTATGTCACACACGACGTGTCGCTGCGCAGGAAAGCCGAACAGCAGCTCATCGAGAATCAGAACCGTCTCGATCGCATGGCGCATCATGATCAGTTGACCGGGCTGCCGAATCGGCATTACCTGGCGGCGTTCTTGCCCGACGCCATCGCCGCGGCGCAGGCGACAAGTACCATGCTGGGCGTGGTATTCCTGGATCTAGACCGGTTCAAGCACATCAACGACACTCGCGGACACGAAACCGGCGACAAATTACTGCAGGAAGTGGCCACCCGTCTGCGGTCCGTCGTGCGCGAGCGTGATGTCGTCATTCGAATGGGCGGTGATGAATTCGTGGTCGTGTTCCGCGACGTCAAATCCTATGATGAAGTGACTCTGGGCGCGGGCCGAATCATCGACATCCTGAGCCGGCCCATCATCGTCGACCAACATCCCCTGCAGACGACCGGCAGCGTCGGCGTCAGTCTGTTTCCGCGGGACGGTTCGACCATGGTCGAACTTCTCAAGCATTCGGATACGGCCATGTATCAGGCCAAGGATCGCGGCCGTAATAACGTTCAAATGTTCAGCCAGGCCATGAACCGCAAGCTCAAAACCCGCGTCGCCGTCGAGGCTTCGTTGCGCGAGGCGCTGCGGCTCAAACAATTGGATGTGCACTATCAGCCCTTCGTCAATCTGCAGACGCGCAAAGTGGTCGGTCTCGAGGCGCTGATCCGCTGGTGCCATCCCGTGCAGGGTATGATCCCCGCGGATCAGTTCATTCCGGTCGCCGAGGAGACCGGGCTGATTGTTCCCATGGGCAATTTTGTGCTGCATCGAGCGTTGCAAAACATGAGCGCGTGGCGCAAGCGCGGCGTGCCGCTGGTGCCCATGTCGTTGAACGTCGCGCCGGCACAGCTGCAACGCGGCGAACTTCAATCCACGATTGCCACCTTGCTCAAGAGCCACGGTTTTCGGCCGGAACTACTGCAGCTGGAGATGACGGAACGGGCGCTGTTCGACTCGCACGCTCCGGCAGCGGAGAATCGTCAGGACACCATGGCGCGGCTTCGCGAGCTCGGTATCAAGATCGCCATCGACGATTTCGGCACGGGCTACTCGAGCTTGAGCTATCTGAAGCATTGGCGGGTGGATTCGCTGAAGATCGATCGAAGCTTCGTTCGCGACCTGGTCACCGATTCAAGCGACCTTGCCATCGTCAGCGCCATCATCGCGATCGCGCGGCATCTGCGTATTCAAGTGATCGCCGAGGGGATCGAAGCCTATCAACAAGTGGAGATTCTGCGCCAGCTCGGTTGCACGGTGGGCCAAGGTTTCCTATTCGCGCGGCCCATGGCGGCCGAACAGTGTCTGGAATTGCTCGGCGACAATGCCGAAACCGAGCGCGCGGATGACGAGGATATGCTGGCCGTATTCAGCGCCGGCCGCGCCTAGCCGCCGGCGCGCCTCAACATCAAACATCGGGGTATCGACTCAATCGACGGGGGTCCGTGCTAGCATGCTTTCCCTGCGGGACGACCGTTGCAAATCGAAGGTTTGGGTCAACGAGTGAGCTGGCGAGGTTGGGGAGCATTTGCGGCGCTGGGTATCATCTGGGGCCTGCCGTATTTCTTTATCAAGCTCTCGGTGCAGGAGCTTTCGCCTGTGGTGGTGGCCTTCGGTCGAGTAGTTCTCGCCACCGCCATCCTGCTGCCGATTGCGTGGCGCCGTGGCGCCCTGCAATCTTTGCGGAACCACAAGGTGGCGACTTGTGCCTTCGCGTTGGCCGAATTCGTCATTCCCTTTTCAGTGATCTCGTACGGCGAGCGCTGGATCGATTCGTCGGTCACCGGCATTCTCATCGCCATGGTGCCGCTGTCCATTGCGCTGATTCAGCGATTCTTCGGCGTGCACGAGCGCTTAGGGCACTGGCGCATTCTGGGTCTGACCCTGGGGTTTATCGGCGTTGCCGCCTTGCTGGGTCTCGGCACCATCTCCGGGCCCTTGGGATGGGCCGGTGTTGCCTGCATGCTTATCGCGACCTTGGGCTATGCCATCGGTCCCCTCATCATTCAGCGTCACTTGGGTGGCCTTGATCCCTATGGTCCGCTGGCCGCGAGTCTGGCGGTGGCAAGCCTGGTGCTGCTCATCCCGGCGGTACTGGCGTTTCCCTCGCACTTGCCGTCGCCGGTCGTTCTCGCATCGATGGCGATACTGGGGGTGGTGTGCACCGCGGTGGCAATGCTGTTGATGTTCTACCTGGTCGGCCATGCAGGTGCCTCGCGCGCCGCGGTGATTACCTACATCAATCCTGCCGTCGCCGCCTTGCTTGGGGTGTGGCTGCTCAACGAACACTTGGGGCTGGGGGGAATTCTCGCCTTCGTGCTGATTTTACTCGGCTCATGGTTGGCGACGCGTGGCGGCCGCATGCAGCAGGGCGGAACCGCGCAGGCGGCGGCTTAGGCAACTGGCACATGCCGCCACACCACGTAGGTTTTTCGCAGCGTCTCATGGATGATCCACGTGCCCTGGCTAAAGGGTGGAAAATAGGCGGCGTCGCCGGCGGAAAATTCCAGCGTCTGTCCATTATCCGCCACGAAGGTGGCGCGGCCTGCAATGAAATGGCTGAATTCGGCGTCCATGACGGCGCGCCGGAATTGCCCCGGAGTCGACTGCCAGGTGCCGGTCTCGACTGAGGCGTCGGGCGCCACGAAGCCGTCGCGCTTTGACAGTTGTACGCGCTCGCCGCCGCTCGGGTTCGGCGGACTTCCCGCGGAGTGCAACGCGTCGGCCCCGAAAGAGGCGGGTGCCTTGATATGATCGATCATAGGAGTCTTCCCTTTGGCCACATGCAACGCCCAATGATGCCACACAAGATCTCAGTTACTCCGCTGTGGATGGATGGCGCGGCCCTGCCACCGTCACCCGAGCAAGTCTTGCCGGTGCAGGTGGATGTGCTGATCATCGGCGCGGGGTTCACCGGCCTCGCCGCCGCGCACGAAACGGCGGCGGCAGGGCGATCTACCCTAGTGCTCGATGCGGGCGCGATCGGTTCGGGCTGCTCCAGCCGCAACGGCGGCCAAGTCGCCTACAGCATCAAGCCCAGTTATGAAGATTTGCAGGCGAAGTACGGTGCGGACCTGGCTTTCAGAATTTGCCGCGAAGGCCTCGACGCAGTGGCGTATCTGCGAACGTTGGCCGGGCAAATCGACTGCGGGTGGAGCGAAGTTGGCGGATTTTGCGGCGCGCATACGCCAAGGCATTTTTTAAAGATGGTGCGGGATGCGGAGAATCAGCCACGCGGTCTGGAACAGCGGATCAGCATCGTTCCCCGAGCGCAGCAGCACGAGGAGATTGCCAGTGATTTCTACCACGGCGGCAGTGTTTATCACGACGACGCAGCCGTCGATCCCACGCGCATGCTGCTCGCTTTGCTGCGGCGGGCGAGGGGCAGCGGGGCAGCGGTAGTGGATCTCTGCCCGGTCAACGCGGTCCAGTCCTCACCCGAGGGCTTTGAGGTGTTGACTTCGCGCGGCACCGTCCGCGCTCGACAGGTCTTGCTCGCGACCAACGGTTATTCCGGGCCGCTGTCGCCCTGGCATCGACGCCGCGTCATTCCCATCGGCAGCTACCAAATCGCCACCGAACCTTTGGGCGCCGACCGCATTCGCTCGCTGATTCCGCGCGGGCGAAACATCTCCGATTCCCGCCACGTGGTCGTCTACTTCAGGCCCTCGCCCGACGGCGAGCGCATTATCTTCGGCGGCCGGGCGGCATTGGCCGAGAAAGATCCGCTCGCCTGCGTGCCGCGCCTGCGGCAGATGATGGGCAGGGTATTCCCGCAGCTGAGTTCAGTGAGCGTCACGCACGCCTGGGTGGGCTGGGTGGCGTATACCTTCGATACACTGCTGCATTTGGGCCGGCACGAAGGGATGTACTACTGCATGGGCTATTGCGGCCAGGGCGTGCCGATGGCGCCTTATTTCGGCAAACGCATTGCGCAGCAAATGCTGGGTCTCAAGGAGGGGCGCACCGCCTTCGATGGATTGGAGTTTCCATCGCGCCCGTACTATCGCGGCAAACCGTGGTTTCTCGCGCCTTCGGTGTTCGCGTATCGCGTCATCGATGCGATGGGTTTTTGAGAGCTTACCCGTGACCCGTCACCTCATGAATCGCGGCAGCTATGCGACGTTGCCGGATCGCTTCTTCGCTAGAATCAGTCCGACGCCGGTGGCGCAGCCACGACTGTTGAAATTCAATCAGGAGCTGAGCGCTGAATTGCAGCTCGATGCGCGGGATCTCGATAGCGAGGCACTGGCGGGCCTTTTCTCCGGCAATGTCATCGCACCGGGTCTGGAACCCATTGCCATGGCTTACGCGGGCCATCAATTCGGTCAATTCGTGCCGCAGCTCGGCGACGGCCGCGCCATTCTCTTGGGCGAGGCGCTCGACGTCGCCGGGATACGCCGCGATATTCAATTGAAGGGCTCGGGCCGAACGCCATTTTCGCGTGGCGGCGATGGCCGCGCCGCGCTTGGCCCGGTGCTGCGCGAGTATCTGGTGAGTGAGGCCATGCATGCCCTCGGAATTCCCACGACCCGTGCGCTGGCCGCGGTCAGCACCGGCGAAAGCGTTTTCCGGGAGCAAGGCGCGCTGCCGGGAGCCATTGTGACCCGAGTGGCGGCTAGCTTCGTGCGAGTGGGGACTTTTCAGTACTTTGCTGCGCGAGATGACATCGAGGCTGTTCGAGTACTCGCCGACTACGTGATCGAACGTCACTATCCGCAGCTGCGAGGCTCGCAAAGGCCGTATCTCGAACTGCTACGTGCCGTCACCGATGCACAGGCATCGCTGATTGCGAATTGGATGAACGTCGGGTTCATTCACGGCGTCATGAACACCGACAATATGGCAGTGTCCGGCGAGACCATCGACTTTGGCCCCTGCGCCTTCCTGGACTCCTACGACTCGGCGGCGGTATTCAGCTCCATCGATCGGCACGGCCGCTACGCATTCGGCAATCAACCGCAGGCCGGCATCTGGAATCTCGCGCGCCTCGCCGAGACTCTTCTGTCGCTCATCGACGAGCAGCCCGAGCGGGCCGTTGACCTTGCCACCGAGGTGATATCGACCTTCACCGCAACCTTTGCTGCCGCCCGTCTCGGCGGATTGCGCCGCAAGCTCGGGCTGTCGATGCCGGAAGGCGGCGATTCGGCGCTGGCTGATGCATTGCTCGAGGCCATGCAGAGGAATCAGGCGGATTTCAGCCTGACCTTCCGCGCGCTGTGTGATGCCGCTGCATCGGCGGACGCCGACATCCAGCTGCGCACTCTGTTTGTGAATCCGCAGGAGTACCTGGATTGGGCCGTCGGATGGCGGGCGCGACTCGCACGCGAACCTGGGACCTCGCCCGAACGCGCTGCGGCCATGCGCCTGGCCAACCCAGCAGTCATTCCGCGCAACCACCGCATCCAACAGGTGATCGAGGCGGCGGTGGAAGCGGACGATTTCGCCCCCTTTGAAAAACTGTCCGCGGCGCTGTCGCGGCCCTACCAGCCGCTCGCGGGTTTCGAAGCCTTCGCCGAGCCGCCGCAGCCCAGCGAACGCGTTCTGCAAACGTTTTGCGGAACTTGAGGCGATCGTGCGCGCCGAATGCATGTGCTCCGATTGCGTGTGCGCCGATGGGATGTAGTTAGGCGCCTTACTTGGCGTTTCGCGCAGGGATGCCCAGCCGCGCGCGAGTTTCCGGAGCGGTGAGCACACGCACTCCCAACAGTTCGATAATCGCGCGGGCGCGCTCGACCAATTGTGCATTGGTCGCAGGGACACCTTTGTCCAAGTAGAGGTTGTCTTCGAGGCCGACGCGAACATTGCCGCCGAGCAACACCGACTGGGCGACCATGGGCATTTGCAATCGCCCGAGACCGAACGCCGACCAAATCGCTCCTGGTGGCAATGCATCGCGCATCGCCATCATAGCCGCGGAAGTCGCCGGCGCGCCGTACTTGATCCCTAGGCATAGCTGAAACAGCGTGGGCTGATTGATCAGACCCTCCGCGAGCAGTTGCTTGGCAAGTTCAACGTGGCCCAGTTCGAACACTTCGAGCTCCGGGCGCACGTTTCGTTTTTGGTACTCGCGCGCCATGGCGCGCAAAAAGTTGGGAGTCGTAGCATAGATCAGCTCATCGAAATTCAGCGAGCCGCAATCCAGGCTGCCGATCTCCGGCAACAAGTCGACAATGTGGACGATCCGGTCATTTGGGCCGACGAAGTCGGTCCCGGCACGGAACTCGAGAGGCGCGTGCTCCGGCCCCAACATCAAGTCGCCGCCCATCCCGCCCGTCAAATTCAGGATCACGTCACCGTTCGCATTGCGGATACGCTCCACGACCTCGCGAAACAGCTTGGGATCGCGACTCGCCAAGCCGGATTGCGGATCGCGGACGTGCAGATGCACGATGGCGGCACCCGCAGCATGTGCGTCGAGCGCGGAGGCGGCTATTTGCGCGGGAGTGACCGGCACGTGGGCGTTCTTGCGCACCGAGTCGGCGGAGCCGGTTACCGCACAGGTAATAAATACCTCAGTCGCCAGCATGGCAATTCACCAACTCACGCGCTATGCCCCGATGGGCCGAACTGGGCGGTAAAATAATTGCGTATATCACGCGAATCCTTGCAATTAACCGGGCGGCGCGCTGGTCTTATCCCAGAGAGCCTACAACAGATGACCTTGATCAATTTAGTGATTTTGGGCGGCGTGCCGACCTTGGTCGCCGTGATACCGGTGGAGTACTTATGTCATTCTTCAAAATTCTGACGCCCGGGCGTATTGCGGCCCTTTTCGTGCTTGGCCTGGTGAGTGCGGCCCTGTGGCATGCACCGCTCATGGGAGCGGAGGCACCTGTCATGATCGCGCCGCCCGCGATCGATAGCCCGAAAGCGGCGGGCCCGGCCCAAACGGCTGTGCTGGCGGGCGGCTGCTTCTGGGGGGTGCAAGGCGTGTTTGAGCATGTACGAGGCGTCAAAAAGGTAATCGCGGGCTACGCCGGGGGCGATCGCTCGACGGCCCAATATGAGATGGTAAGCTCTGGGAATACAGGCCATGCGGAATCGGTGAAGATCACATTCGACCCTGCGGAAATATCCTATGGACAGATTCTGCAAATTGCATTTTCCGTGGTGTCCAACCCCACGCTGCTTAATCGGCAAGGACCCGATGTAGGCACTCAGTACCGCTCCGCTGTTTTCTATGCCGACGACGGCCAGAAGCGGATCGCACAAACGTACATCAGCCAATTGGATAAATCTAAAGCGTTTGGACGCCCGATCGTCACGCGGGTGGACCCCTTGAAGGGGTTTTACGCGGCAGAGGGCTATCACCAGGATTACCTAATTCACAATCCTGATGCGCCGTACATCGCCATGTGGGATCTGCCCAAAGTTGAGAATTTCAAGCGAGTATTTCCGGAGTTGTACAGTGAACGGCCGGTGCTGTCGCACGACTGAGGCTTGTGTGCCGAGTCTTGCGACGCGTGGCTGAGGAGGGATTGACATGAACGCTGCCGGCGCCGTCGACGGTTTACAGATCTTACCCACACCGCACACGGTGGCTGACGTGCTGCGTCGAGTGCAGACTTTAGCGCTCGCCCGGGGTCTCACGGTGTTCGCGCAAATTGATTTCAGCGGCGATGCGGAGCGCTCCGGCATGGAGTTGCGCCCCACCGGGATGGTGATACTGGGCAATCCGAAGGGCGGCACGCCGCTGATGGCTGCGACGCCGACGGTGGCGATCGATCTCCCGCTCAAGATACTGACCTGGCATGACGCGGACGGGAAAACCTGGGTGGCGTACAATAAGCCCGAATACCTGCAGGCGCGGCACGGATTTCCGGTGCAACTCATCAACAATATCGCTGCTCTATCCGCCCTCGCGGAGGCGGCCGCTGCGCCGGATCCGTGACCGGCGCGAGTTCGATTTCGAATGCCGATCCGGCGAACAGCTTCGCGGCGATCCCTGATTTGCTGCACGCACATGCGAAAAGCCGCCCCGAGAACATCGCGCTGATTCAAGACGGACGGGAGATCACTTACTCCGCGCTTGATGGAATGGCGAATCGAGTTGCCGCCGCCCTGCAACGTGACGGTGTAAGACCGCGCGACCTGATTGCGATCTGCGCCGCCATAAGCCTCGATTATGTGGTCATTTTCTTGGGCGCACTGCGAGTCGGTGCGGGCGTGGCGCCGCTGCCCGGACCCTTCGGGCCCCGATCGGTGGCATCGATGATTGCCGATACGAACGCAAGCAAGGTGTTCCTCGATCGGTCGACGGCCGAAGCCTTGCGAAGCGAGGTGAGCTTATCCATTGCACCCATTCTGATCGATGCAGAGGAGCATGCCGGTCTCGAAGCCTGGATGGCGGAGAGTGGATCGGTCCCCGCCGCGGTGAACCTACAGCCCGATTGGCCATTCAACGTCATTTACTCCTCGGGCACCACCGGCAACCCCAAGGGCATCGTGCAGTCGCATGCCTTTCGCTGGTCGAACGTGCGGCGCGCTTCGAGGAACGGCTATGACCATGAGTCGGTGACCCTTCTGTCCACACCTTTGTATTCGAATACCACGCTGGCGACGCTGGTCGGCGCCTTGGGAATGGGCGGCACGGTGCTGTTGATGGGGAAATTCGATACCGACGGCTATCTCGCGCTGGCGCAGCGGTATCGTGCGACTCACACCATGCTGGTGCCGATCCAATACCAGCGGCTGCTGGCCAATGAGAATTTCGGCCGCATCGATCTGTCGTCGTTTAAGATGAAGTTCTCGACCGGCGCGCCATTTCCCCAAGCGCTGAAAGAACAAGTTTTGCGGCGCTGGCCGGGCGGCTTGATAGAAATTTACGGGTTGACGGAAGGCGGTGCCACCTGCGTTCTCGAGGCTCACAAGATTCCGCACAAGCTGCATACGGTGGGTATTCCGCTGCCGGGCCACGACCTGCGCGTGATCGATGCAGAGGGCCGCGAGTTGGCCAGCGGGGAAACTGGCGAAATTGTCGGTCACTCGCCGGCCATGATGAGCGGCTATCTTAATCAACCAACGAAGACGCATGAAGCGCAGTGGTGGGACGCGGGCGGTAAGCGCTTCATTCGCAGCGGCGACATCGGCCGCGTGGATAGCGACGGATTTGTGATGTTGCTCGACCGCAAGAAGGATCTGATCATTTCAGGCGGCTTCAACATATATCCCAGCGACTTGGAGGCTGTACTGCGGGAACACCCCGACATCGGTGAGGCAGCGGTGTTCGGTGTCTCTTCCACTCGTTGGGGTGAAACACCGGCGGCCTGCGTCGTGCTCAAACCGGCCGCCAGGGTCGACGCGGCTGCGTTGACTCTCTGGGCGAATCAGCGATTAGGCAAGATGCAGGGAATCAGCGCGATGAAAATCATGCGGAGCCTGCCGCGCAACGCGGCCGGCAAGGTATTGAAGCGAGAGCTTCGCGATTCTTTCGCGCCGCGGCAGGATTCCGCTAGTGTGCGGCTACCGGCAAATTAATGACGGGAATCCCCTCACGGATATCCGCCGAGAATGAACTGCTGAGATCGGCTTTCTTGGCGCGTTCAGTGATGCGCCCCTGCGCGCGCAGCTGCGCCAGCGAAAAGCGACTGTCGAGTCCGCCGACGCGGTACACATACTCCGGAATATAGCCCGACAAGATCAGGCGGTAATCCAACGGCAGGTAACCGACGATGTGCCGCATCATTTGATAGACCAGCGTGGTGCAATTGACGGTAACGGTGTTGTAGAAGCGCGGCTGTTTCACCAAGCCATTAGCTTGGTCTATATAGCTTAAAAACAGGGCCCGCATCTCGGTCTCCGGCATGCGAATGCGATACAGGTAATCGTCCTCGCCGCGCACGTTGGTGCGGACGCGGATCACATCGCGCTCGTCGGCGGCGAGGATGCTGAGCTCGAACTCCTTGAAGAACCCGCCGATCTCCGAGAAGCTTTCGTGTTTCTCGCGGCGAATTTCCACGGAAAAAACTACATGTGCACCGTCGTCGAAGCCGAACGACACCAACAGGTGCGCGATCGCGGGCCCGCTCCAATACGAAGTGATCATATCGACCGAATTCAGTCGATCGAGGTCGTAGTCGCGCGTCTCCCACCGTTGTGTGTAGTCGGTGTTGCTGCGCCATTCGAAATTCCGCACGTTGTGCAGGGTGACGCGCTTGCCGTCGACCGTGCCGGTGGTCATCTGCGCGACATCGTCGGCCCAGATGCGATCGTTGGATGGGCCAATTCTTTGCCACCAAATCAAAAGGCCGCCGAACGCCAAGGCAAATGCAACCAGCGCAAGCGCGGCTCGTCCTTGCCATAAAGCCAGCAGCAGAGTGAAACTGAATCCCACCCATATGAACGCACTCAGGGTCTTCAACGCCTGGCCGCCCGGCGCCTGATACCACAGGGCGAACGCGCCCCAGATCGCGGAAAACCCTACGATCAACGTCGCTAGTAAGGTGACCGTGAACCGCAACAGGTTCGCTGAGTGGACGGTGCTCAATGACGTCATTACCGATAGCCGCCCCGGCCCGCTCGGATGACAGCCAGACTGCTCAAGAAATAGACCAACCCGGCGGCGGTCGCCGCAGGCAGGGATGCCGTCAAGTACGGGTACGCCGCCGCAGAATCGTAGCTTAGTGGATTGAGAAGGGCGATGTAGGTGGCACAGCCCGCGCCGACGGCGACGATGGCGGCGGGGTTGATGCCTCGCCAGAAGTAGTAAGGCTGCCGCGCCTGGTTGGTGTAGATGGCGCGGATGTCGATGCGGCCCCTGCGCAGCACGAAGTAGTCCACGATCTGGATGCCGCAGAGCGGCGCAAATGCGACGCCGATCAACGCGAGGAAGTTGCCGAATTTCGCAAAGAATAATTCCGGAATGAAAATGCCGACCACGGCGACAGGCGCAATGGTTAGGGCCAGCAGCGTGGTCCAACTGCAGCGCTGCAAGACTGAGAAGTTGCGCAGGCCGATGGCCGAGGCATAGATGCCGGCCGTCGTCGTGCCGAAATTCGCCGCCGTCACGAATGTCAGGGAAATGATCGCATAAGCCGGGCCGCCGACGATTCGCAGCCATTGCGTGGGATCGGAGGACTTGAGAACCAGTGCGCCCGCGAGGCCGATCAAGCTTAGCAAGGGGACAGGCGCTGCCATGCCGAGCATCACCGGCAACACGACGGTGCGGCCGTTCGGGGCCATTCGAATCATTGCGCCGATGTAGGGCCACCAGGAAAGCGTCGCGCCAATCCCGAGCTCGATGCCTGTGGTGTAGTTCCACAGTCGGTTGGGGCTGGCGCTGACGGGCTGGGCCGCAATGAGTTCGGGCCAACGGCGGGACACGAGCAGATAAAGCATCCACAGTCCTATGAATACATGCGCCACCAGAATATTCGACACCAGGGACACGCCCGTTGCGCCGCGGCGCAAGGCCGTGAAAATAATGGCACATGCAAGCACCGTCAGCGATGGCACCAACACCGTACTGTGCGCACCCGGCTGCAGGAAGCCTAGCGCCACGCTTAGCTGCACCGCGGACTTGGCAAAGAATATGATCAACAGAGAGTTCCAGCCGATGATGGAGACCGCCTGCAGCGCCGCCGGCAATACCCAGCCACGCGACCCGAATTGCGGCTTGGTGGCCGCGACAGAATCGATGCCGAAACGTATGCAGGCGGGACCCGCGGCGAGTAATACCAGGAGCATGCCGATCATGCAGCCGGCCGCCAAGGCCAGCCCACCACGGACAAAGCTTAGGTAGCCGGCGACCGATTCGCCGATTAGATAGCACCAGGTGGCGGCCGCCGTCGTGGCGAGCGTGACGGTCAACCGTGCCGCGCCCCAGGTCCTTTCGTTGGGGAGCAGCGGCCAACCGCTTTCGTCCGCCTGCCGATTCTCCCCTGTCGTCATGCCCACCAGCCGGCCGCGAGCAGCAGCAGCGGCAGGACTACGCCCAGCAGAACCATCCAGATCCAACTCGCTGCGTCGAAGTCAGCAGCCGGGGCCGAGTTTTCGAGCGCAGCGATGCGCGCCTCAAGTTCCGGCGGCAATTCCTGCTTCGCAGGATCAACCATTACCGGCGCCGGGAAAGGCCTCGGTGTCCGAATAGGGAAACCACCAGAAATTGTGAGGCTTGGCGGCGTGATCGATCATCGACAACTTCGTGTGTCGGAAGGTATCCAATCCTTCGGCGCCGAGCTGCCTGCCCATGCCGGATTGCTTTCTGCCGCCGAAGGGGCCGGCATCATTGTCGAGCAGTGGAGCGTTGACCCATACCATTCCCGCTTCCAATTCATTGACCGCGCGCATCGATTCGTCCAAATCGGTGGTGTACACGGTGGCGCCTAGGGCATAGCGCGAGCGGTTGGCCAGGGCCAATGCCTCATCGAAACTCTTGATCACACTGACCGGCGCGACCGGTCCGAATGTTTCGTCGTTCATGATGGGTGCGTCGGGTGAGACGTCGCCCAAAACCGTCGGATTCACGAACCAACCCTTGGCCAGATGTGCGGGGCGATCGCCGCCCGCCAGCACCTTGACGCCCGAGGACGTCGCGTTGTCGAGCAGGCGCAAGTACCGCGTCAGCTCGCGTTTCGAGGCGAGCGGCCCCATGTCGACGCGCTCTAAGCCGTTGCCGACGCGGATTTGCCGCGTGTGATGCACCAGTCTCTCCATGAACTCGCCATAAACTCGCTCGTGTACGTAGAAACGCTCAGCGGCGGCGCATACCTGGCCGCAATTCAAGAAGGCGCCGAACGCGGCGCCGCGCGCCGCGACATCGACCGGCGCGGAGGGCATGACGATGAAGGGGTCGTTTCCGGAGGTCTCGATCAACGTTCTTTTGTAAAGACGCCCGCAGGTTTCCGCGACGACGCGTCCGGTTTCGATGCCGCCGGTAAAGGCCACCATGTGAGTGTCGGAATGTTCGACCAGGCGCTTGCCGACGCCGCCGCCGCCGGTTAGCACCTGCACCAGTCCCGCGGGCAGCACGTCGAATGCCGCAATGAACTGCAGGGTAGTCAGAGAGGTCAAGTCAGAGGGCTTGATGATGACGGCATTGCCGCTCGCCAGGGCGGCGGCGGCCTGCCAGCACAGCAGGCAGAGGGGATAATTGAAGGGCAGGATGATGACGACCACGCCGAGAGGATCCTTGGTCGTGAAATGAAACTGGCCATCGACAGCGGAACCCAAGACCTTGCCGTTCTCGTGGCGCGCGATTTCAGCATAGTAGTCAAGAGCGCTGGCAGACCATGCCACTTCGTCGAACGATTCCTTGTACGGCTTGCCCATTTCGCGCGTGAGCATTTCCGCCACCAGCGGCCTGGCTGCCATCACCTGCCGCGACACCTCGTGCAGCAACTCCGCCCGCCGATGATGGTTTACATTACGCCAGCCGCGCTGCGCGGAATTGGCAGCCGCAACCGCCTGCTCTATGTCGGCCGCCGACGCTTCCGCGACTTGGCCGATGCGCTGCTCCGTCGCCGGATCCCACACGTCGATGGCGGCGCCGTTGGCTGTCGCCACCAGCCGGCCGCCGATTCGTTGCTGGCCGCTCAAGCGGGTGAATGCTGCTATTGCGCTCATGTTTACCTCGTCGGCTGACAAGCGGCAATTGTAGTGCGACAGGCCGGACAATGCGCGAGTCGTTGCGGCAGCGAGGCGGAAAGGTGTCTGCTTGTTTACTTCGCGGTAACGCGCCAAATGACGCCGCCGACATCGTCGGCAACTAACAGGGCGCCGCGCTTGTCTATCGCAAGGCCGACCGGCCGGCCCCTGGCATGACCCCGCGCATCGAGAAAACCTGTGAGTACGTCCACGGGTGCGCCGGACGGCTTGCCATCGACAAAAGGCACGAAAATTACCTTATAGCCGCTGCGCACCTTGCGGTTCCACGAGCCGTGCTGTCCGACAAACATGCCGGATTTGAACGGCGTCGGCAGTTTCAAGTCACCGGACCAGCACAGGCCCAACGAAGCGGTATGAGCCCCCAATGCGTAGTCGGGGCTCACCGCTTTGGCCACCATCTCCGGATCTTGAGGCTTGACCCGATCATCGACGTGCTGGCCATAGTAACTGTACGGCCAGCCATAAAATGTGCCATCACGCAGGGAAGTCATGTAGTCCGGAGGCACGTGATCGCCCAGTTCATCACGCTCGTTGACGGCCACCCACAGCGAGCCGCTTTGCGGCACCCAGGCAAGCCCCACGGGATTGCGCAATCCGGAAGCGAATATTCTATGACTGCCCGTGGTCGGATCGATCTCCCACACCGCAGCTCGCTCAGCTTCCACCGCCAGGCCGTTCTCCGCGGCATTGCTATTGGAACCCACTCCTACGTACAGCTTGCGGCCGTCGGGGGATGCAATCAGGCTTTTGGTCCAGTGATGATTGAGGGTACCGGCGGGGAGCACGGTCACTTGTACGGGTTGGCTGCGAATCTCTGCGTCGCCCGTGCGATAGGCGACGCTGAGCAACGCATCGGTGTCAGCGACATAGAATTTGTTGCCTATCAGAGCCATGCCGATGGGTGAGTTCAAGCCCTGCAAAAACACATGCCGCTCCGGTGTGTTTCCTTCGCCCAGGCCGCGCAGCAGAGTGATGCGATTGGCGCTGGGCCGTGCTCCGGACCCGGCACGCTTCATGATCTGCTTCTGGATTTTGCCTTCCAGGCCTTTGTTGTCGTCGGGCTTGGGCGGTGCATCGGACTCGGCCACCAGGACATCGCCATTGGGCAGCACATAGAGCCAGCGCGGATGATCGAGATCGCGCGCCCAGGCATCGACGCGTAGGCCACCGGCGGCGATGGGATGCGCATCTGCAGACCACCCCACCGCCTTGGCCGTGTGCAGGGTGGGAAGCAGAGATGTCTTCGGCTCGGATATGACGGGTGAGGGACCAAATTCCGTTGCTGGAATTTGTTGCGCCGAGGCTGTCCCTGCGATGCCCACGATGCCCACCACGCCCGCGAGCACGGCGACAGACCAAAGACGCTTGATCGCCGCCGGCCAGGGATGCTCGGCGTTTGCGGATTTGGACATGTGCTGCCTATGGAGAGCCGGAATGGTGCTCATTAGAGTCGGGCTCAGGTTTTCTCGAAACCGGAGATTCACCCGCGCAACTGTCAGCGATCGCTGACGTCTCCGCGCTCAAAGCTTTTGAAATTTGAAAATTCCCATCGCTTTGGCGATGAGCCGATCGCCCGTATCGCGTACTTCGCCGTCGCAAAAGGACATGGTGCCCGAGCGGTGATAGGCGTGGCCGGCCGCGAGCAGGCGCGTGCCTCCTCTGGCGGGCTGCAGGAAGGTGGTCTTCATCTCCACCGTCACTGCGCCGCCCGCCGCCGGGTCGAGGGAGCGGCCGGCGGCTGCCATGGCCACATCGAGCAAGGTCATGAGCACGCCCCCATGAGCGACTTGCCAGCTGTTCAAGTGTCGCGGCGCGAGATCGAGCGCGACGACGGCGCGGCCGTTCGCGGAACTGATCAATTCCGCTCCAAGATCCCGGATGAAGGGAATGTCGACCGGAAATGCAATGGATTGGGTCATAGGCCGAGAATTCTAACCAAAACCCGAGCGTTGGTATCGGCCGTGTCATTATAGTTCGTTGTTGCAGCGGCGGCAGCGCGGACGCGGCATGACCGACGGGAGATCATTGTCGATGCGGGGAAGAAACGTTGCGCGCATCGGCGCGGTTCTTGGCGGTTCCGCCGGCAATTTAGTCGAGTGGTTCGATTGGTATACATATTCGGCCACCGCCTTGTATTTCGCGCCGGTATTCTTCCCCAAGGGCGATCAAACAGCGCAGCTGCTGCAGACCGCAGCGATCTTCGCCGTCGGGTTCTTCGCGCGCCCGGTGGGCGCATGGCTGATGGGTCGATACGCTGATCGAGTTGGCCGCAAAGCGGCGCTCACCCTGTCGGTGACACTGATGTGCGGCGGCTCGCTGGTCGTTGCTGTGACGCCCGGTGCGGCGACGATCGGCAGTGCGGCGCCGGTTATTTTACTGCTCGCACGTGTTTTCCAGGGCCTGTCCTTGGGCGGCGAATACGGTGCTAGTGCCACTTACATCAGCGAAATGGCAGGCCGTGAGAATCGCGGGTTGTGGTCCAGTTTTCACTATGTGACCTTGATCGGCGGCCAGTTGACGGCGTTGGCAGTGTTGATAATCCTGCAGCACCTGCTCGCCAAGGACGATATGGCCGTCTGGGGGTGGCGCATTCCGTTCCTGATCGGTGCGGGCCTGGCGGTGGTCGCCTTCTGGCTGCGGCGCCGAATCCCGGAATCGCAATCCTTCGTCCCCGCCGAGGCCGGTGCAGGCGCGCGTGGCGGCGTTCGGCGACTGTTCCGCGAACACCCGCGCGAAATCCTGACAGTGCTGGGATTCACCGCCGGCGGATCCGTGATCTTCTATGTCTATACCACCTATATGCAGAAATTCCTGACCAATACCGCCGGCTTTTCCAAAGACCAGGCGACCGAGATCAGCGCCGTCACCTTGGTTGCGTTCATGGTTGCGCAGCCTCTGTGCGGGTGGTTGTCGGACCGAGTGGGGCGCAAGCCCCTGTTGCTGGCGGCCTTCGGCGGAGCGACGCTTGTCACTTGGCCGATCATGAATGAGGTGGCGCACGCCAACTCCGCGTCGATCGCCGTTTGCCTGATTGTCGCGGCCGTTATCTTGCAGTCAGGCTACACGTCGATCAGCGCCGTAGTGAAAGCAGAACTGTTTCCCACCGCCATCCGTGCCCTCGGGGTGGCGTTTCCTTACGCGTTGGCCAACGCCGCCTTCGGCGGCACGGCCGAGTATGTCGCGCTGTGGTTCAAATCCGTCGGTTCCGAGCGGGGGTTTTATATTTATGCTTCGGCGCTGGCCGCGATCAGCTTTGTGGCGGTGTTGACCATGAAGGAGACTCGGACTCACAGCCGCATCATCGAGGATTGAGGTCACTGTTGGGTTTGGCCTACAGCGTGCTTGACACGCGGCTAGAGACTTCGGCCGAGTGCGATGCGACACTGGCAAGATGATATCTCTGACGGACCCTGCGGTCTGGATCGATTCCGCGGCCCGTGACCATCCGAACCGGCTATTTCTCAAGACACCCGCCGGGCGGGAACTCAACTACGCCGCGCTTTTGGAGCACTCCGCCCGCTATGCCGGGGCCCTGGCGAATCGCGGCGTGGTCTGCGGCGACCGAGTTGCCGTCCAAGTGGACAAGTCCGCTGAGGCCATCCTGCTGTACGTCGCCTGTCTGCGTCTTGGGGCGGTATTCGTCCCTATCAACGTAGACAATACTCCCAATGAAGTGGATTTTTTCTTGCGCGACTCCCAGCCCCGGCTCGCCGTCATTCGTCCGGCCGATCGGGACGTGCTCGAACCATCGGCGCGCCGCGCCGGGGTCTTCCATGTGGAGACGTTGGGTGAGGACGGCGAAGGATCGCTGACCGAACTCGTAAGGCGATCGCGCCACGGCAGCGCGCCTCTTGGCCCCGTGAGCGCGAATGCGCCGGCGGCGATCGTGTACACGTCCGGCACCACCGGCCGCTCGAAAGGCGCCGTGTTGTCGCGTGCCAATCTCGCATCGAATGCCGCCGCGCTGGTGGACGTTTGGCATTTCAGTAGCGACGACGTCTTGCTGCACAGCTTGCCGCTGTTTCACATTCATGGCCTGTTTGCCGCCCTCAACACTGTCCTTGCCTCGATGTCGTGCCTGGTGCTTTTGCCGAAATTCGATGCCGCGGCGGTGCTGAAGCATCTGCCCCAGTCAACCGTGTACATGGGAGTGCCCACGCACTACACGCGACTGCTGCGCTCCCCTGAGCTTAATCGCCAAGTCAGCGCCGGCGTACGGCTGTTCGTTTCCGGTTCGGCTCCGCTGCTGCCTGAGACTCATCAGGAATTTCTGCGGCGCACGGGGCATGCCATCCTCGAGCGCTATGGCATGACTGAGACACTGATTAACACTTCCAACCCCTATGCAGGCGTGCGCAAGCCGGGTTCCGTCGGCAGGCCGCTGCCGGGAATCCAGATTCGGTTGGCCCACGCAACCAATATAGGCGCGGGTGCGCTCGAAGTAAGCGGCCCGAATGTGTTCGCGGGCTACTGGCAGGACGCCGAAAAGACGCAACACGAATTTACCGCGGACGGTTGGTTTAAGACGGGCGACCTCGGCCGCATCGATGAAGATGGCTACGTGCACATTATTGGACGCGCCAAGGATCTCGTCATCAGCGGCGGCTACAATATTTATCCGAAGGAAATCGAGACCGAGCTGGACGCCGTCTCGGGAGTGTTGGAAAGCGCGGTGTTCGGCGTTCCGCATCCGGATTTCGGCGAAGGCGTGACGGCGGTGGTTGTGCCTGAGCCCGCCGCAGTGCTGTCCGAGGCCGGCATCATCAACTCCATTCAGGCACGCCTGGCGCGCTACAAGATCCCCAAGCGAGTACTGATTATCGAAGAGTTGCCGCGAAACACGATGGGCAAGGTACAGAAGAATGTGCTGCGGGCAGCCTACGCCTCGCTCTACGGTGAGGATCGCGGAGGGCCGCTGTGACGTTGGGTCCTCAGACCGATCCTGTACAGGTTCGAAAGGCCAATGAACTATTGACGCTGCGGCTGTGGCGCCTGGCATTCGGCGCTCCGCTACCGCCTCTTTCTGTGCAGGGTGGGCACGCCCGCGTGCGGGATTTGATCTGTGCCGTTTGCACGTCGACACTCTCGATCCACGATACTAAGCCCCTGCGTGCTAATCGGGCGGTTGCAGCGTGACCATGGTGAGGGTGCGCGCCCCCAATGCGGCTCCGGATTCCGCCTGGTCGATCACCACATAGAAGCTCTTGGGCAAGCGGCGTCGTGCGTTGGTCATGCGAACGTCCAAGGTGACGGAATAGCTGCCCGCGTCAATTATTTCCGTGTGTGGTGCGACCGGGACAAAATCCACCCCAGCCTTTGCTGTGCCGGACTCGGTCCACCAAGTGAAACCGGCAGGGGCGCGCGGACTGCCTCTACGGCGCACGGTGATGTGCGCTGATGTTTCGGTGGCGGGCACATCCACCGTCGCCATTTCAATGCGCTCGGGCCCGACGCCCACGGCATGAGATAAAGCGGACGTCACGCCGCCGGGCGGCGGTACTGTTGCCGGCGTCTTTACGGTGGACGGGGGAGTTGGGCTGGACGCTGCGGCTGATGCCGGCGTAGAAGTTACCCTAGGCGCAGGCGCAGGCGCAGCCGCATGCGCAGGAGTGGTAGCCGGCTCCTGATTAGGGGTCACTCCTCGAGGTGACGGTTGCACGGGCAACGTACCGGGATTCCCGGTTTCGACTAAACCCGGAATGTGCCAGCCTGACACCGTGTGAGCTTGCGAATCATAATTCGCGGCAACCCAGTAACCTCCGGACGCCAGCAAAACAATCAAAACGACCGCGACGGCTGCCAGTAACGCCCCGTTGCTCCGTTGAGAGGGACTGGTCATCAGTTGCGGCAACAGAGGCAGTCGCTGCACTGCACCGCGCATATCGAGCCTATCCAGCCACATCTGTACATCCGATGGACGGCGCTCTCGATTCCAGCTCAAGCCTTGGCGCAGAACGCGCCATTGCGAGTTCGTGAAGCCGGCCGGACGGTGGGGGTAGATGCGTTTCTGCCGCGCCTCGATGGCGCTGCAACCGGGAAAGGGGTGTTTTCCGGACAGCAATAAATAGACGACGCAGGCAAAGGCAAATACATCGTCCCGCGTATCGGGAGGCTGCCCTTCGAGCAGCTCGCAACTGGCATAACCTAGGGTGGCGACGGCGGCAAGCGGCGGCTCATCCTGCGCGCTCCAGCCTGTCCGCCGTATGGAGTGTGCCGCGCCGAAATCCAGCACGCGCAATTCCCCTTCATCGGTCAGGAAGATATTTTGCGGGTTCACATCCCCATGCACGATCCCGCGCGAATGGGCGTACGACAGCGCGGCGCCGGTATCACGGATGATGGCGAGTGCTTGGGGCCGCGGCAACGCCACCGAGTGTCGCGAGTTGAGCACTCCGCTTAAGAGCGCTCCGCTCAATAATTCCATGGTAAAAAAAGCTATGTCGCCGTCGCGGTCGAATTCGTGCACGCGAACAATGTGCGGATGTGACAGCGACTGTAGATGCCCAAACTCCCTTTGCAATTCGCGCAGCAGCTCCTCGCGCTCGGCAACGGCCTTATGCAGAACTTTGATGGCGATGCGCTGGCCGGCGGGAAACAGATCGAGACGGTATTCATCGACGGCTTCGAAAACCGTGCCCATCCCGCCGCGTCCCAACACTCTGATGACTCGGTAGCGATAGCGCAGCACGTCGCCGATGGCGATTTCCCGCGCGGCGGGGCGCGGTTTCGCGGACGTCATCATGGGCGGAGGCGCGGGCGACGATGACCCCGGCGTCATCGTGGGCGACGGTGCTATAAAAGGCGCGATCGACGGCGCGATCGACGGCTCGGGCGATGATACGGCGGGCTTCACGCTGGGCCGTGACGCGGGCGCAGTCGCGATCGACGAAGGCGGCCGCGCAGCGGTGGCCGTGTGTCCTTCTGCGCCAAGCGCCGCGACTTCCAGCCGGGATTTGAGAGTTTGAAAAATATCGCGCGGCATCTTGCCGCGACGGTAGTACTGATCCAGCAGGGATAAAACTTCCCAAGTCGCATCGGGGCTCTCGCGGAATTGCTCGCGCATGGCACGCAAAAATTCCTCCGAGGTACAGCGTCCGCTTGAGATTGCGTCCAGCCACGCGAGAGTCGGGTGCTCAGCGGCGTCCCCGGGGGTCGTTTGCAACTCGACCGGTTCCGTTCCGCCGCTCACGATGCTGCCCTCATTTCATATCTCGTAAGGTAGAGACATGCGGGCAGCATAGAAGATTCCTAATTGCCCGAGGGCTTTCTTTAGACCAACTAATCATTGTAAGTATTGCAATCGGCACAGCGGCCCGGCGGCCCGGCGGCACGGCGGGGTGGGGCACGTCGCGGCGCAACGTAAGCGAGCGAAGTCAGTCGAGGTCGTGGCTCAAAGCGTCGCGGACGGCAGCGGGCAGCGGGCTCTGCGTATGTCGATAGTTGTCGTGATCGACGCCGATGCTCAAGGAAGCGCCGCTCTTCATGGCCTCCATCATCGAGGGCGACAACTCAAAGCGCAGGAAATGCACCGCAGATGTCTTCTCGTCGTTTTCTCGGTCCATGTCCTCATCCGCCACCGCAAAGACGCGCTCCATTTCGCTGATTCGTATCCAGCATCTATCTTCGACGCCGATTAGTTTCTCGAGCGCAATCCGCCGTTCGTCCGGGTCCGGAAACTCGAGCAGCAGAGTGACCTTCCAGTTGTTGCCGTCGGGCAGCAGCGGATTGTAGGCGTCGATTTCACCCTGAATTCCCTCGCTCTCGAAGATGCGCTCGGCGCGCAGCATCTCGAGTACCTGGTAGCGTATGGTGGTGAAGTCCTCGAAGCACCAGGTCATGTTGGGCCCGACCTGTACGTTGCGCAGCTGCTTGTGAGCGATTACCTCGCTGCGCAGTTGTGTGCGCTGGGCGGCGTATTGCTCCAAGCTCATGAGATCCCGACGCGTCAATTTCTTCACCTGGCAGCCCCACTCCCGGCGCCAGTGTCCGGTTCGCTACAGTCCATAAGCCATCCTCAGCAGCGTCAGCGGATGTGTCGGCGGGTTTGCATCGCCCAAACCGCTTTCAATTTGATGGCCCGCCATCGGACAGTCGCTTGAATAGAAGTCGGCTGCGCTCGCCAGTACGCGCTGAAACACAGGCTTGCCGATTTTCATCGATTTATCACGGAATTCCCGCTTCACCCCATAGGTGCCATTGTGCCCCGAACAGCGCTCGATCGGCTCGACCGTGGTTCCCGGAATGAGGTTCAGCACATCGCGCGTCTTCAGCCCGATGTTCTGCACGCGCAGGTGACAGGCGACGTGGTACGCGACCTTGCCGAGCGGCCGCGAGAAGTCGGTACGCATCAGGCCCGATTTATGGCGCAGCGTCAGGTATTCGAAGGGATCGAACATGTGCCGCTTGACCCTTGCTACGTCGGTTTCGTCGGGAAACATCAGCGGCAGCTCTTGTTTGAACATCAGCACACAGGAGGGAATCGGCGCGACAATGTCGTAGCCACGGTCAATCATCGCGATCAGTTGCGGCACATTCTTAGCCTTCAAGTCCGCGACCGCTTGCAGATCGCCGAGTTCCAGCTTGGGCATGCCGCAACAATGTTCCTGTTCGACCAGTACAACTTCAATGCCGTTGTGTTCGAACACTGTGACGAGGTCGAGTCCGATCTCGGGCTCGTTGCGATTACCGTAGCAGGTGGCGAACAGTGCTACTTTGCCGCGGGTGGCTGCGTCAGCGCGAACCGTAATGGCAGGTTTGGGACGTGCGGCAAACTGCTTGCGCAGCGTGTTGGATCGATACGGCGGCACGGGCGCATCCGGGTGCACGCCGAGCACGGCGTCCAAAACCTTGCGTCCGAGAGCGCTCCGATTGACCGCGTTTACCACCTCGGCAACCACGGGAATGCCGGCAATATTGCCCACGGTGTCGGTGGCGCTCAAAATCTTGTCCCGCCAGCGCACCCCGCCGTCGCGATTCTTGACGGCTTTGGCGCGCAGCATCAAGTGCGGGAAGTCGACATTCCAGGGATGCGGCGGCACATACGGACACTTGGTCATGTAGCACATGTCGCACAGGTAGCATTGGTCGACAACCTTGCCGTAGGCGGTCTTGTCGACGCCGTCGAGCTCGCCGGTTTTCGACTCGTCGATCAAATCGAACAGGGTGGGAAAAGAGTCGCAAAGGTTGAAGCAGCGGCGGCAACCATGGCAAATATCGAAGACTCGGTCGAGTTCTTTTTGCAGTGCCTCGGCGTCGTAGAACTTGGGATCCTGCCAGCCAAGCGCATGGCGCGTTGGCGCTTCCAGACTACCCTCGTGGCCTGTCTCGATTTGTCCGTCGCGCACGGTTTCCCCCTCGGCCGAAAGCGAAGCGGGCTCCATGAACGGAGCCCGCGCATCATCGCCCGCCTATGGCGGGGAATAAGGGACTACAGGTTGTCCAACGCCTTCTGGAAGCGATTAGCGTGCGAACGCTCTGCCTTCGCCAGCGTCTCGAACCAGTCGGCAATTTCACCGAAGCCCTCGTCTCTGGCGCTTTTGGCCATGCCGGGGTACATGTCGGTGTATTCGTGAGTTTCGCCGGCGATGGCAGCCTTTAGATTCAAAGAGGTTGCGCCGATCGGTAACCCGGTGGCCGGATCGCCCACCGCTTCCAAGTACTCCAGATGACCGTGGGCATGTCCTGTTTCGCCCTCGGCAGTGGAGCGGAACACCGCCGACACGTCATTGAATCCTTCGACGTCTGCTTTGGCGGCGAAATACAAGTAACGCCGATTCGCCTGCGACTCGCCGGCAAATGCGTCCTTCAAGTTCTTTTCGGTCTTACTACCCTTTAAATTCACGTGCTCACTCCTTCCGATTGATCAACTCGGAACCATTGCGGATATGTTCTTCCTCGACGTTAGACCTTGCGGCCGCGGCAAGTCAAATTGCTGCTTTCTATCAACGCCATAGGCGGCGTCAATCCCTGTTCGCCATGGCGGGTACATTGCGTCGCGGTATCCTACACTAGGGGGAGCGGTGATTCGTAAATTCGACGGCGCGGGGACGGGTAACGGCAGAGTGGGGGTGCGCGATGCTATACGAGCTTTATTACTGGCCGACGATTCAAGGGCGTGGGGAGTTCGTGCGATTGCTGCTAGAGGAGGCCGGCGCGCCCTATTGGGATGTGGCACGTGATTCCGGTAGTCGAGCCGGAGTGGCGGCGCTGACACGCTTCCTGGACGGCCGCAATATTCAGCGGCCGCCGTTCGCGCCGCCGTTTCTCAAGGCAGGACGGCGGGTGATCGGCCAGACGGCCAATATTCTGCAGTTCTTGGGTCCGCGCCACGGCCTGACCCCGGCCGACGAAGGCGGCCGCCTGTGGACCCATGAATTGCAGCTCACATTCGCGGATTTCCTGGCCGAGATACACGACACACACCACCCGCTGGGGCCCAATTTTTATTACGAGGATCAGAAGAAGGAGTCACGGTGCCGCACCGCTGATTTTCTGAAGAACCGGCTGCCAAAATTCCTTGGTTACTTCGAAAAAGTGCTGGCGAAAAATACTCCAGCGCGCCAGTATTTGGTCGGTACCAAACTGACCTACGCGGACCTGTCTATGTTTCAAATCATGGCGGGATTGAACTACGCATTTCCACGTGCGTTGGCCAAGGCGGCACGGGTGCGTGAGTACCGGCGGCTGTTCGCATTGCATAAAAGAGTACAGGAGCGTCCGCGAATCGCTGCTTACCTCGCCTCGCCGCGGCGCATACCGTTCAACAATGACGGAATTTTCCGGCACTACCCTGAACTCGATGCGGGCCGCCGATGAGGGAGGCCCAGTCTCAGCCGGCGATTGTCATCGCCGGGCACACGGCGAATTTTGATGCGCGGGGCAAGCTCAACCCCTGGACGTCGTGGAATGCCGCTCTCGACCTCGAGATGAATTTCTACCAGAGTTGTCCGGAGGATCACGGCTATCCACGCTTCGTGCTCGCGACTTTTCTCGATGCCGACTGGACTCCGATGCCTCAGCGCACGGACACCATTCCGGCGACTCAGAACGGCATGGGCATACTCTCCTATCTCAAGTATCACGAACTGCGTGGCAAGCAGGATCTGCGGTATCTCGAGACGGCACGCGCCATGGGAGATTATTTGGTGAGGGAGTCGCTCACGCCGCGCCTTGGAATATATCCGGCGTTCACGCGCTCGACCGGCACCCGGGAGAAATTTCCGCTCCCGGACGACTGCGGCTCGCAAGCAGACCGTCCCTACGAAATCGAGCCCGACAAAGGAGGTGTCACAGGCCACGCGCTGCTGAAGCTTTTCGCAACGGCCGGCGGGCGCGCTTACTTGGCGCAGTCCTTGCAGAATGCGCGAGTGCTGGCCGCGAATCAGAACGACGGCAACGCATTGCATTCACCTTGGCCGTTTCGAGTGGACTATCGCAATGGCGAGGGTCGAGGACCCGTGTCGGGAAACATGACCTACGTACTGCGGCTTTACGATGAATTACTGGCGCTGGGATACGAGGAGTTCGCCGCGCCGCGCCGGTCGCTGTGGAATTGGATCACTCGCTTTCAAATTCCCAGCGCCGCCGGCGACGGCAGCCTGTTCGCTCAGTTCTTCGAGGATCACGACACGCCCACCAATCGGACTGCTTGGGCGCCGTTGAATCTGGCACGTTACCTGCTCGAGAAACGCGAACTGCTCAGCCACGACTGGTTGCCGGCCTGTGCGACGCTGATCGAGTTCGTGCGCGCCAATTTCACGCACGTGGAATTCGGGATCACCGTCTGTCATGAACAGGACGAGGATAAACAGGCGTGGGGCGGCATCAACTCGACTTACGGCGCAGTGCTCGCGCTATACGCGAAAGCCAACGGCTCGACGGTTCTGGCCGGTGAAGCGCGGGCTGCCCTTGATTTCACGCTCTATTCAATCGACGAGCAAGGCCGTCCTCGCGATCTGTTCAATAACCCGGCGCCGGGCGGCTGGCAGGAGGATGCGCACACGGACGTGATCCACAATTATGCGGACGCCATCGGCGCTTTTCCTGAGTGGGGCGAAGCTCGCTGATTGCACAGCGCTCCCTACGCGGCGGGCCCGGAGCGTGCGCCACCTGCTGCGCTGGCGAACCGCTATGCGGGGTCGGTGACCGCCGGCGTCGTCGTCGGTCGAGTAGCTCGCCAGGCGAGCAATATGGAGCCGAATACCAGAACGGCCGCGAGCAGGAACGGTGCGCCCGGCAGCCCCAAGTCGGCATGCGCGCCGATGAACACCGCGAAGGTCTGCGTGAATACGGTGGGCCCGATGAGACTTGCCAATCCAGTGAGGCTGGCGAGTGCGCCCTGCAGCCGGCCTTGCTCCTTGGGGTCTGCCAGGCGCGTCATGAGGGTTTGCAGCGAGGGGGTTGCAATTCCCCACAGTGCCATCACCGGTACCCCAATCCAGAATATCGGTCCCGTGGGTGCGAGGCCGTAGATGGCGAAGCCTGCCGCACCGAAGGTCAAGCCGACAACCACGGCGCGCCGTTCCTTGAGCCACTTCACCATGGGCTTTACCAGGAAGCCCTGCACGATGAGGGAGGAAACTCCCACTCCAGCCAGGAAGATGCCGACCGCGCGCGTATTCCAGCCATAGCGGTAGTGCATGTACAGCACCGTCGTGCTGGGCAGCACCACGTGCGCGAGGCTCAACAGGAAGTAGCTGGCGGCCAGACCCGCGAGCATGGGGTGTGAACGCAGCAGCTTGAGGGCTCCAAGTGGATTGGCGCTCTTCCACGAAAAGGCAACGCGCAAATTCTTGGGTAGCGACTCGGGCAGGACGAACAGGCCCCAGCACACATTGGCCAAAGCCATGACGGCCGCGGCCCAGAACGGCAGGCGCGGCGAGATGGCCCCAAGCACACCGCCCAAGGCCGGTCCCAGCACGAATCCGGCGCCGAACGCGGCGCCTATCAATCCGAAGCTTGCGGCGCGCTTCTCCGGCGGTGTGATGTCTGAGATATACGCGCCGGCGGTGCTGAAACTCGCGGCGGTGATGCCCGATATCACCCGGCCGATTAGCAGCCACCAGAGGTTCGGTGCCAACGCCATGAGAATAAAGTCAAGGCCAAGCCCGGCACAGGAAATCAGTATTACGGGCCGGCGGCCGAAGTGATCCGAGAGCGATCCCTGCACCGGAGAGAAGATGAGCTGCATTAGCGCCCAGGCTGTTCCGAACACTCCGTACATGGTCGCGGCGCGCGATGCATCGCCGCCCATGAAGTCTTGCACCAGCATGGGCAGTACGGGAATGATCATGCCGAAGGCCAGCATGTCGATGAGTACCGTGACGAAAATGAAGGCCAGCGCCGCCTTGCGGGGCGATTCAGCGGGCATGCGCGCTCCCGTAAATTTGTATCATGGACGAATCCACACGCGGCGGCCATAATCGGCGCAGAGTTTTTACCCGGCCGGAGGAGAGGAGCCATCACCATGATGCCGACACGCGTGCCGCTGCCGACGATGGACGCCGAGGAATGGCGCCTGCGTTGCGAACTGACCGACTTCTATCATCTCATCGATTTTCTCGGCTGGACGGAGATGATATTCAACCATATCTCGGTGCGCCTGCCGGGCCCGGCGCACCACTATCTGGTGAACCCTTTCGGCCTCAACTACGTCGAAATTACGCCGCAAAACCTGCTCAAGGTGGCGGTTGACGGGCGGTTGGTCGAACCATCCGAATATCCCGCCAACCCCGCAGGCTTCGCCTTGCACGGTGCGATTCACGAGTTTCGCCCCGATGTGGCATGCGTCGCGCATACGCATACCACCGCCGTGTCGGCGGTAGCCATGAAACGCGGCGGCTTCGATCACAATAATTTCTACGGCGCCCAATTCTACGGGCGCGTCGGCTACCACGATTTCGAAGGCATTACTCTGTACGCCGACGAACGCGGCCGGATGCTCAAGAGTCTCGGCGACAAGCATGTTCTGGTGCTGCGCAATCACGGAGTCGCAGTTTGCGAACGGGATATCCCCAGCACCTTCATGCTGCTGTGGACTGTGCAGCGGGCCGCGGAAGTCCAATGCCAGGCGGGCGCGCTGGGAGGCGAGGATGTGCTCTTGAGCGAAGCGGTCAAGGAGCGTTGCCGCGATGTGGCCACCGATTTGGGTGCGGGGCTCGGCGTGGCGCGCATGACTTTTGATGCCACTGTGCGCCGCATGCGGCAACGAACCTAGCTCTCCCGTCGCTGGTACGGCCGGCCGCTATGTTGATTTGCGGCCGAATAACCGGTGCCCGAGGTGAAATAGCGGCCAGCCGGAGAGCAAGATAATGACAACCGCCGCCGCGAGACCCGGTTCCATGCTGAACAATCGCACGGCGATGCCGAGCAGACACACGATGTAGACGGCGGGCAGGAAGGGGTATCCCGGAATCGTGAAGCCGCCGTCTCCCGTGTGCCGGCGCCGCAGCACGAACAGGGTCGAGGCGACGACGGCGAGCGTCAAGGTGTCGGTTAACATCACGTAGTTCAGCAGCTTCTCGAACGATCCGAGCAAAAATGCCGGCAGCAACATCGTGGCGCCGAAGAACAATAGGCCCACCTCTTGCACTTGAGTATGCGGATTTACGCGCAAGAATGCCTTGGGCAGCACGCCGTCCTGCGCCATGGCGTAGAAACTGCGCGGCATCTGAATGATGGTGGCGTTGACGAAGCCTGCCGCGGACAAAAACACGGCAATCGAGATCAGCACTTCACCGGAAGGCCCGAAAGTGGCGCGTGACAGAGCTGCCGCTGCCAGCTTCGAATCCGCGATACCGCCGATGCCGAGCACGCGCTCGTAGGAAAAATTGAGCAGCAAGTACAGGCCGACAACGGTGCACATGCCGGCCGTGATGGCGAGCGGGAAGTGTCGCCGCGCATCCTTGAGATCCGTCCCCAAATTCATGGTCAATTGGTAGCCACCATAGGCATAGAAGCAGGGAATCAACGCCGATGCTAAGCGCAATCCGGAGTGCCCCGCCGGCACGGGCTCGACGATGTGCGCAGGTGTGGCGAGCAGCAGTGCCAGCGCCGCGAGGCCTACGATCATGATTATTTTGAGGAGCGAGAGCAGATTTTGCACGCGGGCGCCGGGCTTCACGCCGCGGTAGTTGAGGCTAAGCAGTATCAGCATGGTCGCGCACGCCAGCACTAGCGATGCGTGCGGCGTGCGCCACGGCGGCGGCAACAGCACCGGCACCAAGTATTCGGCGCCGATGAACGCCACACCGGCGGCACCGGCGCCCTGCATCAGCGTCTGCGACCAATTCAGCATGAAGGCCAACGTCGGGTTGTAGCTATCCGCGACGACCCGGTAGTAACCGCCGGCGCGTGGATAGCGCGCACCGATTTCGGCGAAGGTAAGGGCGCCGATCAGGCTGATGATCCCGGCCACGATCCAGGCCGTGTAGAACAGCGAGGTGCTGCCGGCCGCCGCTGCGACGATGGCCGGCGTGCGAAAGATGCCGATGCCGACCACCAGGCTGAATACCACCATGGCCGTGTCGAAGGTCGACAGGCGCGCGCGGATCGGCGGCTGAATTTGCTCAGCGGCCATGCAGGGCTTCCTCCAGCAGCTGTGCGAGTTTCTTGAACTGACCCAGGTCGTTGTACAGCTGCGCGGAGACGCGCAGCAGCGGGACCGGATTTGGATACAGCCAGGTTTCGACACCGCGTTCGCGAAACCAATCATGCAGACCCTTTGAGTCGAGACGCGCAGCCGCTGAGCCTGCCGCAGCCGCAGGCAAGGGAATGGACGCCATCGATCCGATCATTTCCTCGGGGCAGGGCGGCTTAACTGCCAGCGATTCCAGCAGCAAGGCGCGCGCTTGCAAGGCGAGCGCACGATTGGCGGCCATGACCTGCGGCCAGCCGCCGGGCAACAGACCGCCAATGTATTGCAGCGACGTCGGGATGCACAGCCACGGGGTCGGATCGAAGGTCCCGGTCCAGTCGAATTCCGCGTGAAATCCTTCCGTGTACCCGTGACTGATGACGGTCGGATGCAATGTCGCTTGGCGGTCGCGGCGCACATGCAGAAATGCAGCCCCTTTCGGCGCACAAAGCCATTTGTGGGCATTGCCGGTGTAGTAGGCCGCGCCCAACGTCGACAAGCAGAGCGGCACCATGCCCGGAGCGTGTGCGCCGTCCACCAGAGTATCGATCCCTTGCGAATTAAGCTCGCCGACCAAGCGCGCGATAGGCAGGATCAGGGCGGTCGAGCTGGTCACATGGTCGAGCAGCGCGAGGCGCGTGCGCGGCGACACACATTGCAGCACCGCCGCCACGATCTCCTCCTCCTGGCGGCAGGGGAAAGGCAGGTTCGCCACCACCACTCGTGCGCCGGTTCGCGCGGTCACGAAGTCGACGGTCTTACGGCAGGCCGCGTAGGTGTGATTGGTGAGCAGCAGCTCGTCGTCAGGCCCGAAATCAAGCGAACGCAACACGGTATTGACACCCGCCGTGGCATTCGGCACGAACACCAGATCTCGAGAGTCGGCTTGCAAAAAGGCCGCCAGCGCCTGCCGGGCGGCGCCAAGACGCGCCGGCAGTTCTTTCACCAGGAAATCCACCGGCTCCCGCTCCATTTCCACTCGCAGCGCCGCCTGACGGTCCAGTACCGTGGATGGGCAGGCGCCGAATGATCCGTGGTTCAAATAGGTGACCGACGGATCCAGATACCACAGCGCGGCGAGATTCAAACTCGGCTCCTCCAGGCAATTCAGCTGCTACCATGCTTGAGTTCGCCGATTAACACCAGCGACGACGCGTGGCATGATGCCACCCGGACGTCCCAATATCGCAAGAAATATGGCCATTACCATTTCCCGCCTTACACCCGCCCTGGGCGCCCTCGTCGAGGGCGTTACGCTGGCCGACGAGTTGGCGCCGGAATCCATCGACCGTCTCGGTAAACTGCTGGTCGAGCATCAGATCTTGTTCTTTCGCGGGCAGCCGATCACGCCGCAGCAACAGGTGCGCTTCGCCGCGAACTTCGGCGAGCTGCACATTCATCCGATTTATCCGGTACTGCCGGAGCTGCCGCAAATCCTGGTGCTCGACACGCACGGCGACTTTCTTCCGGACAACGACAACTGGCACACGGACGTTACTTTCAGTCAAACGCCGCCACTGGCGGGCATCCTGGCAGCGAAACAGCTCCCGAGCGCGGGCGGGGACACACTCTGGTCGAGCAATCTTGCCGCCTACGATGCCCTATCGATGCCGCTGAAGGGCCTCCTGGAAGGGCTGACCGCGGAGCACTCGGTGGTCAAGTCCTTCCCCGCCGGCCGTTGGGGGCAGGATCCTGGGTTCAAAGAGCGCTACGAGCGCGCGGTGGCAAAGCATCCACCGGTGACCCATCCAGTGGTGCGCACCCATCCGGTCTCCGGCCGCAAGGCGCTGTTCGTCAACGAGGGATTCACCACTCATATCCACGGACTCACCGCGCGTGAGAGCGATGCCTTGCTGGCTTTTCTGTTTGCCCATGCGGCGCGGCCGGAGTTCACTCTGCGATGGCAATGGCGCGTGGACGATATCGCGTTCTGGGATAACCGCATCACCCATCACTATGCCGTCGCGGACTACCTGCCTGAGCGGCGCATCATGCATCGCGCTACGGTAATCGGCGACAAGCCGTTCTAGAGTGGAAGGGGCGGGCCGGCCCGGGTAGCGGTCTGCCGGGACCTCTATAACTCTCGGTATTCGTGCGGCTCCAGCGACAGAGCCGCGATATGCTGGCGTTCGCCGAAGCGGACCCTCGCGACAAATCCCAGCAGCAGGATCCCTAAGCTGATAAACCCGAATACCAGCGGCGTGCGTTGTTCGGGAATGAAGGCCATGGCGAGGACGATGCCGAGCATTCCCGCGATGGCGAGATAGGTCAGATACGGATACGCCCACATGCGCACGCGCAGCCGCGCCGGATCCTCGATTTCCAATCGCGCGCGCAGGCGCAGCTCGGAGACGGCGATCAACAGATAAACAAATATTGCCACCGTGCCATAGGAGTTGACCAAAAAGGCAAATACCGTGTCGGGGGAGACGTACGACATGATCACCGTGCCGTAGCCAAACAAGGTGCCGAGCAGAATGGCCCGGGTCGGCACGCCGTTGCGGCTGAGCTTGGCGAGGGCCTTGGGCGCATCGCCGTGCAGGGTGAGCGCGAACAACATCCGCGATGAGGCATAGAGTCCCGAATTGAGCGCCGATAGCACGGCGGTGAGGACCACCGCGTTCATGATATGCGCCGCTGCGGGGATGTGCATGGCGCTCAAAGCACTGACGTAGGGCGTGCCGATGGCCGCTGAATTCCATGGCACCAGGCACACGACCAGGAGGATGGACCCCACGTAGAACACCAGCACCCGCGTGATCACCGAGTTAGTCGCCCGCGCCACCGCCTTCGCGGGTTCCGCCGCCTCCGCTGCGGCGATGGAAACGATCTCGGCGCCGAAGTAGAAGCCGGTCGCGGCGACGGCGCCGGTCAAAATGGGCAGCACACCATTCGGCGCGAAGCCGCCGTGCGCCGTCAGATTGGCGACGCTCCCGCTAACCCCGGGCCATAGGCCGAGGACGAACAGTCCCGCCAGCAGCAAGAAAACGACAATGGCCGCCACTTTGATCGAGGAGAACCAGAACTCGAATTCGCCGTACGATCTGACCGAAAATATATTGGTGAGGGTCAATAACATCATGACGGCGAGGCTGATGAGCCAAGCCGGCTGGTGGGGCAACCAATAGCGAACCAGACCCGCACCGGCGACCGCCTCCAGCGCCACGACGATGACCCAGAAGTACCAGTACATCCAGCCGGTCAAAAAACCGGCGAGCTGGCCTAACCGCGGCCGGTCGCTCCAAGCCAGGCGGGCGTATTCGTAAAAGGAGCCCACCGCCGGCACCGCCACGGCCATTTCACCGAGCATACGCATTACTAGCACGACGAGCAGCCCCGTGATCACAAATGACAACACCGCCGCAGGGCCCGCCGCCTTGATGACCACGCCGCTGCCGACGAAAAGACCGGCGCCGATGACCCCGCCCAAGGCAATCATGGTCATGTGCCGCTGACGTAAACCATGACGCAGCCCGCTGGGGGGTAGTTCGTTAACGGGCACTGTTGGGTCCTTGTTTTGCCGCCAGGATATTCGCCTAAGGGATGGTAACCGAACGAGCCTGCCGTCCATACCGTTCCGTCCGGTCCATCTTGCAACGGCGCGCTCCCAGGCGCAGGCTCAGATATTCGTCAAACAGGAGAGGCTATGAATCTGCCCGATTCACCGCCGCTGCCCGCGTTCATATCCGCCGCCGCTTTCGCCGCATTCAAGCATCGTGATCAGCGGCGCAAAGACGCGAAGGCCTCGCCATACATCAACCATCCGATCGAGCTCGCGAACGTGTTGGCGAATGAAGCGGCGGTCAGGGACGTGATCGTGCTCATGGCGGCTCTGCTCCATGACACCATCGAGGATACGGATACCACCGCCGAAGAACTCAAGAATCACTTCGGCGCCGATGTCGCCGTGATCGTCGTGCAGGTGACGGACGACAAGATGCTGAAAAAGGCCGAGCGCAAGCGGCTGCAGGTGCTGCACGCCTCGAGCATCAGCAATCAGGCAAAACTCGTGAAGCTGGCGGATAAGATCTGCAATTTGCGCGACATGCAACTCGCGCCGCCGGCAGACTGGGGCATCGAGCGCAAGCGAGAATACTTCGATTGGGCCAAGCAGGTGGTCGACCAGCTGCGCGGCGTGCATCCGACGCTCGAGGCGTTATTCGATGCGGAGTATGCGCGGCGGCCGTAGCGAAGCGGCGCGCGGCGAAGCGGGCCGCGACGATGCCGGGGTGCGACGATGCCCGCGCGCGATGATTCAATTAGCGCAGGGCGTGAGTCGCTGCGCCGACCACAGGCCCCTGGCCGGCCGGCTGCACCAGCACCGCGACGTCTGTGGCATCGCTTGGCAGGAGCTTTACCGTCGCATGATATTGCTGCGCCTGGCCGGTCCAGTGTCCAAGATTCTGAAGACTTCGCACGATATTGAACTCCGTCAGGGTGCGGCCGGCATTCTCGCCGCGCCCGATGGCGGAGGTTGCGCTACGTAGGTACGTCACCAGCAAGACATCGCAGGGCCGGCCGCCATCCTGTGCGCCGACGTCGATTTGGATATCGCCGTCGCGAACCGCGAATACGACGGCGACGCCCTGGCGAGGCTCCGCCAGCGCTTTGGAAATGGCCGCGCGGTCGTTGCCGACAAAGTCGACGCGGCCGTCGACCATGAGCTGAGGCGTGTAGATCGAGGGAAGGCGCAGTGCTTTTGCGTAGAGGCGCTGCCGCGGCGTGGCTTCGGTCAACTCGAAGCGGTCGCGCCAGCCCAAATCGTCCCAATAATCGACGTGAAACGCCAGCGCCAGGACGTCGGGGCGCTGCGCCAGTTCTCCCAAATAGGCTTCCGCCGGCGGGCAGGAACTGCAACCTTCCGAGGTGAACAGCTCGATGACCGCCGGGCGCGGCTGCGCTTGCGCGGCGACGGCGCACGAGAGCAGGGTGGCTGCAACCAACGGATTTTGGAGTCGCTGCATATATGGCCTACGTGTGGGGTGTATATGCAGGGGACCGGCGACACGGCGGAGAAATTACACCTTTCAATCGGCGCCGCGCTTGCCATGGGAACCGCAAATGCGCGCAAATTGCCAGCCTAGGTTTCGGCCCGCTGCCGCCTTGCGATGATCTGCGAGCTTGCGTTTCGCCAGCGTTGGAATTCAGGCGATATCGAGCACCTTGGAGACTCCGCTGCCGTAAGCGGGATCGCACTTGGCAAACAGAGCGATCTGGCGGCGCTTGATCTCCTCCGGCACGCCAGTCATCGCTGCTGCGATGTTGTTGAACAGGCGTTGCCTCTGTTCTTGGTTGAATTGGCGGAACAGATTTCCGGGTTGGGTGAAATCGTCGTTGCCTTCGCGGTGGTTATAGCGGTCGGCGTCGCCGTGCAGCGGCAGCGGAGGCTCGGCGAAGCGTTTGTCTTCCTTGGGCCCATTGAAGGAATTGGGTTCGTAGTATGCGTCCGGATTTTTCGTATTGTTGTCGAAAAAGCGCATCGCACCGTCTTTGTGGTAATGGTGCACGGGACAGCGTGGCGCATTCACCGGCAGCGCCTCGTAGTGCGTGCCGAGCCGGTAGCGGTGCGCATCGGCGTAGCTGAACACTCGCGCCTGCAGCATCTTGTCCGGAGAGAAGCTGATGCCCGGGACGATGTTGGACGGCGCAAACGCCGCCTGCTCTATCTCGGCGAAATAATTGTCCGGATTACGGTTCAATTCCAAGACACCGATGTCTATTACGGGGCTGTCGCCGTGCGGCCAAACCTTTGTCAGGTCGAATGGGTTCCAGCCGGTGCGGCGCGACCATTCTTCGGCCTGTGCTTCGGTCATTATTTGCACCTGCACATTCCACTTCGGAAGCTCGCCGCGCTCGATGGCGCCGAATAAATCCTCCTGTGTCGATTCGCGCGTGCGTCCGACGACGTCCGCCGCTTGCGGGTTGGTCCAATGCTGGTGACCCTGCTGAGTCTTGAAGTGGAACTTGACCCACACGCGCTCGCTGGCCGCGTTGATCAGGCTGTATGTATGGGAACCGTAACCGTTCATGTGTCGCACGCCGGTGGGCAGGCCCCGGTCCGACATCAAAATGGTGACCTGGTGCAGACTCTCGGGTGAGAGCGACCAGAAATCCCACATCGCGGTTGGCGAACGTAAATGAGTCTTCGGATGGCGCTTCTGGGTATGAATGAAGTCCGGGAACTTGTAGGGGTCGCGAACGAAGAACACAGGGGTGTTATTGCCGACCAAGTCCCAGTTGCCCTCCTCGGTGTAGAGCTTGATGGCAAAGCCTCGCACGTCGCGCTCGGCATCCGCTGCACCGAGTTCTCCGGCGACCGTGGAGAAACGCATGATCAATTTCGTCCGGGCGCCGGGCTGCAATACCTTTGCCTTGGTAAATTTCGAAATATCGCCGGTAACGCTCAGCGTGCCGTGTGCGCCCCAACCCTTAGCATGTACCGCGCGCTCAGGAATTCGCTCTCGGTTCTGGTGTGCGAGCTTCTCGATGAGTTGATAATCCTGCATCAGCAGCGGGCCGCGCGCGCCTGCGCTAAGCGCGTTTTGATTATCGGCAATGGGACTGCCGGCCGTGGTGGTGAGATGTGTGTCGGGCACCTTCGACGAGTTGATTGTCGGTTGACTCATGACCTGCTCCATTCGTGACTGTTAATTCAGGCTACGCCTCCGTCGGCATTTAAGTAAATCGATTGAATATATGATTGCGATAGAGGCGGTGTATCGGTCTGCTTCGGCGCTCTTGTAGTTATTACAAGCGGGTTGCGTCGGGCGACGAGTGAATTTTGCGTTCGACTATATTGCGAAGCGAGTGCCGATGAGCGCAAAATTCCGCACATTCAAACACCAATGAAGGCACGAAATATGTGCGAGCAGGACGATCTGGACGCCTTTGCCCGAATCTCGGGCGAACTGACGCGGCGACGATTTGGGGAGATGGCGCTGGCAGCTGGTCTCGCGGCGGTATTACCGAGGCTCGCAAATGCCGCGGAGACACAAGGCGTGAATGTAGAAGTAAAAACTCCGGACGGTGATGCGGATGCCTTTTTTGTGCATCCTGCAAAAGGCAGACACCCCGGAGTACTGATCTGGCCCGATATTTTTGGGCTGCGCCCGGCGTTTAGGGATATGGCTACTCGACTGGCCGAGTCGGGATATTCGGTACTCGTCATCAATCCCTTCTACCGTACGCAGAAAGCACCGACGGCGCCTGCTCACCCCGATTTTGACGATCCAGCGACGCGGCAGGCACTGATGTCATTGGCCGGCTCGTTGAGTCCGAAGACGGCTGAAACGGACGCGAAAGCATTTGTCTCGTTTCTCGACAATCAGCTGAGCGTCGACAAAAAAAGGAAACTCGGCACCACGGGGTATTGCATGGGCGGCCCATTCGTGCTGCGAACCGCGGCGGCCTTCCCCGACCGCATCGGCGCCGGAGGCACATTTCATGGCGGCGGTCTGGTCACCGACAAGCCGGATAGCCCACATTTGTTGATCCCGCAGATGAAAGCGCACTTTCTCGTTGCGATTGCCGAAAACGATGACCAGAAGGAACCGCAGAGCAAGGATGTGCTGCGCGATGCATTCGGCAAGGCAAGCCTGCATGCGGAAGTCGAGGTATACGGCGGTGCCATGCACGGTTGGTGTCCGCCCGATTCGCGCGTGTACAACCCAATTCAGGCAGAAAAGGCGTGGACTCGCATGTTGGCGTTGTTCGGCAACTCGTTGGCGTAAGTGCGCCCCCTGCGTGACGTACGCTTGGTTCGCGAACCGGCTACAGGGTAAAATTGCGAGACCATGTCCACAAACCCAGCTGTCGGCGCCCGCCACAAAGGCTTCAACCGCGCCGAAATCGTCGATCAGAACTTCATCGAATTCGTAAAGCTGTGGCACGGCAAGGCGCACGCAGCGCCGGGCGACGATGAGCCTGTGCTGCCGGGCAGCGCTCTGGTTGCGGGCGCGTTTCGTGAGCTGTTTGAATCGCAAATAATTTCGCGGCAACTCGATCTCATGGCGCGGGTGCTGCGCGTGCAGAACAAGGTGTTCTACACCATAGGGTCGAGCGGGCACGAGGGCAACGCCATGGTGGCGCGGTTGACGCGGTATACCGATCCGGCGTTTCTGCATTATCGCTCGGGCGCCTTCATGGCGGAACGATTCCGCAAGCTGCCGGGGATGGACCCGGTGGTGGATTCGGCGTTGAGCTTCGCGGCGAGCAGGGACGATCCGGCCTCCGGCGGCCGCCATAAGGTATGGGGATCCAAACCTCTGTGGGTATTGCCTCAGACATCGACGATCGCCTCGCACCTACCCAAGGCGTTTGGCACAGCGGTGGCGATCGAGCAGGCGCGGCGCATTGGTCATTCGCTGCCGATTCCCGAAGACAGTATTACGGTCTGCTCGTTCGGCGATGCCTCGAGCAATCACGCCAGCGCACAGACCGCGTTCAATACGGCCGCGTGGACGGCGTACCAGAAACTGCCGGCGCCGGTGTTGTTCGTGTGCGAGGACAACGGCATCGGCATCTCGGTGAAGACGCCGGCCGGGTGGATCGCCAATAATTTCCAGTACCGCGTCGACCTTGATTATTACTTCGCTGACGGCCTGGATCTGGCCACGGGGTATGCGCAAGTGCTGCGCGCGGTTCGTCATTGTCGAGACTCGCGGCGTCCCACCTTTCTGCACCTGAAGACCACGCGCGTGATGGGCCATGCCGGCACGGATTTCGAGATTGAGTGGCGCAGCATCGAGGAACTGATGGCGGTGGAGGCGAGCGATCCATTGCTGCGTTCGGTGGGCATTGCGCTGGAATCAGGTCTGTATTCGAAGAGTGATGTACTGAATGTTTATGAGGCCACCCGCAAGCGTTGTTTCGCGGCCGCCGAGGCGGCGGATGCGAAGCCCCGGCTTACGTCGCTCGCCCAGGTGATGGCACCCCTGGCGCCGTACTCGCCGGAGGCAGTGCAGGCAGAAGCTGAGCGCGGCGACTATGCCGACCGCCGTGCGGCCGTATTCGGCGGTGCAGCGAAGCTGCCGGAAAATCTGCCGCCCAGGCACTTGGCGATCCAGATCAACCAGGCGCTGCACGATCTGCTGGCGAAATATCCGGAAGGGCTGCTGTTCGGCGAGGACGTGGCGCAGAAGGGCGGCGTTTACACCGTCACCAAAGGTCTTAACAAGACGTTCAAAGGCAGCCGCGTGTTCAACACACTGCTGGACGAGACCATGATTCTGGGGCTCGCCCAGGGTTATGCGAACATGGGAATGCTGCCGATCCCTGAGATCCAATATCTCGCCTATTTCCACAACGCCTGCGATCAGATCCGCGGCGAGGCGGCGTCGCTGCAGTTCTTTTCCAACGATCAATACCGAAATCCCATGGTCATGCGGGTGGCGGCGCTGGGTTACCAGAAAGGCTTCGGCGGTCACTTCCACAACGACAATTCGATTGCCGCGCTTCGCGATATTCCCGGCCTAGTGGTCGGCTGCGCCAGCCGCGGCGACGATGCGGTGACGATGCTGCGCACGATGATGGCATTGGCCAAAGTCGACGGCCGAGTCTGCGCGTTTTTAGAGCCGATCGCGCTGTACATGACCAAGGATTTGTATGAGTCCGGCGATGGCCGCTGGCAGTTCGCTTATCCCGACCTCGGCACGGCAATGCCGCTGGGCGAAGGCCGCATCTACGACGAAGCGGCGAACGACCTGGTCGTTTTCACATTCGGCAACGGCGTACCGATGGCGCTGCGCGCGGCGCGCACGATCGAGAAAGACCAGGGATGGCGCGTGCGCGTGGTGGATCTGCGTTGGCTGGCGCCGCTCAATGACGCATACATTGCCTCGCAGGCGAAGAGCGCCAAGCGCATCCTGGTGCTCGATGAGGGGCGAAAAAGTGCGGGTGTGGGCGAGGGGATCATTACCGCCATCGTCGAGGCCGGCTGCGGCTCGACTCCGCTGAAGCGGGTGGTCGGAGCGGACACGTTCACACCTCTTGCCGGCGCTGCCTTGTTAGCGCTGCCCGGTGAGGCCGATGTCGTGGCAGCGGCCCGGGAGTTGGCGGCGCGAGCACTCGCGCGTGGCGGCTAATTGACCTCGATAATTTCCCTCGGCGTGCGGTGCAGGCACTCCGGGCTCCCTTCTTCGGGAATGAAGTAGATCTCCGTGTTATGCACGAACATCCGCTCGTTGAGAATGCCGGGGTGACAGACGATGGCCATATGCGCGGCAATGGCCATGTTTTCGTCATCGCGTATCAATGGCCGCTCAACCATGTCGTAGCCCATGCCATGAATGCTGAGCCTGCGTTCCTCCGGCATTTGCTGCCGCCGCAGATAGGCATTGTGCTCCGCAAAAATACCCGCGGCAGCGGCGCCGGGCTTTAGCAGCGAGAGGGCGTAGCGCTGTGCGTCGAGTACGGCACCATGCGCATCTTTGAGTTCTTGCGATGCACGGCCCAGAACGAACATGCGCGACAATTCCGTGTAATAGCCGCCCGCCCCATTATTTTCCACCAACAGCGAATAGACGTCTCCCTTCTCCAAGGTTCTGCCTTGCATGGAGCGTGGGCGAAAACTCGCTGCCCGCCCTTGAGGTGCGGACGAGCACAAGAAAATGCCTTGTTCGCTCCCCAGTTGCTGGCCCACGTACTGGGCATAGGCAGCCACTTCGAAGTCTTTGAGCCCCGGTCGAATGAATTCTCTCACCCGCGCCATGACCGCATCCTGCATGGCGGCGACCTGCCGTATGAAGGCGCGCTCCTCGGCACTTTTCACGGCCTTGATGCCGTCGATGAAGTCGGTGGCATCGATCACGTCGTCGCCGAGCGCCGCGCTCAGGCGCGCGCCGAAGCTGTGATACATCGACGCGGGAGCCACCAGTCCGACCCGTTTGGCACCGAAGCGCTTGAGTTCGGCGAGCGCGATATCCGCATCGTAGTTTCCTGAATAGCTGACCGAGGGGTAGCTCGGGGTCGTGAGGCGGCGCGCGATGCCGGTAGCGGCGCTTTCCGTCTCGTCTGGGGTACGGGTTCCGCCGAACGGACCCTGCTCGATGAAGGACATACCGCCTTCCAAAGGGAACACCACGCTGCTGGGATAGCCGTTGGTGGCGGGCTGATTGCTGAACCAGCGGATATACCCGCCGACCCAGTCGCTGGAATTCTGAACGACCAGCGCGTCTATGCCTTTTGCGCGCATGCACGTGCGCACGGCCCTCCAGCGGCGCTGCAACTCCGTTGCGGAAACCGCGTTAAGCGTTCGTTCTTGAGAGGTTTTGGTCATATATAAACGACACGATGGCTCATGCTCCACAGCGTCGTCTGGCCGAGGAGGGGAGTCAAATGAGGAAAACTGGATGGGTTATAGCGGCGCCTTATGACTGCGGCCGGCAAAGAGTCATCGAGCACTTGCTCTTTTTTGGCGCCCCGGCTTCCCTTGATGAACGACGGACGCCCTCGCGACCTCGTGAGCGTATTGCACGACTCGAGTCGCCAGCGCCGATAAGGCGCCGGCCTTTCGCCACTTGATGCCGAGGACCCGTTTGCCACCACGCTTGAGCGGGATAGAGCGGATATTCCAGGTATTTTGCATGGTTGCCTGCAGCTCGGTGATGATGGTCACGCGGTCACTGTGCGCGAGTGCGGATTCGGCCATGGAAAGGCTGCTGGTAATGATGCAATTGCTTGGCCATGCGACTCCTTCGGACATGAACAGAGCCTCGATGTGACGCCGGTAGTTATTCCCGGGCAGAGGCAGAATCCACGGGTGATCGCGCAGTTCAACGAGCGTCAAGGATGTGCGATTTCGAAACGGATGATGCGGGCCTACTCCGATGCTGAATGGATCATCGAAAAGCGGCTCCTCCACCAGCTCGGGCGGAGCCGGGAAGATGCTCGCCAAGGGTCCCAGCACCAAGTCCAAGTCTCCAGCGAGCAATGCCGGAAGCAACTGATCGTCCAACCCTTCGATGATGGTAATCTCGATGGACTGGTGTTGCTTGAGCAGCACTTGCATGACGGCGGGCATGAACTTGATGGCCAGCGAGGGGACCACGCCGATGCGCAATGGCCCCTCCACGCCGATTCGCTTCAAACGCACCTCGTCGACGGTGTGTTGCAGCACAGCCTCGATGATTTCTGCGTTTCGCACCAATATCTTGCCGTATTCGTTGAGCTCCGAGCCCCTGCGGGTTCGATCAAGCACTGCGACGCCCAGCCGTCGCTCCAGCTGCGCAATGCTGTTCGACAGCGCAGGCTGGGACATGCCGCGCGCGCTGGCCGCCCGATTGAAGGAACCGTGCTTCGCGATACTGAGTAAATTGGCGAGATAGCGGGGGTCTATGATTGCGGTGCTCATTCAACTCTCCCAGTTAGTGAGTGAATTATGCCGCATCAGCAGGTTGCTGGCGCCAAGGCAGGCGAAGGCGGACTTAATGATACTGAGTGCGATCCCTGCCCTTGAGCCCCAGCATGGTCCGCGCCTCGGCAGGCGTGGCGATCGTGTGGCCGAATTCAGTGAGAATTCGGCTGATCTTGGCTACCTGCTCGGCATTTGACTGCGCCAGCCTGCCGCGTTCGAGGAAGATGCTGTCCTCGAGTCCTACGCGTACATTGCCGCCCATTAAGGCGGCTTGCGACACGAAAGGCATTTGATGGCGCCCGGCCGCGAGTACTGACCACTGAAAATTCTCGGGGCCGAACAATCGATCTGCAGTGCGCTTCATGAACATCATGTTGTCGAGATCGGCGCCGATGCCGCCCAATATCCCGAAAATGAGCTGAATGAAAAAGGGCGCTTTGACCAGGCCGCGATCGACGAAATGAGCCAAATTGTAGAGGTGCCCGACGTCGTAGCACTCATGTTCGAACTTGGTGCCGGCGTCCGTCATGGTCTCGAGAATGTAGGCAATGTCGCGGAAGGTATTCCTAAAAATAAAGTCATCGCTATTTCGTACGTAGCCCTCCTCCCAGGAATACTTCCACTGCTTGATTCGATTGGCAGCCGGAAATATGGCGAAATTCATCGAGCCCATATTGAGGGAGCACATTTCGGGCTTGAAGCGCACTGCTGCGGCAAGCCGATCGGCAACCGACATGAGGGGGCTTCCTCCCGTCGTGAGATTGATGACGGCATCCGTGGCATCGTGGATTTGCGGCAGGAATTGCAAGTAGATGACAGGGTCGCCGGTGGGTTCCCCATCCGCGGGCTTGCGCGCGTGCAGATGAATGATGGCGGCGCCCGCTTTGGCGGCGTCGATGGACTGCATGGCGATTTGCTGCGGCGTGATCGGCAAAAACTCGGACATGGTCGGTGTGTGCATGGCGCCGGTGATGGCGCAGGAAATGATGACCTTGTTGGTCATAACGATGAACCTCTTCTCATGATGGGCGGCGCGGCTGGTTTACTTGAATACCAAGACACAAGATAAATCCGACCGTCACCATGACGATCGGCAACCACAAAACGTGCTCTATGCCAAAGCGCTGTGCGAGATGGCCGACCACGACGGGCGCGAGGCCTCCGCCGAACAGTTCACCGACGGCAATGACCAGTCCGGACGCTGTGGCCATCAGTCCGATCGGCACCGCTTCCGAGCATATGGGGCCCACGGTAAGAGTTATAAGAGCGTTATTAAAAAAATGCACCATGAACAACGACGCGAATATCAAACTCGTGTCATGCCGGGTATTGATCAGCATCAACAGGGAAACCAATACGCCGATGCTCGACAGCGCCATCACCGGCCGGCGGCCCAGTTTGTCGGATGCCCACGGCAGGAGCAGGGTGCCGGCGGTGGCGCCGAGACCGATCGCCGACATGATTCGCGCCATTTGTGCCAACCCGAGGTGCAGGTAGTCGACTAGGTAGTTCGGCATGAAGGCGCTGGTCGTGATCAGGCAGGTCAGCCAACAGAGCATCAGGAGGGCGGCCACGCGCACATTCGAATATGACAGCACCGTTTTCCAATCCAAGAGGCGCTGCGCGCCGCCTCGTGGGGCAGCTCCTGCCTGAGCCGAATCTACACCGGGCGGTTGCGGCGGGATGATTTTCCACACGGCAAAAGCCACTGCCAGTCCCGGAAGCAAAAACAACAGAAATATGAAGCGCCATTCGATGAAGCGCAGCGCGCCGGCGACGAACAGCGGACAGAGTCCGAGCCCGAAGAGCGGCATCATCATTTGCTGAATGCCGATGTTGAGACCACGCCGCTGCGGAGCCGATGCGGCCATGGTGCCGGCGATGCTGACCGGGGTATATGCGCCGTCAGCGAAACCCATGACGACTCTGACGGCGATCAAGCTGATCAAGCCCACCGCGAGCCCGCTGGCACCGATCAACAGGGAAAAGACCACCAGCGATACGGTGAGCACGACACGACGGCCGATGCGGTCCGATAAATTGCCGGTGAATAGCGCGGAGATTCCCCAGGCAATGGCCAACGCGCCGGTGATAGTGCCAATGTCGCCATAGCTTAAGTGCAAGTCGCGGGCGATCACGGGATACAGCGTGGTGATCAGAAACCGGTCGATGCCCACCAGGCCAAACCCCAGCGACAAAATGGCGACTGCACCGAGTTCGCGGCGCCGAGTCAACCGAGCCGTGTCGCCGAGTTTGCTCATGCTAAAGCGCGTTGTCGACGTGCTTCCATCAGATGGGCTGCGAGCCGCTCACGCAGCATACGAATCTCCTCCTCGGTCCACGATCGAAATCCCGTGCCGGTCTTGAATCCCAACTTGCCGGCGGCCACCAGGGACTCAAGGTAGGGATTGGGTCCGTCGAGTCGATCGAGCTCCGGAATGATGATTTTGTGAATATCGAGCGTTAGGTCCAGTCCGACGAGATCGGCATTCTCCAGCGGTCCCAAGACCGCCAAACGCAAGCCGAAGCTGTTCTTGACGCAGGAATCGAGAGTCGCAGCATCGCAGATTCCCTCGGCTACCATGGCAATCGCTTCGCGCCACAAGGCATGCTGCAGGCGGTTGGCCACGAAGCCTGGGACATCCTTGACGATGTGCGCGGGAGATTTGCCGATGGACGTCAACAACTTCATGGTGGCGCGGATCGTGGCATCGGAAGTCTTCGCCGCCTGCACGACCTCGACGAGCGGAATGAGCCCCGGCGGATTCCACCAATGCGTGCCGACAATTCGCTCCGCACTCGGCAGGGCGGCGGCGATGAGGTGAATGGGAATCACCGAGGTATTGGAAGCAAGAATCGCGTCGGGCGCAGCCAAGCGCACCAAGTCGGCGAACAACGATTGCTTGAGCTCGAGTTTTTCCGGTGCGGCTTCAGTGACATAACCGGCGCCCGCCACAGCCTCGGCCAAATCTTCGGTGGCGATGACCTTGTCGGCAAGGGATTCATCCAGCTGAAACAATCGCATGTTCGCGGCGACCCGCTCGCGAATTGAATTGCGAATGTCCGGATTCGGCTCGAACACGCTCACGGCGTGGCCGGCGCCGGCAAAGACCTGCGCGATTCCCGCGCCCATGAGGCCGCCGCCGACGATCGCGATGCGCGGGAGCAGTGCCATGCGCTATCCCGCGGTGTAGCCGCCGTCGGCGTATAGCGTATGGCCGGTATGAAAGTCGGATGCCCGAGAGCACAGAAATAACAGCGGGCCCGCCAAATCCTCGGGTTCGCCCAGTCTGCCCACCGGCACCCGCGCGAGAAAGCCCGCACGAACTTTGTTGGCGTTGTCGTTGTCCTCGAACATCCACGCCGTCAGGGGAGAGCGAAATACCGTCGGCGCGATGGCGTTGACGGTGATGCCATACCTGCCCCACTCGCAGCCCAATGCCTTGGTCATGCCGTCGACCGCAGCCTTGGAGGCGCAGTACGCCGAATAGCCTGCAGGATGCCCGAGCTTGCCGCGTGCCGAGGAAGTGAACAAAACCTTGCCGCCCTTTGCTTGGGCGATCATCTGCTTGCCCGTAGCGCGTGCGATGAGCCAGGCGCCATCCACATTGGCCTGCATAACTCGCGCAAAGCGCTCCGGAGCCATGTGGACAATGGGGGAGACGTCGTTCATGCCGGAGGCAACAACCAGAATGTCCACGCCGCCGTGGGCGGCGACTGCGGCGTCGACAATGGCCTTGGCGTCGGCTTCTGTATTGGAGCGGCGCGCGACGGGTTGTGCAGCGATACCCGCGGCGCTTAATTCTGCCGTCAACTTATTCAGTTCAACCTCGTTCCCGGCTGCAATGGTGAGGCGGGCGCGCGCCGCCCCCAAGGTCGCGCAGGCGACCTTGCCGAACGCTCCGGTCGCGCCCACGACAATCGCGGATTTGCCGCGAATGTCGAACAGCCGCGCCACATCGATGGCCGGCAGCGTCACGGCCGGGCGTCCGGGTGCGGCATCACCACGAGCATGGTGGCGACGTCATTGCTTTCATTGCGAATCGACCGGTGCTCGCCGGGCGGGATGTGGCAGCTATCGAGGGCCCGTAGTACATGACGCGTGCCGTCGGCAAGTTCCACCGTCACTTCGCCCGAGAGGATCACATAGATCTTCTCGAGCGAACCGGCATCCATTTCCGCGCCGCCCTGCGGCAGGAAGTGCGACACCCCAACCCAGGCGAACTTCGACGCCGTCATGTCACATCCCTGCAAACGCAGGGAACGCATGTCGAAATGCTTCGGCGCATCGTAGCGCTTGGCCTCGGTGAATCGCGTGATTTGCATGCGCGCCATCCTCGCTATTCGGATTTGCCGGTTTCGATCCTGAATTTGCCGCTGGGGTCGGTGATGGCGACCAGGCGCACGATGCAGCCGTCACCCTTTTTCCAGCGCCAGGGGAAGGCAGCAAAAGTCACCCGCTTGCCCGTGACCTTATCGATGTCGCCGCCGATATTCTCGAATCCGCATATGCCCGCAGAGAGGATGGCGTTGTGACAGGGTTCCCATTCCGGGAAATCCTGGATCACTTTGCGGCCGGTCAGTTGCTCGTATTCTTCGTTGAGCCTTGGCAGCAAACCATGCGGCGCGCCAGGACCGTGCGGACCGATGGCGGTGCCGAGCGGATGATCCAGGGCCTGGGTATCGGAGCCGCACATCTTGACCTTGCGCTCGACGAACCATGCGCCGGCTTCTTTGTAAAAGCCCGGGGAGTAGCCGTAGTAGTGCTGATTGTCGCCATAGTACGTATGCCAGCCGGTGTTGACGATGGCAATGTCGCCGGGGCGAATCTTCGGCCGTGCATTTTCCAGATCCTTGGCGGTAATCACTTCCCATTTCTTTTTGGGGATGGACACCACCACGCCGGTGCCGAAGAAGTACGGCAACGGCACTTCATCCATAAACGGTGTCCCGGGGACGACGTGGGCCGGCGCATCGATATGCGTGCCTGAGTGCATGACGGTGGTGATTCGCTGAGTCAGCACACCGGATCGGGACATGCCGTGCAGTCGCTCGATTTTGACGTCCTCGAAGTAGGGCCAGCACGGCTGCCCCAATCCCCAGGGGTGACTCAGATCGTAGAATTCGAGTCCCATCTTGTTGAGCAGATTCGATTCTTCGAACTTGCACAAATCCTCATTTCGCCAATCGCCTTCTTGCCAGCCGGGCATGCTATTTCTCCCCAAGGTGTACCGTAATACGGTTAAACTGTACCGATGGACGGTATTCTGATGCGGGCACCTAGTCAATAGAGGATGCACTATGTCGAATGAAGAGCGTGGTGGTATCCAAGTCATCGCGAGAGCGGCGGCGGTGTTGCGGTCACTCGAATCGGAACCAGACGGCCTAAGTTTGGGCGACATCGCCGCTCGCGTCGATTTGCCGCGGTCAACGGTGCAGCGCATCGTTGCCGCGCTCGTGGAGGAGCGGTTGCTGATGTCCGCATCTTCCAAGGCCAGGGTAAAATTGGGTCCGACTTTGGTGCAGCTGGGTGCCGCCGCGGACGTCGGGACGGAGAAAATCGCCCGCCCCGTGATGCTGGAATTGTCGCGCGTGGCCGATGAGACCGTCGATTTGTCGGTGTTGCGGAGCGATACCGCGGTATTCGTGGAACAGATTCAAGGCACCCAGCGCTTGGTCGCCGTCTCGGGCGTCGGCAAGGCTTTTCCGCTGCATTGCACGGCCAATGGCAAGGCTCTTCTCGCCCTATTACCTCGCGAGCGGCGCGAACGGCTGCTGGCCGGTCGGCTAAAGAGGTATACCGAAGCCACCGTTACCGAACGATCCACACTCGAAGCCATGATCCAGGATGTGGAGAAATCGGAGCTTGCGTATGATCGCGAAGAGCACAGCGATGGCATATGTGCAGTGGGCACGGCATTTCGCGATGCGCTGGGTCGGGAATACTCGCTGTCCATCCCGGTCCCCGCCGCACGCTTCGAAGGTCGGCGTCAGCAACTGTCGAAGCTCCTCAAAAAAGCCAAGGCTGAGCTTCTTGACCAATTAGTGACGCCTCGAGGTTAAACGTCATAAGCATTTCGATTCGCGTGTTATTGGATGAGACCGTGGAACGGCTCGACGCCGCCGACGATGCGCAGTACATGCGCCTGTTTGACATCGCTGCAGATCGCGCACGGTGAGCGACGCCGTTGTTATCATGGGGGTGAGCGGCTGCGGCAAATCGACGCTCGGACGCGCGCTCGCCGCGGCACTGGACTGGCGATTCGTCGAAGGCGACGCGCTGCACCCGCCGGCAAACATTGTAAAAATGGCGGCGGGAATTCCTCTGCAAGATGAGGATCGGTGGCCCTTCCTCGAACACGTTGCGCAGGCGATTATTGCCGGGCGGCCTTCCGGCATGGTCGTGTCGTGTTCGGCACTGAAGCGAAGTTACCGGGATTTTTTGCGCGAGCGGGTAGGGAAGGTGACCTTCCTGCTGCCGGTCACCGATCGCGAGCGGCTGGTCGCGAGGCTGGCGCAGCGCCCCCACCACTTCATGCCCGTATCTTTGCTCGACAGCCAGTTGGCGACTCTCGAGAGCCCAGCCGCGGATGAGGCCGCCATCTTGGTGGATGGCGCGGCGGCCACGGACGCCCAAGTCGCGTATGTGCTTGCCGCACTCAGGTCGCGGGGTTCCGCCCCAGTTGTTGAATAAATTTGACGGTGGCCTCGATAACCGCCGTGGGCTGATCTCGATGCGGCGAATGCCGGCAGTCGTCCAGTTTGCAAATATCGACGTTAGTGGTACGCACGGCAATTCGGTCAACCTGCTCGTAGGTGCCGTATTCGTCGTCGGCGCCCTGGATCGCGAGAATGGGACAGCGAACGTTGATGAGGCTGCCCTCGATACTCCAGTTGCGAAAATCTTCATGCAGCCAGATGTCGTTCCAGCCGTGAAAGGTTTTGTCGACGTCGGCGTGATGGCGCGCAAGGCGCGAGCGCAAATCCGTGGACTCGTAGGCTAGTTTCGCGGCTTGGATGCTGCGAAGGGTGACTTCTTCGACGAATATATGGGGTGCGCACAAAATTATGCCGGCGGCCGTGCGCGGACCCAAGCCTTCATGAATGATCGCGATGGATGCGCCGTCGCTGTGTCCAAAGAGAATCGGCCGGCGAATGGCCAGGCGATCCAGAATCTCCGGTAGCACCTGTATACCCTCCCGGTGCATGTAATCGGGGCGGCGGGCCTCGGCCAGCGTGTCCGAAAAGCCGTTGCCGTGGCGAGAGTACACCAACGCGTTGCAGGCGCATGCAGCAGCGAGCCGATCCGGAAAATCCCTCCACAATGAGATCGACCCCAAGCCCTCATGTAGAAATACGAGGGTGGGCGCTGTGGTTGAGGCGGCCGCAATGTACCGATATTCGAGGGAATGTCCGTCGATGGTCAGCCGCTGCACCGTGTCATTGCCACGATGCAACGATGCAGGCGCACGCTCGCGCAACTTGAAGCGCTGAATCTTTCCAGTTGCGGTCTTCGGTAACTCATTGCGGAACTCGATCCAGCGCGGATATTTGTAAGGGGCCAAGCGTGTTTTTACGTGTAGCTTAAGTTCGGTGGACAACGCCTCATCGGCATTGACGCTCGATTTGACGACGATGTACGCAATGGGCTTTACCAGGCCGTCCTGATCTTCGCGACCTACGACGGCCGCTTCAAGCACCGCCTCGTGAGAGATGAGGGCGGACTCCACTTCCGATGGTGAGACGTAGATGCCGCTCACCTTCAGCATATCGTCGGTGCGTCCCGCGTAAACGAGACAGCCATCGTCGCGTTCGACGTACTTATCGCCGGTGCGCGTCCAAGGTCCTACGAAGGTACTGCGGGTACGTTCGGGGTTGTTCCAATAGCCAACAGCGCTGGAGTGTCCCGCTACTTGCAGCTCGCCTTGCTCGCCGCGCGCCACGGGATTGCCGAGGTCGTCGACCAAGCGCACGGCGTAGCCGGGCACGGGCCGGCCCGTGGTGCCGTACTGCACCTCGCCGGGTCGATTGGAGATGAAGATGTGTAGCATTTCGGTGGAGCCGATGCCGTCCAAGATGTCGACGCCGAAGCGCCGTTGCCAGCGCCGCCCAATATCTTCAGGGAGCGGCTCACCCGCAGAGACGCAGCGCCGCAGGCGGCCGGTCTGCACTTGTGGCAAATCGGGGCTTGCCAGCATGCCGGCGTACAGCGTGGGCACGCCACTGAAGATCGTGGGCTGATGCTTCGCGAGCCTCGCGAACACTGCGGCAGGCGTGGGCCGTTCGGCCATCAGAATGGTGGATGCGCCGACGGCGAGCGGAAAGGTAAGCGAGTTGCCGAGACCGTAGGCAAAAAATAATTTGGCTGCTGAAAAACACACATCGTCTTGATTGATACCGAGGATGGGGCGGCCGTACAGCTCTGCGGTGTATATCAGGCTCGAATGCACGTGCACCGTTCCTTTGGGTGCGCCGGTCGAGCCCGAGGAATACAGCCAGAAGCAGGGCTCGTCGCTGACCGTGTCGGCAACTTGGTAGCCGGCATCGGCTCGGTCCACATGACGCGTAAGTGATTCGTCATGCCCTATGTCACCGCCCGCGATCAGAATCCGGCGTAGATCCGGCAGAGTGGCGCGTAGGGGATCGATCATCGGCATGAGTGACGCCGACACCACTACGAGCGGTGCTCGGCAGTCCTTCAGCATGTAGGCGTAGTCGCTCTGAGTGAGCAAGGTGTTGACCGGTACCGGCACGATCCCCGCCTTGATGCTGCCGAGGAACACCACTGGAAAATCGATGGTGTCCTGCATGCACATCAAGATGCGTTGGCCCCGCTCGATCCCAAGCACGCCTAAAGTGTGTGCGAAGGCCGAGCTGCGCCGGTCGAGTTCACCAAAGGTCAGTGAGGACTCGTCGTCTACATAGGCGATCTTGTCTGCAATCCCGATTTGTAGATTGCGCTGAATCAAGTCGTGGGCCGCGTTGTAATTTTTTGGGATGTGCAGACGCGGCGGAGCCTGCGACGGGTCGACTCGACTCAGCTCAGGCATAGCTTAAAACCCATCCATTTCGATTTGAGACAGGCAATATATTGCCTTTGTGCTGAAAAGGTAGGCCATGAGATGCATGATAATGCTTGCAACTGAGGATGCAAGCAGAAATACTGCGCCCATGGAGTCGCCGAAGCCATTGAAAGCCGTTGCCACCGTCCTACCCCATGAAGAAGCGGATTTTCTGCAAAAAGTTGGTCAACGCGTCCGCGAGCTGCGCGAAGCGCGTGCCTTCACGCGCCGCGCCCTCGCCATTCAAGCCGACGTGTCGGAACGCTACCTCGGTCAACTTGAAACCGGCGACGGCAACATCTCCATCATTTTGCTGCGGCGTGTCGCGGTGGCACTCAACGTTCAAATCGCGGAGCTATTGGAGACCGAGACCGATCAGCAGGAGCAGCGCTCGATTCGCCGTTTCTTGCAGAAAATTCCGCGGCATCGAATTCCCGATCTGTTGACCCGATTGAAACGCGAAGTCGGCTCGGCGCGCGAGGCGCGCCGTGATCGCATTGCTTTGATCGGACTGCGCGGTGCCGGCAAGTCGACTTTGGGTGCACGGCTTGCGCAGGAATTGAAGGTTCCATTTGTGGAGATGGATCGCGCAATCGAAACGGAGTCGGGTCTGCCCTTATCGGAACTATTCTCACTGAACGGCCAGGCCGGCTATCGTCGATTCGAAGGTCGATGCCTGACGCGTATCATCAGAGAATACCCTCGAGCCGTCATCGCCGTCGGCGGCGGCGTCGTATCGGAGACCGCGACGTATGAGTTTTTGATGGGCAACTGTTTCACCGTGTGGCTAAAGGCCAGCCCCTCTGAGCATATGCAGCGCGTCGTCGCGCAGGGGGACATGCGGCCCATGGCTGAGAGTCAGGAGGCGATGGAGGACTTGAAACGCATCTTGGCCGGCAGAGAGTCGCAGTATCGCAAGGCCGATGAGGTCGTCGATACCTCGGGCCTGTCGGTGGACGTCTCATTTTCACGCCTGCGCGATACGGTCGTGCAGCCCTAAGCGGAGTTATGCATGGCAAGCAATCTTCAGCCGGCGGTTCCGGAAGCTGCAAGTGTCAGCGGCTCGGAACTCGTCACCTTCCAGACTGATCCTTCGCGATACAGGCACTGGCGGCTGTCTGTCGAAGGCCCGGTGGCAACCTTAATCATGGACACGCAGGAGGAAGGTGGCATCAGGCCGGGTTATAAACTTAAGCTCAATTCCTACGATTTAGGCGTCGACATCGAATTGCACGATGCTCTGCAGCGGATTCGCTTCGAACATTCTGCGGTGCGCAGCGTCGTCATCACCAGCGCCAAGCAACGCATCTTCTGCTCGGGCGCCAATATATTCATGCTGGGCTTGTCGAGTCATGCGTGGAAAGTGAACTTCTGCAAATTCACCAATGAAACGCGCAATGGCATGGAAGATTCGAGCCGGCATTCGGGGCTGAAATTCATCGCCGCCTGCAACGGAACGACTGCGGGCGGCGGTTATGAATTGGCGCTGGCCTGCGATGAGATCATCTTGGTCGACGATCGATCCTCCGCGGTGAGCCTGCCCGAAGTGCCGTTGCTCGGCGTGTTGCCGGGAACCGGCGGGCTGACGCGTCTGACGGACAAGCGCAAGGTGCGGCGCGACTTGGCGGACATTTTTTGCACCACCACCGAGGGAGTGCGCGGGTCGCGGGCCAAGGAATGGCGTTTGGTGGATGAGGTGGTCAAGCCGCAGCAGTTCAACGCGTATGTGCAGTCGCGTGCCGCCGAACTTGCAGCCCAGAGCGATCGCCTGAGCATCGCCGGCGGCATTGCCCTAAGTCCTTTGGACTGCCGGATCGATGCCGCCGGATATCACTACGGCTACGTCGATGTGCAGCTCGAACCCGAATCGCGCCGCGCAACAATCACGATATGCGCGCCGCAAGGCGAACAGCCCGCCGGCATCGAGGACATCCTCGCCGCGGGCGACCATTGGTGGCCGTTACAAATGGCGCGCGAACTCGACGATGCCATTTTGATGTTGCGGACCAATCACCTCAGCCTCGGTACCTGGGTTCTCAAGACCACCGGCCACCCTGAGCCTGTATTGGCTGTCGATGCCGTATTGCGGGCGGGACGCGATCACTGGCTGGTGCGCGAGACGCTCGGGCTGTTGCGCAGGACGCTGGCGCGCTTGGAGTTGAGTTCGCGGACTCTGATTGCACTGATTGAACCGGGCTCCTGTTTTGCAGGCACGCTGTTGGAGATCGCACTGGCTGCCGATCGCACCTATATGGCGGATTTCGCCGAGCACACGCCGTCGATTGCGATGTCGGAATTGAATCTCGGCGCCTATCCCCGAGTCGACGGGCAATCTCGGCTGTCGAGCCGCTTTTATGGCGAGGCCACGGCAATCGATGCCATCACACAACGGGTGGGTCAGGCGCTCAACCCGAAACTCGCCCTCCGGCTCGGCCTGATCACGGCTGCACTCGATGATATCGACTGGCGCGATGAGATCCGGCTGGTGTTGGAAGAACGCGCCAGTCTGTCGCCGGACGCCTTGACCGGCATGGAAGCGAACCTGCGCTTCGGGGGCGCCGAGACTATGGAAACACGGGTATTTGGCCGGCTGTCGGCCTGGCAGAATTGGATATTCATTCGCCCGAATGCGGTCGGGGCAGAGGGCGCGTTGAAGACCTTCGGCACCGGCAGCACAGCCAAATTCAATTGGGAACGAGTCTGATGAACATCAACTACGGCGACAAAATCCCGAATAACGTCAATTTGTCGGACGACAAGACTCTGCAGCGTGCGCTCGAACACTGGCAGCCGGAGTTCTTGAATTGGTGGCGCGATATGGGTCCGGAGGGATCTCATGGTTATGACGTGTATCTGCGCACCGCCGTGAGCGTTCATCCCAGCGGCTGGACTCACTACGACCACGTGAAAATGCCTGACTACCGCTGGGGCATATTCCTGAATCCGCCGCAGCAGGATCGCACCATCGGTTTCGGCGATCACAAGGGCGAGGCGGTGTGGCAGGATGTGCCGGGCGAGTATCGAGCCAACTTGCGGCGCATTATCGTCACCCAGGGCGACACCGAGCCCGCTTCCGTCGAACAGCAGCGGCATTTGGGGCTGACCTGCCCCTCGCAATACGACCTGCGAAATCTTTTTCAGGTCAATGTGGAGGAGGGACGGCATCTGTGGGCCATGGTGTACCTGCTGCACAAGCATTTTGGTCGCGACGGACGAGAAGAGGCCGAAGCCTTGCTGCAGCGGCGTTCGGGAGATGCAAACAATTCTCGCATCCTGGGTGCCTTCAACGAACGGACTCCGGATTGGCTGGCCTTCTTCATGTTCACCTATTTCACGGACCGGGATGGGAAGTTTCAGCTGTGCGCCCTGACCGAGTCGGCCTTCGATCCCTTGGCGCGTACCACGCGGTTCATGCTCATGGAAGAAGCGCATCACATGTATGTGGGCGAGTCGGGCGTGGCACGGGTGATCCAGCGTACCTGCGAAGTGATGCGTGAGCACAGGACCGATGATCCGATTAAATTGCGCGAGCTCGGCGTGATTGATTTGCCGACCATCCAGCGATATTTGAATTTCCACTACAGCGTCACGCTGGATTTGTTCGGCGCCGACGTGTCGTCCAATGCAGCGACGTTTTATAGCACCGGGCTCAAGGGGCGCTTCGAAGAGACCCGCATTCAGGACGATCACCTGCTGAAAGAGCAGACCTATCCGGTGCTCAAGGCCGTCAATGGCGAATTGGTCAGCGAAGCGGCGCCGGCGTTGAATGCATTGAACGAGAAGCTGCGCGACGACTACATCAAGGATTCAGTGTCCGGGGTGGGGCGCTGGAACAAGGTCATTCAAAAGCACGGTCTGGAATTCAGGCTAAGCGTTCCACACAAAGGATTCAACCGGCTAATCGGCGCCCTGGCTGGGTTCAAGGTCGCTCCCGATGGGCGCATTCTCGGCCCCGCCGATTGGCACGCCAAGGCGCGCGACTGGCTGCCCACGGGCGAGGACCGAATCTATGTGAGTTCGCTGATGGGGCGCGTTACCGATCCCGGGAAATTCGCGAATTGGATCGCGCCGCCGGAAAAAGGCGTCAACAAGAAGGAAGGCGATTTCGAATATATCCGGTTCGGGTAGGCATCTACATTCGCGCCGCAAGGGACATCGCGATGAGAAACGTCAATGGCGTTTCCTTGTATGCTTGGGGCGGAGGGATACATTATGTTCGCGAAGAATCAATGGTACGTAGCCGGCTGGGATCATGAGGTCGATCGCGCGCCGCTGGCCAGAACAATCTGCGGCGAGCCTATTTTGTTATACCGTAAGTTTGACTGGACGGTGGTGGCGCTCAGAGATGCCTGCCCGCACCGTTTGCTGCCGCTATCGATGGGCATCAAGGAAGGTGACAATATTCGCTGCCGATATCACGGATTGCTGGTGAGCAGCGAGGGACAAGCGCTGCAGATGCCCGTTCGAAGTGAGCGCACGCACAAGAGCGTCTGCACCAAGGCCTATCCCGTCGCAGAGAGGCACCGGTTCGTGTGGATCTGGATAGGTGACGTCGAAAAGGCAGACACAACCCTGATACCGGATTTTTGGCCTTGCTCGCACCCCGATTGGACCTTCGATGGCGGCTACTATCCTATGAAGTGCGACTATCGCTTGGTCATCGACAACCTGATGGACCTCACCCATGAGACCTATACGCATCAGGGCTCCATCGGGCAACTCGAGATTTTGGATGCGCCAATCGATACTCGCGCCGACGGCGATCAAGTCACCGTGACGCGTTGGATGCCGGGAATAGACGCGCCGCCTTTTTGGCGTAACGCGTTGAAGAAAGATGGCCCGGTCGACCGCTGGCAGATATGCCATTTTTTGGCGCCGTCGTCGGTCATCATCGACGTCGGAGTCGCACTCTCGTCGGCAGGCGCCTCCATAGAAAAGCACGACCAAGGAGTGCGCGGATTCGTGATCGATGCCCTGACCCCGGAGAGCGAAACCAGTTGTCATTATTTTTGGGGGATGGCCCGCAATTTCGACATTCATGATCCCGGCTTCACCGCAAGGTTCAAGAAGCAGCAGGGCGGGGTGTTTGCGGAGGATGTCGAAATATTGGAAGCGCAGCAGCGCTCGATATTGGCCAATCCCTCGTTAAAGCTGAAGTCATTTAGCATGGACGGCGGCGGGGTGATGGCGCGCAAGGCCATTGAGCGCTTAACCCAGATGGCGTGAACGACCGAGCGACTGAGCCGTTGCATATCCCGCGTTCTGCGCTCGCGGGGGCAATTCTGCATTTTTGCTTATACATCCAGGTTATGGCCTAGCCCTTTTAATCGATTGGACTCCCCCCGCGCGGCGATGGATCCTTCGAATCACGGGATTCGAAATGCAGTGGGGATCTGTTGACCGCGAAAATAATATATATCGGCTCAGTAGAGGCGGACGCTTACGCGTTTGAGCAACGTCTGGCAAATGACGTTCCCGGCGTGGATTTGTACGTGACCAACGATCGCACCGAGGCGCTGCCGCACCTCCAATTCGCGGAAGCCATCATCGCGCATCATTTTCAATTCGATGCCGCGCTGCTTCAAACGGCGAGCCGGCTGCGGTGGATCCAATCGCTCACCACCGGCACGGACGGCATCATTCGCCTGCCGGAACTTCGGCCGGAGGTCATCGTTACATCGACGCGCGGCATGCACGGTCCGCAGATGTCGGAGCTGGTATTTCTGCAAATGCTGGCGCTGTCGAGGCGGTTTGCGTCGATTCAGCGCAATCAGCAAGAACGGCGATGGGAGCGATGGCCGCAGCCTCTGCTGCTGGGAAAGACCATCGTCATCGTGGGCGTGGGAAAAATCGCCGAAGCCCTAGCTTTGCGCTGCGCATGCTTCGGGATGAAGGTTCTCGGCGTGTCGCAAAGCCCGCGCCTACCGCCGGGGTTTGCCGCCGTGTACCCGAGGGATGAATTGGCCGCCACCGCCGCAATGTCGGACTTTCTCGTGCTGTTGGTGCCGTACTCATCGGAAACGGAGAGCCTCATCGACGCCCGAATCATCGGCGCCATGAAGTCGAGTGCATTCCTGATCAACGTGGCGCGCGGCGGGGTGTTGGACGAGTCGGCGCTGCTGCAGTCGTTGCGAGGCCGGGGAATCGCCGGCGCTGCCCTCGATGTATTTCGCGAGACGCCGCTACCGCCTGACGATCCGCTTTGGGCAGACGAACGCATCATCATCACGCCGATGCTCGGCGGAATGAGCGACATCTATCTAGATCAGGCGTATCCGATCGTCCGCGATAATTTGAAACATTTTTTGGCCGGTGATACGGCCTCGATGCAGAACGTGGTGGCGCATTAACGTGCAGCGACGCCCCGACAACCCGCGTGCAGACGAGTGGTGGCTCCAGCGGCGGGCGCGAGGGGTAGTAGACGATGTTGCGCAGAAGAAGAAAAAGGGTAGAGCACGAAAAGAATCTGCGACATCGCAAGGACAAGAATCGCTTCAAAAAGGGGATAGACGCGTGAAATTCACGAATTGTGAGCTTGCGAGATTTTTGCGGGGCGCGGTGGGGACAATGATCGCCGCCGCCGCGTGTTTTGGAGTATATACCCAGGCACTGGCGGCTACCGCCGGCGCGTCGGCGAGTGATGGGGGGCTGGAGGAAATCGTCGTTACCGCGACGCGGCGCGAAACAAATCTGAGCAACACTCCCATATCGCTGTCTGCGCTCTCTGCGGCCGAGATCGAGCGGGATCGCATAGTGACGATGGATGATGTGTCGCATATGGTTCCGAGCCTGGTCTTCATGCCTCAATCGGCCAGCGAGACCTACCTGTCGATTCGCGGCACATCGACGATCGACGATTCGACCGGCACGGATCAGGGCGTCAATATGTTCGTTGACGACGTGGTCAGAACCGGCGTCGCCGATCTGCAGCCGGACCTCTATGACATGGAGCGAGTCGAGGTGCTCAAAGGACCGCAGGGAACTTTGTTCGGGCGCAATTCTCTTGGCGGCACTTTGTCTCTTTACACCAAGAATCCCACCTTCGACACCGCTGGGTCCGCCGAGGCGTCCTTCGGCCAGAATAACCTGGTGGAAGCGAAGGGCATGTTTAATACACCCGTGATTGATAATGTGCTGGCGGCTCGCTTGGTTGTGTCCTCTCATTCGAACGGCGGCTACATAAACGACACGACCACCAATACCGACATCGGTAAACTTAACACCTTCTCCGGAAGAGCCAAACTGCTGTATACACCTGATGAAAACTTCAGGGTGGTCGGGGGTTTCGATTATTTGACGTCGCGGGGCGATGCTCCCGTGTGGACGCAAGCGAATTTCTCACCTGAGCTCGAACCAACGTACATCAATGGTCCAACGCAAACCTCGCAGGCAGATCCCGGCAAGCGCAATCAGAACATCTGGGGAATCAACATTCGGACGGATTGGACCCAGCCGATCGGGACATTGACCTCAATCACCGGCTATCGGCATTTGAATGCACTAGATCGTACCCTCGAGACCGGCGATCCTCTTGATGTGCTGACGTTGCAGACTCAGGAACACGATCGTCAGTATTCCGAAGAGGTCCGGTTGGCTTCGCCTGTCGATCAACGCTTGAGTTGGGTTGCGGGTATTTATTATCTCAACTCCGACAAGTCCAGGCCGATCAATGGTGAATTGAATATCCTCGATTGCGGAGCGGTATGTCACGGTCCGGGCGGCGGTTTTCCCGGCGTCGCGGATTACGTGGCCACGCAGGATACTCGCACGATAAGCTATGCAGGGTTTATCGACGGCAATTTCGCCATCACGGATACCTTAAAAGTTGACCTCGGCGGCCGCTACACTTACGAGAAGAAGGACGGGTTCGCAAACCTGAACCACTCCAATCATTTCTTCGGGCCGGCGATCGCCGGCGATTTCTCCCATTCGTGGACTGCGTTCACGCCTAAGCTCACGCTAACGTACAAACCGGTGGAGGAAATCCTTACCTACGCGACCGTTTCGAAGGGTTTTCAGAGCGGCGGGTTCAACACACAAGGTGGTGATCAAACGTCATTGACGCTGCCATTCGATTCAGAATATGTTTGGAACTATGAAGTAGGGGTCAAGTTCGACGGCATGGCACATCGGCTGCAAGCCAATGCAAGCGTCTTTACCGATCATTACTCCAATCTTCAGGTGATCCAGAATGTGACCTCGCCGCAGGGATTCTTCACGGCAACCACGAATGCAGGCGCTGCTCGAGTCGACGGTATCGAGACAGACATCCAGTTCGCGCCGACCAACTGGCTGCTGCTCGGCCTGCGGTACGATTATCTCCGGAGCAATTTAACCAAGTACACTGTTGACAACGGTGATGGTACGTTTACTTCTTTTAACGGCAATGAGGTACCGTTCGTTGCCAAAAATCGCGTAACGGCATCGGCCGACTTGCACACTGACCTAACTTCGGGGCACGGTCGGATCGCCATTGGCGGCGATTACTCCTACCGCAGTCCTTACTTCATCACCGCGGCGAACAGCGGCGACACGCCGGACTATGTGACGCGGCTAACGGTATGGCGCGGGTTGGTGAACATGCACGCCTCCTGGAAGTCTGCGAACGAGCGTCATGAAGTCGCTCTGTTTGCGCAAAATCTGACCAATATTCACTATGCGCTGCTTCCGGCGGATCTGTCGGTATTCTTGCAGACAGGGCCCGAACATTTTGCTATGCCGCCTTTGTATCTCTATAACATGCGCCCAGGCCCGTATCAGTCGATTGGCATTACCTTTCGCGAGAAGTTTTAGGCGTGCGCGGCGCTTTGAGTGCCGTACACCTGCCGGCGGACTTTCTCGGCGCTTGGTCGCCCATCCTATGAAACGGCGAATGGCTGCGGTGATAGTCGCGCTGTTGCTGGGTCCTGTCGCGCGGATCGACGCGGAGGCGGCCGGTTCGTCGGGCGAGCGCTACGCCATCGTAAACTCGATCGCGGGACCGGATGGCATGTGGGATTATGCCGCCGTAGGCTTTGCAGAGCGACGCCTGTACCTCGCGCAATCGGAGAATATCTCCATCTTGCAGCTCGCGACTCCGGAAGAATGGACGCGGATCGACATCGCCGGCGCGATGTGGCACGGCGTGGTGCCGCTCGAGTCGCGCGGGCTCATCCTCGCCACCAATGGCGATGCTCACGCTGTTGCGATCTTCGACTCCAAGACGCGGGCTTTCAAGGGGATGATTTCGACCAGCCCGGGTCACCAATCGAAACTTTCCGGCAAAATGGCACGATTCGCGGTCCTCGCGGATCCGGACGCGCTTGTCGTCGAACCCAAAAGCGGTCTCGTAGCGGCCGTCAATGGCGGCAGCGGTGAGATCGTATTTGCGGACATTGATCAAAAAGCGGTGGTAGGCCGGGTACACGTGGGCGGCAAACTGGAATTCGCTGTCGCCGACGGCCGCGGCCGGTTGTACGTTAACGTGCAAACCACGCACGAGATAGCGGTTATCGACGTGCCCGCGTTAAAAGTCGTGCAGCGAATTCCCATGGCAGGGTGCGTAGAACCGAAAGGTTTGGCATACGATGTGGGCACCGATCTGTTGATCTCGGCATGCGACAATGGAATTGCGAAGTTCATCGTGGCCCAGTCGTCGCACCTTGCGGCCAGCCTCGAGATTGGGCGCGGGGCCGATGCCGTCATGCTCGATAGCGTGCGTCACCGGGCTTTCATTGCCAGCGGCAACGACGCATTGCTTAGCGTGTTCAACATCCGAGATCCGCAGCACATTGCACTTTTGCAGACCCTGGTGACGCAAAAGGGCACGCGTCTTGGAGCGGTCGACCCGCAGACGGGCCTGCTCTATCTGCCGTCCGCGAAACTTGGGCTGCCGATTGCGCCGCATCCATGGCCGTCGGCCGTGCCGGGATCCTTTCATGTGTTGGTCGTGGGGGCCCGCTGATGACCTCGGGCTCGCTACTGCAGAGGCGAAGCTTCTTGCAGGGCGCCTGCGCCTTGCTCGCCGCAGGTTCGCACGGCCTCGGGAGCCGCGCGAGTGCGGCGAATGCAAGGCTCTCGGCCGGCAAGTTTCGGATCGACATCCATCATCACATTGCGCCGCCGGCCTATATCAAGGAGATGCGCGCGTTGCTGTTCGGGCCGACTTTGGAATGGTCACCCGAGAAATCGATCGAAGACATGGATAGAGCTGGGGTTGCTACCGCAATTACCTCGATAACCACACCGGGGGTATGGTTGGGTGATGACCGCCAAGGTCGCCGCGTGGCGCGCGAGTGCAACGAGTACGCCGCAAAAATAACCGGCGATTACCCGGGCCGCTTTGGGGCGTTCGCCGCGCTGCCGTTGCCGGATACGGAGGGCAGTTTGCGCGAGCTCGCTTACGGACTCGACGTGTTGAAGGCCGACGGGATCGCCTTGTTCACCAGCTACCGGGACAAATGGCTTGGTGACCCGCATTTTGATTCTGTCATGCAAGAACTGAATCGCCGCAAGGCGCTGGTGTACGTGCATCCGGACGCTCCTCTGTGTTGCCGCAATGTATTGCGCGAGCTGTTTAACAACGCGGTGATTGAATATTCGACTGATACGACGCGTGCGATAGCGAATTTGCTGTTCAGCGGCACTGCGAACCGATATTCTGAAATCCGCTGGATCTTTTCGCACGGTGGCGGCACCCTGCCATTTATAGCAGAGCGCTTGGTGCGATTGCCGCAATCCGACAAAAGGCTGGCCGCCGCCGTGCCAAACGGCGTATGGGCGCAGCTGCGACGTTTTTACTACGACCTTGCGCAGGCCTCGGCGCCGGGTGCGCTCGCGGCACTCACTCAGGTCTTCCCTCTCACTCAGTTGTTGTGGGGTACGGATTTCCCTTTCCGGCGAGGCGAGGAATACGTTCGCCTACATATCGATCACGGTTTCAACGAAATCGAACTGCGGCAACTGGGGCGCGATAACGCGCTTCAATTGCTGCCGCGCTGGCAGCCGGCAAAAGCATGAGCGTTTCGCAAACGGCGGGGAACGCGCAGCGTGCGGCCGGATCGCCGCGGGTTCGGCTGACCCTCGGGCTGTGTGCGGCAGCCGCCCTGCTCGAGGGCTTCGACAACCAATCTATGGGCGTCGCCGCGCCGAGGTTGTTTCTAGAATTTTCAATAGCGCCATCGCAAGGCGGCATCATCTTTAGCGCGGCCACGTTTGGATTGTTGTTCGGCGCTTTGATCGGCGGCCGCATGTCCGACTACCTGGGCCGCCGGCAAACATTGACGATATCACTTTGGCTATTCGGTGTGTGTTCGCTGCTCACGTCGGTGGCGCACAGCGCTCAAATGGTGCTGATATCACGTCTCCTCACGGGATTTGGCTGCGGCGGTGCCATGCCGGCCTTTATCTCGATGGCTTCAGAGGCCGTCACCTCGAGCCGGCGCCTCAGCGCCGTGACGCTCGTCATGGCGGCGCTTCCGTTCGGCGGGGCGTTGGCAGGCGTGATGGCACTCGGTGATCTTTTGGGGTGGGGATGGCGTTCGATTTTCATCGTGGGAGGCGCGATCCCGATCGCGGTCGCATCGGCCATTCCGGTCCTGTTTCGTGGCTCGCCCGAGTCGGAACGCCGCGCACCGCCGCGGCCTTCAAGGGCTCTGCCGCCGCAGGGAGTCAGCGCGGTTCTATGGGGCGAGCGTCGTGCCGGAACAACGGCCCTACTATGGTGCGGCTTCTTCTTCACGCAACTCATTTTGTTCCTCATGCTCAACTGGCTGCCGTCCCTAATCGTCGGCATGGGCTTTTCGCGGTCAGAGGCCAGTGTGACGTCCATCGGCTTCAATCTGGCGGGTGGTCTAGGCGCTGTCTTGCTGGCACGCTGTCACGCGGGCGCCCGCCGGCGCCTCTGGGTTGTCACGACGTATGGAGGGATTGCCGCGGCGCTGCTTGGATTGACCGCACTAGCGTCCGTCGGAAGAGCGTTTCCCGCGGCACTAATCGCAAGCGCCGTGGCTGGGGTGTTCATCGTCGGCGCGCAATTGATTCTGTTCGCCCTTGCGCCGCTTTACTACCCGAACGACGGCCGCGGTACGGGCGTGGGCGTGGCAGTGGCGGTCGGCAGATTGGGGTCGGTCCTAGGGCCTTTGTACGCATCGACTCTGCTGGCGGCGGGCGGCAGCAGCGCGGCGGTCCTGGCAGCCATCGTTCCATTCGTCCTATTGGGCGGCGCGGCGGCTCTTGGGCTTACCTGGCGCCCGCAAGCTTCAAACGAGCAACGATCACCTTCCGCGGCCGAGGCACCCTAAGAATGTTCTCAACCATCTTAAAGCGGCGGGCTGTGATCGGAGCGTTGATTGGCGGCGCGGCAGCTGCCGTCAACGGCAGCGAGAAACCGAGAGCTGATGATGCGAAACCGGCATCGCGAATCAGAAATAAAATCACCCTCGAAGAACACTTCGTGCTGCCGAGTTCATTGGGCACGACATTTCACCCGCCGGGAATTCCGGCAGCCGTGTGGAGCACCATCGAGGCACGATTGCTGGATGTCGACGAACAGCGGCTGCCGCAGATGAACGACAACGGGATTCAGATGCAGGTGGTGTCGTTGAGTGCCAACGGGATCCAAGGTGAGGTTGATCCCAAGGTGGCAGTGGATCGTGCCAAGGCGGCAAATGACTGGTTGGTAAAGAAATTCGTCGGCGCGCATCCGACGCGCTTCGCGGGTTTTGCCGCAGTCGCGCTGCAAGATCCGCAGGCTGCGGCACGGGAGGCAGAACGCGCCGTGACGCAGCTTGGGTTGAAGGGCGTGCTCATCAACGGCTACAGCAACCTCGGCGATGAGAATCACGCCGAGTACCTCGATTTGCCGAAGTTCTTCCCTTTTTGGGAGCGGGTCGAGGATCTCGGTGTTCCCGTCTATCTGCACCCAAGGACTCCGCTGCCCAGCCAGCGATTGATCTACGACGGGCACGAGGAAATGATAGGCCCGATGTGGGCATTCGGCGCCGAAACGGCCGTGCACGCGCTGCGATTGATGACGAGCGGGATATTCGATCGATTTCCGCGCCAACAAGTGATCTTAGGGCACGCTGGAGAAGGGCTTGTGGCGATGATGGCGCGCGCACAGCGCCGCTTTGAGTACGCACCATGCGGCAAATCCTTGAGGAAGCCATTAGGTCAATACCTGCGCGATCATTTCCATATCACGATGAGCGGGAATTTTCATACGCCCACGCTCAACAATGTAATCGAGGAAATGGGCGTTGATCGCGTGATGTTTTCCGTTGACTATCCTTACGAGAGCATGCTCGAAGGCGCCAGTTGGTTCGATGGGTGCGCAATGGAAGAGCAAGCGAAGCTCAAGATTGGCCGCTCCAATGCATTGCGCCTTCTGCGCCTGAATAGCGCTTGAGGTTGTCGAACATTAAAACGGAAACGTAAATGAGCCATACAGAACCTGTCGACACAACACTGATAACCGCGGGCGACGGCGTCAGCCGGCGCCAGTTGCTACTGAGCTGCATGGCGCTTGCGGCTGGAAACCTTCTAGGTTCCTCGCGTATTCCGGCCAAAGAGGCCATTTCAAGAACGAGTGCCGGGACAATCGATGTGCACCGTCATTTTTTCCCACCGGTGTTTCGGGAGGCAAGCGATAAATTCCTGAAAGCTGCGTTCGGTGAGATACCGGCCGATATCCGCAACTGGAACCCCGCGGTCGATCTTGAATCGATGGACCGCAACGGCATATCGATGGCGGTTATCAACACATCCGCACGGCCGCCGGAGCCCGGCGCAGTTGCCGCCGCGACGTATCGTTCGCAGGCGCGCGAAGCGAACGACTACGCTGCCAAAATGGTGCAGGACCACCCGCGTCGCTTTGCGCAATTTGGATTTCTTCCCATGCCGGACGTCGACGCGAGTCTGCGCGAGATAGAATATGTGTTGGATGAGCTCAAGGCACCCGGGATCGGCATGATGACCAGCTATGGGAATCGCTGGCAGGGTAACCCTGAGTTTGCGCCGGTGCTGGAAGAGCTCAACCGAAGGGCAGCCGTCGTTTTTTGTCATCCCCTACCGGCGGCGTGCTGCAGGGCCTTGATGCCCGACGTCGCGGCCCGAGAACCTGTGTTGCTCGAATTTCCGTTTGACACTGGACGAGCCGTGGCGAGTCTTCTGCTCAGCGGATCGTTTGCCCGGTATCGCGCGATCCGGTGGATTTTTTGCCATTGCGGCGATGTAGTCCCCGTGCTGTCCGGAAGGATGAGGAACATCATCGCGGAAATGCCTGCGGAGGACGTGGCTAAATTCGCACCCCGCGGCATGGACTATGAGCTGCAGCGGCAATTCTACGATACCGCGGACGCCGCCTACGCACCGAGCATGGCGGCGATTCAAAGCTATATCCCCGCGACTCAGATCATGTTCGGCACCGACTATCCATACGTATCCACCGAAAAGAATCTGCAAGAGCTGGGCGAACGGCATTTGACCAAGTCTCAGATGCAGGCCATCCAAAGGGGCAACGCATTACGTCTGATGCCGCAGCTTTCGAGCTAAGCGAACAACACGAATCATTTCTCGAACGTGACTTGCCTTAAGCGGGTGATTTGGGGTTCATTTCGCTTACCGCAGCCAGAGGAATCCGGGATTAAACCGAGCAATTCGATTGCGGCCCCCGGCCCATTGACGTCAAACCAGATCGGCTGCAAGCGCTGCACTTCGATGGCCGTGAATAATGCGGATCGTGGTCACAACGCCCGCGAGGAGCACGATCATTCCGACACCCTCCATGAGCGTAGGCCAGCGACGCCGGATCAGCAGCCCGAGCGTGGTTCCGAATACCGATTCCATCGTTATCAACTGTGCCGATAGGGCAACAGGCAGCCGTTGCGATGCGAAGGTCCAGGCTAATGCCCCGCCGAGCGAGGCCGTCAGTGCTAACACAGTACCCCAGATGTAAAGAGAGGAGGCAACGTTCCATCCTAAGCCCAGTCGACTCGAGGCAAATACATTCAGTAAGAGGCCGAACGGAACAAAGACGAGCATTCCCAAGCTCGCCCCGGTCATGATGAGCGCCGTCCACACACCCGCATTCATCTTCGGACGTTTCGCCAATGCGCTCTGATTGAACAGGCCAAACCAGACCCAACATGCGGCTGCCAGAATCGCCAGTGGAATGCCAATCAGCAGCGACGGAGCCTCGCCGATGGTGGCTCGATCGAAGCTACCCCAATTCACGAGCAGCAGACCAATGGTGGCCAAGGCAAATGGAAAGGCCAGCTGCCGCCAAGCTATCGTCGGCTGCCGTAGGTTACCCGCGATCGCAAGTACCACAGGCACGAGCGCCAGGAATGCCGGCGCGATCACTGGGCCTGCATAAATGGCAGCGGCCGCCAACGCTTGAAAGTAGACAAGATAGCCGATCAATCCGAGGGCGAAAGACGTCAGCCAATCCTCGACCGTCAAATGGCGAACGATTTGCCATTTGAACATCAGATAGGCGAATGCAAGAAGGCCTGAAATCAGGAACCGGAACAACGCAAGATCGAAGATCGAGTAGTCACCGATTACAAATGGCACGATGAAATTCAGGGACCATGCGAAGGCGGCGAGAATCGCTGCGACTATGCCGATTAGCACGGAGGCTGTCATGCGCGCAGTATACCGACCTACTGACACGAAGATCTAAGTGCCCTTTGCGATCATGCGCTTTACGGTGCACTAATATTCACCAGCGCGCCTTCGTTGATTGAACGAATACTCTTGAAGTCGAACGTAAGGACGCAGCGAGGAGAACCTTGAAGTTGGTCGTAGTAATGACCACGACAGGGTCCTTCGCCTCTGACCACCGATCCTTGAAGAGAGGTAAGACCGGCGAATTCTGACGAAAGCGATC
>JBDUBO010000123.1:0-10838 GCA_040004115.1 Gammaproteobacteria bacterium | reverse complement strand
ACCGCTCGTTCCGCATGGGAATGATGTGGTTCATTTTCTCCGAAGTGATGTTCTTCGCCGCCTTCTTCGGCGCCCTGTTCTACGCACGCAATTTTTCCGTTCCCTGGCTGTCCGGCGACGGCGTCAAGGTCTTCAGCAAGCTGCTGTTATGGAACAACTACGATGGAGCCTGGCCCACCAATGGCCCCGGGATGGTTGGCGGCAAGGCCGACGGCACATTCGAAACCGTCCCCGCGCTGGGTTTGCCTGCGCTCAACACCGCCATCCTGCTCACCAGCAGCGTCACGGTCACGATTGCGCACCACGCGCTGCTCACCGGCCACCGCGGGCGCCTGAAGATCTTCCTGGCGCTGACCTTCTTGCTGGGCTTCACTTTCGTAGGTTGTCAGGCTTATGAATACCATGAAGCGTACACGGAGCTCGGCCTGCAATTGGGCACCGGCATTTACGGCTCGACGTTCTTCATGCTCACGGGCTTTCACGGCATGCACGTCACCGTGGGCGCCATCATGCTCACGGTCATTTGGTTCCGCGTGATGAAAGGCCACTTCACCCCGAAGCGCCATTTTGGCTTCGAGGCCGTCGCTTGGTACTGGCACTTCGTCGATGTGGTATGGCTGGGGCTGTTTACCTTCGTCTACTGGTTGTAGCCCGGGACGATGTGCTGCGGAACGATCCAGCCGCTGTAGTAGGCGACGATCAGCAGCACAAACAGCAGCACTGACAGGCCGATGCGCCAGGCCAACGCCTTGACCATCCTGGCGCCGTCTTCCGGTTTGCTGCTCGTTAGATGGAACAATGCCTTGCCCAGGCTGATCAAGATCAGCAGCAACATGGCAATGACGAGATATTTGAATTCCACAGCGGCTCGCGAATGTTGAACGGGGCGCAGGCAGTATATCGTGTCAATCAAAATCGGCTCCCGCATCTTCGCGCCGCGACCGTTCACGACGCTGCTCACCCTGGCGCTCATCGTGCTGCTGGTGTCGCTCGGCCGCTGGCAGCTGCGCCGCGCGGACGAGAAGCGCGCGCTGTTCGATTCCTTTGCGGCGGGTGCCGACGCTACGCAGTCGATCGAACTCGGCACGCCTCCCGTCAAGCGCTACCAGCACGTTGAGGGCGCCGGCCGCTACGATGAAACCCGGCAGGTGCTGATCGACAATATGATCAACGCCGAACGCGCTGGTTATTTCGTGATCACGCCGTTCGCTCTCACGGGCGGCGGCTGGGTGCTGGTCAACCGCGGCTGGGTGCCGTTGGGCGCAAGCCGCTCCGTGCGGCCGGTCATCCCCGTCGCCGGCGATCTGCGGCAGATCCGCGGCCGCGCTGATCACATGCCGAGTCCCGGCATTCAGATGGGCACCAAGGCGCAACTCGCGCCGCCCTATCCCGTGGTGGCAGCCTTTCCCAGCCGCGCCGAAATCGCCGCTCTGCTGCACGAATCCTCGTGGACCAGTGCCACCGATTTGGTGCTGCTCGACCCCGCTGAGCCGGATGGATACGTGCGCAATTGGTCGGCGCCCGGGTTTCCGCCGATGCGCCACATCGGCTACGCCGTGCAATGGTTCGCGCTGGCGCTGACGCTGATCGTAATCTACGTGGTCACCAATTTGCGGCGCGATGGCGGCAAAGGCGGGGCGGCAGCATGACGAAAAGGACCGCCCACGATCGCCGTCAGCGGCGCGTGTTGATTGGTTTGGCGCTGCTGTTTTTTGCGCCGCTGGGCGTTGCCTTCTATTTGTACTACGGGCACTCCAGCTGGCGTCCGGGCGGCCGCGTCAACGCGGGCGACTTGGTGCACCCGGCGCGGCCGCTGCCGTCACTGGCCCTGCCCCTGTGGACAGCGGACAGCGCAGCCGGAGGCAACACCGACCCGAATTTCCTGAAGGGCAAATGGACATTTCTTTACGTGGCGGCCGCCCGCTGTAGGGAGGCCTGCCTGGGCCGGCTGTACGACACCCGCCAAGTTCGAATTGCGTTGGATCGCGACATGAACCGCGTGCAGCGGGTGTTTATTGCCGACCCAGGCTGCTGCGACGCGCAATACTTGCACCAGCAGCACCCGGATCTGATTGTCGTTCGCGCCGGTCCAGAGGCGGCGGCGCTGCTTTCTCTCCTGCCGGCCGGCGAAGGATCACGCAGTGACGGTGGCTCGAGCGGCGCGGCGCGGCCCCGCGTGTACTTGATCGATCCTTTGGGCAATCTCATGATGTCCTATCCGGCCGACGCCAGGGCCAAGGGCATGCTTAAGGACATGCAGCGCCTGCTGCGGCTCTCATCGATAGGTTAGCGCATGTATCCGCAACGGCGTTTGCTTTGGTTCAGGCGTTTGGCGTTGGCAGGCGCGTTTTTGGCCGCCGCCGTAGTGGTGCTCGGCGCGTGGGTGCGCCTCACCGATGCGGGCTTGGGGTGCCCGGACTGGCCGGGTTGCTATGGACATATTTATCCGAACGCCGGGAGCGCGGATCAATCATCGGCTCTACATTTCGCCAAGGCGCTGCACGAGATGATTCATCGCTATTTCGCCTCGACCTTGGGGCTCGTCATAGTGATATTGGGCGTTTGGGCGGTGCGTTTCCGCGCCGATCGCCACCAGCCATTGGTACCCGCCGTGCTCGTCTTCGTCGTCGTGTGTCTGCAAGGAGCTTTGGGCGCTCTGACCGTGACCTTGCTGCTCAAACCCTTGATCGTCACCGCACACTTGGTGGGCGGCCTCACCACTTTGGGGTTGCTGTGGTGGCTGTCGCTGGTCCCGGGGACGAGCAAACTCACGGAGCGGGAAGCAGGTTTACGAAAATATGCGTTGCTCGGTCTTGCCGCATTGATATTGCAAATTGCCTTGGGCGGCTGGACGAGCACCAACTATGCCGCGGTGGCCTGCCCGGACCTGCCCACCTGCCAGAATTCTTGGTGGCCTCCGATGGACTTTCGCGACGCCTTCGTGCTGTGGCGTGGGCTCGATATCAATTACGAAGGCGGCGTCCTCGCGAACTCCGCTCGGGTTGCCATTCACTTAACACATCGCTTGGGCGCCATGGTGGCGGGCTCTATTTTGATCGGCTTAGGGATACTGGCCGCCGTCCGCGCCGTTACTCCGCGCCTTCGGCTGGCGGGGCGCCTGTTGCTGCTCGCGGTGGCGCTGCAGATTTGCATCGGGGTATCGATGGTGTACTGGGGCATCCCCCTGCCGCTGGCGACTCTGCACAATGCAGGCGCCGCTTTTCTGGTGTTGTGCGTCGTGACACTGCTTCGGGCCCTGTGGCCGGCCCCCGGTAAGCCGGCCCCCGGTAAGCCGGCCCCCGCAATCGGCATGGTACCCTTGCAACGTGCCGACCCTCCCTGATAGCCCGTCGATTGTCCTCCTCGGCCTGGGCCGGTGGCGCGACTATCTGGAACTCACCAAGCCCAAGGTCAGCCTGTTGATCGTATTCACGGCCGTCGTCGGCATGATCCTGGCGTCGCCGGGATTCGTGCCGCTACCTGCCCTGATTTTCGGCACCGTAGGGATTGCCCTGGCGTCCGGGTCCGCAGCAGCGTTCAATCACGTGCTCGATCGGCGCATCGATGAGCAGATGGCCCGTACCCGACGCCGGCCGCTGCCCACGGGCCACCTGCAAATGACCCATGCCGTGGTGTTCGCAACGTTGCTGGCGGTGGCATCCATGCTCATGCTGGGGTCGCTCGTCAACCTGCTGACGGCCGCACTGACCTTCTGTTCGTTGATCGGTTACGCCATCGTCTATACGCTGTGGCTGAAGCGGGCGACGCCGCAGAACATCGTGATCGGCGGTGCTGCCGGCGCAGCGCCGCCGGTGCTCGGCTGGGTCGCGGTCACCAACTCCGTGGACCCGCAGGCGCTGCTCCTGTTCCTGATCATATTCACCTGGACCCCGCCGCATTTTTGGGCCCTGGCCATCGCCCGGCGCGACGACTATGCGAAGGCCAGCATTCCCATGCTGCCGGTGACTCATGGGATTCCGTACACCCGTCTGCAAATCGTGCTGTACACCATACTGTTGGTGCTGAGCACACTGCTGCCCTACCTGTGCGGGATGAGCGGATTCATTTATCTGGCCGCCGCCGTGATTCTCAATACCCGGTTTCTTTACTATGTAGTGGCTCTGCAACGGGGCCTGAGGCCCGAGCTGCCCATGCGCACGTTCCGCTTTTCGATTACTTATTTGATGTTGTTGTTCGCGGCGCTGATTCTGGATCATTATATTTCCTTCAAGGCGTTTACAGGACTTTGACCTGAGGGGTGACGACCGCACCCCGGACAATTTGACGTTGCCGCGGAAACATCCTGCGTCCTCGAAGCCTAAGGATCAACTCGCACGGAGATCGATCGAATGGAAGCACGTAAACTGTCAGATACTTTGGAATCGTCACCGATGCCAGTCCAACTGTCGTTGCGCATCCGGCATCCAGCCATCGACCCTCAGGAAATAACGGCCGCCCTCGGTCTCGAGCCCGAACACTGCTTCAGGGCCGGGGATTCGCGTCCGACGCGGTCGAAAGGTGGGATTGCGGCTCAGCACACGCAGACTTACTGGCTAGCCCCCGTCAGCCCCGAGTCTTGGCCCGACCCGATCGAGCCAGCTTTCCTGGTCGCGATGGCCGAGAAAAATCCCCCACGCAAAGGCGCGGTGCCCGCCGAGGTCTTTCAAGCTGCGTCCAGAGACCTCAGGTCGCGCGGCGTCGAGGCCGTGCTGTTCCTTTTTCTCCAGCGCTTGAATGCGCAACATGTCTTTCTGCAGAGAATTCACGCCGAAGGCGGCGACGCGGCACTGATCATCGTAATCGAGCGAGAATCGGCGGTCGACTTCACCTTGCCGGTCGCAGTCACGCGCCTGTTGGTTCAATTGGGAGTTTCGATCGAATTCAAATTCGATTCTTGACGGCGGAGACGTTTCCGCGGCAACGTCCGCAGGCATTGCGCACACCTTTCGCCGCGCCGCTCAGGCCTTCAAGAGCTTCTGCTTACCGATCGGTAACTCCCGCAGACGCGTGCCCGTCGCCGTAAATATGGCATTGCAGATGGCGGGCGCCACCAACGGCACCGCAGCCTCGCCAATACCGCCCGGCGCGGCATCGCTGTCGATAAGATGCACCTCGAGCTCGGGCGTCTCATTGTTGCGCAGCAGCCGGTAGTTGTTGAAATTGGTCTGCTGCACTCGGCCGCCCTCGAGCGTCACCTCGCCCCACAGCGCCGCCGTCAGGCCGAAGATAATGCCGCTTTCGATTTGCGATTCGACGATGCGCGGATTGACCATCTGGCCGCAATCCACCACGCAGGTGATCTTGTGTACCTTGACCTGCCCATGCTCGATGGAGATCTCCGCCACTTGCGCCAAGTGGGTCGTATAACCTTCCATCAACGCGATGCCTTGGAAACGGCCGGCGGGTACCTTGCCCCATGCGGCGCGCTCCGCCGCCAGTTGCAGCACATGGCGTTGCCGCGGCTTCTTCGCGAGCTGCGCCAGACGAAACTCGTAAGGGTTCTTGCCGGCGGCGGCGGCCAGTTCGTCCATGAAACTCTCGATGACGAAGCAATTCGGTGCGTGGCTCACGGAGCGCATATAGCCTACATCGATGCCGATTTCCTGGCGCGAGTAGCTCACCGACAAATTCGGCACGTCATAGAGATTATTGACCGCCGCCTCGATCACGGAGTCATCCACGCCTTTGACGGGCGGAAACATGCGCGCGGTGATGGACGGGCTGGTGATGTGCAATTTCCAGGCAATGACTTTTCCCGCGGCATCCACCCCGCCGCTGACCTCTTCGTACGCGGGCGGGCGATAGGTGTCGTGGGTCATGTCATCTTCACGCGTCCAGATGACTTTGACGGGCACGCCCAGCGCCTTGGATGCCTCGACCGCGGCCGGGATGAAATCGACATCCAAGCGCCGGCCGAAGCCGCCGCCGAGCAGGGTCGTGAAGACCCGCACTTGCGCAGGGTCGAGCCCGGCCGCCGTTGCGGCCGTGACCTGAGCGACCTGCTGAACTTGAGTGCCGACATACAAATCGCAGCCATTAGGCTTGACGTCGGCCGTGCAATTCATGGGCTCCATGGTTGCGTGCGCCAGCAGCGGCAAGTAGTAGGCCGCGCTTAAGCTTTGCTTCGCCGACTTGAGCGCTGAATCCACATCGCCGTCCTTGCGCGCCGACAAACCGGCACCCGCGGCGGCGGCTGTTTTGAGCAGCGCGTAAATACTCGGATTGTCGAGATGCACGTTGGCCCCCGCGTCCCAAGTGATGGCGAGCGCTTCGCGCGCCTTCAACGCCTGCCAGAAGTGGTCGGCCACTACCACAACCCCGCTCGCGGCGACCATGACCTTACGTACGCCCGGCATTTTCTCGGCGGCGCCTGCGTCGATAGTCTTCACTTTGCCGCCCAGCACCGGGCTTTGCGCCAGCACGGCGTGCAGCATTCCAGGCAGCTTGATGTCGAGTCCGAACTCGGCGCTGCCGTCGACCTTGCTGGGAGTATCGATACGCAGCTGAGATTTGCCAATCAGCTGAAATTCACTCTTCGGCTTTAGTTTCGCCGATTTGGGAACCGGCTCCTTTGCCGCTGCGTCGGCAACTTCACCGTACGTGAGCACGTTGCCCTGCGGGTTGATCACCGTGCCGTTGGCAACATGACATTGCGCTGGATCGATGCGCCAGCGCTTGGCGGCAGCCGAGATGAGCATGCTGCGCGCGGTGGCGCCGGCTATGCGCAGCTTCTCCCATGCGTCCTGCACGCTGTTGCTGGTACCGGTCACCTGGCCGCCGTTGCCCGGATTGATGTAGGCATCGCCCACCGGCGCGGCCTCGATTCGTATCACGCGGAGGTCGATGTCCAATTCCTCGGCCAACAACATGGGCAACGCCGTGTACACGCCCTGACCCATCTCGGAGCGGTCGACGATGATGGTGATGGAATTGTCGGAAGCGATTTTCAGCCAAGCATTCAATTGGCCGACTGATTTCCCAGTCGCCGCGGCATTCGATCGGTTTCCAGGCCCCGGCAGGGTCAGCGCCAATATGAGACCGCCGCCGACGCTGACAGTGGCGTTCAGAAAGTCGCGGCGGCTCAAATCGGACGTCGTTTTCACTTCGGCGCCGCCGGCCCGAGCAATTCCGCCGCGCGGTGAATTGCCTTGCGGATTCTGGGGTAGGTACCGCAGCGGCAAATGTTGCCGGACATCGCCGCATCGATATCGGCGTCGTTGGGTTTCGGGTTCGTCTTGAGCAAGGCCGCCGCGGACATGATTTGTCCGGACTGACAATAGCCGCATTGGGGCACGTCGAGTTCCGTCCATGCTTTCTGCACGGCGTGGCTGCGATCCATAGACAGCCCCTCAATCGTGGTGATGGACTTGCCCTCCACAGCGCTCAAGGGCAGCACGCAGGAACGCGTCGCCGCACCGTCGATGTGCACCGTGCATGCGCCGCACAGCGCCATGCCGCAGCCGAATTTGGTTCCGGTCATTCCGAGATGATCGCGCAGCACCCAGAGCAGCGGAGTATCCGGTGCAGCGTCGACGTTGAGGTTCCGATTGTTGACAGTAATAGTAGTCATTGTTGTTCCGCTGGCGGCGCCGCAAGGGGTCCAATGTTACACGTGTCCCCCGCGGCAGATCGAGTGCTAGGATGGCGCGATGCCGGACTCCTCGGGCTTTTATCCGCGTATTTTTGCGCTCGTCGTAGCCGCCGTTCTTGGTTACGCCTTGCTGCTGATATTCGTACCCTTCCTGGGACCCATGACTTGGGCCGCTTTTCTCGCATTCCTGTTGCATCCCTTGAACCTGAGGCTGCGGAGGCGTTTTAGGGACACGGGAGCGGCGGCCGGCGTGCTGACGTTGTTCGCGCCCGTCGTGATACTCCTGCCCTTAAGTGGGCTGTCCATCGATTTTGTCGCCCAAATTTCCACGCTGCTGCAGAAGGTTCAGAAATCAGCAGCGGAGCTCGACATTCGGTCGCTGTCGGATTTGCAGCAATTCCCTTGGATCGCCCGGGTCAACGTGTGGTTGGAGGGTCATGCGGGGATATCGGCGGAACAGATTCAATCCTGGCTGATCGCCGGCACACGTGAAGTGCTGAAGCGCGCCGCCAGTGTCGGCGGCGGATTCTTCTTGGGCGCCTTAGGCTCTTTGCTTGGATTTGCGATCATGCTGTTTCTATTATTCTTTTTCTTGCGCGACGGCGATGCCATGCTGCTCCGCGCGCGGCGCTTGATCCCCCTCGATGAGATTCGCAAGGAACGGCTGTTCCGGCAACTCGGCGGCGTAACTCGAGCCATCGTTATCGGCACCTGCGTGACGGCCTTCGTTCAGGGTGTCTTGGTAGGAATCGGTTTCACCATTGCCGGCCTGCCGTCACCGGTGGTATTCGGCGTGCTGGCGGCCTTGCTTGCCATGCTGCCCGTGGGCGGCACGGCCCTGGTCTGGGGTCCGGCGGTGATCTGGCTGTTCTTCGATGGCCGCTGGGGCTATGGCATTTTCTTGCTCGTCTGGGGTGTGCTGCTGGTGGGCACCCTCGACAATGTATTGCGGCCGCTGCTCATATCCGGCCGCGCGAAGATTTCCGCGCTGGCGGTGTTCATCGGCGTTTTGGGCGGTATTCCGGCATTCGGCGCCATCGGCCTCATCGCAGGCCCAGTGGTGCTTTCCCTGGCGCTGGCGCTGATCGAATTCGCCGAAGAAAGCCGCGCACCAAGGTCTTAAAGCTAATCGAGCTCGGCGCAAGTCCCAGACCGGCCTCCAGCTCAAGTACAATCCGCGCCCTTATGGATGTATCTCACCTTCTCGATGGGCTCAACGAAGATCAACGGCAGGCGGTGGCCTCGCCGCTGGGAGCCGCCCTGGTGCTGGCCGGCGCAGGCAGCGGCAAGACCCGTGTGCTGGTACATCGGGTGGCATGGCTGATCCAGCTCGAGGGCGCCTCGCCGAACAGCATACTGGCGGTCACCTTCACCAATAAGGCGGCGGCTGAAATGCGCAGCCGCATCGAAACCCTGTTAGGCAGCCCAAGCGTCGCGATGTGGCTGGGAACCTTCCATGGTCTGGCCCATCGGCTGCTGCGCATCCACTGGCGTGAAGCAGGCCTGCCGCAAAGCTTTCAAATCCTGGACTCCGAGGATCAGGCCCGGGTATTGCGCAAGGTATTGAAAGCGCTCGATCTGGATGAGACCCGCTGGGTACCGCGCGAGATCCAGTGGTTCATCAACGCACAGAAGGATGAGGGGCACAGGTCAAAGCATATCAAGGACGACGGTGATCCGACCCGGCGTCAATTGATCAAGATTTATCAGGCTTACGAAGCGGCCTGTCAACGCGCCGGCGTGGTGGATTTCGCCGAGCTATTGCTGCGCGCCTACGAATTGTGGCGTGACGATCCCTCGCTGTTGCAGCACTACCGCACGCGTTTTCGTCATGTGCTGGTGGATGAGTTTCAGGATACCAATGCCATCCAGTACAAGTGGCTGATGCTGCTGGCCGGCCCCGAAGGGATGCCGTTCGTGGTGGGCGACGATGATCAGTCGATCTACCGCTGGCGCGGTGCACGGGTGGAAAACCTGCAGCAGTTTCGCCGCGACTTTCCACGGGCCGTGCTTTACAAACTGGAGCAGAATTATCGCTCCACGGGCACCATCTTGAAGGCGGCGAATGCGCTGATCTCCAATAATTCCGGACGGCTGGGCAAGACGCTGTGGACCAGCGGTGCGGACGGCGACCGCGTCAAACTTTATGCCGCCTTCAATGAGCGCGACGAAGCTGATTTCGTGGTGAACCGAATCCGCGAATGGGTGGCGCACGGCGGCGCACGTCGCGAGACGGCGGTGCTGTATCGGTCAAACGCACAATCGCGCGTGTTCGAAGAGGCCTTTCTCAATGCACGCATGCCGTACCGCGTGTACGGCGGACTGCGATTCTTCGAACGTGCGGAAATCAAGGATACTCTCGCGTACCTGCGCCTCATCGCCAGCCGGGCCGATGATACCTCGTTCGAGCGGGTCGTAAATCTGCCGGTGCGCGGCATCGGCGCGAAAACCATGGACACGGTGCGCGACTATGCGCGATCCCACTCGACCTCTCTGTGGATGGGCGCGCTCCACTGCATACAGAGTGCGCTGCCGCAACGAGCGGCCCTGGCACTGCAGGCCTTTTTGGCGCTGATCGACAAACTGGCGCAGGAAGTTAAGGGATTGGAACTGCATGAACAAGTCGATCATGTGATCCAAATGAGTGGGCTCATTGAGCATTTCAAAAAGGAGAAGGGCGAGCGGGGCGAGGGACGGATCGAGAACCTGCTGGAACTCGTGAGCGCGGCGCGCGGCTTTTCGCCGGAGACCGACGCGGAGAACGAGCTATCGCCGCTCGAGTCCTTTCTAGCCCATGCTGTGTTGGAGTCCGGCGAGGGCCAGGCGGATCCGTATGACGACTGCGTGCAGATGATGACCCTGCATTCGGCCAAGGGTTTGGAATTTCCAGTGGTGTTTCTGGCCGGCATGGAGGACGGCCTGTTTCCGCATCAGCGCTCGGTGGCGGATTTGGCGGGCCTTGAGGAGGAACGCCGCCTTGCCTATGTCGGACTGACTCGAGCCATGAAGCAGCTCTATATCACCTATGCGGAACAGCGCCGTCTCTATGGGGTGGATACCTACGGCCAGCAATCGCGATTCATCGCCGAGCTGCCGGCCGACTTGGTGGAGGAAATACGGCCGCGCCTGCAAGTGTCGAGGCCGGTATTCGTCAAGCGTTCGAGCTCTCTTGAGGAGGCGCCCGCTCCGAACATGCGCATGGGCAGCCGGGTCCGGCATTCGAAGTTCGGCGACGGGGTGGTGCTCA
>JBDUBO010000122.1:0-10891 GCA_040004115.1 Gammaproteobacteria bacterium | reverse complement strand
CGGAACCGGTAACGGAACCGGTAACGGAACCTATCGCCGAGGACGACGATATATCGATGGGTCCTAAATAAGCACGGCCGCCGCGCAATTGCACCGGCAGCTCATTCACCTGACCCAAGAAGCGGTGCACGAACGCCGATGTGGGCAGGTCATAGACTTCGCTGGGTACGCCGAATTGCTCGATGCGCCCGCGATTCAAGACCACGATGGTGTCGGCCACCTCGATGGCTTCCTGCTGATCGTGCGTCACGAAAATGCTGGTGAAATGCAGTTCATCGTGCAAGCGCCGCAGCCAGCGGCGCAGCTCATGGCGGACCTGGCTGTCGAGGGCGCCGAAGGGCTCGTCCAGCAGCAGCACGTCGGGGTCGACCGCCAGAGCCCGCGCCAGCGCCACGCGCTGCCGCTGGCCGCCGGATAGCTGCGCGGGGTAGCGATCACCCGCCCAGCCGAGTTGCACGAGTTCCAGCAGCGCATGCACCTTCTTGCGGATTTCCGCCTTGGCCGGCCGCTCGCGGCGTGGTTTGACTTTCAAGCCGAAGGCGACGTTTTCGAAAACCGACATGTGGCGGAACAGCGCATAGTGCTGGAATACGAAGCCGACTTTGCGATCGCGAATCGGCCACAGGGTCGCGTCACTTCCATCGAACAGTACTTGGCCCTCGTCCGGCGTCTCGAGTCCGGCAATGATGCGCAACAGAGTGGTCTTGCCGCATCCCGAAGGCCCGAGCAGCGCGATAAGCGCCCCCGTCGGCACGTCCAGATCGATGTTCTTGACGGCCGCGAATTCGCCGAATTGTTTGCCGATGCCGCGTAACACAATGCTCATGTGACTTCCCTCCGGGTGCGATCCCGCTCCTGAGGCGCCGCGCGCCGCAGCTCCGGTTGCCGCCATTCCAAAAAGCTCTTACCCGCCAGGGTCAACAGCGCCAACAACGCCAACAACGACGCCACGGCGAACGCCGCCGTGTAGTTGTATTCGTTGTAGAGTATTTCGACATGCAGGGGCATGGTGTTGGTAAGTCCCCGAATATGTCCGGAAACCACCGAAACGGCGCCGAACTCACCCATGGCTCTGGCGTTGCAGAGCAGCACGCCGTACATCAAGCCCCAGCGGATATTGGGCAAGGTCACCCGCCAAAAAGTCTGCCACCCGGTCGCGCCGAGCGACAACGCGGTTTCTTCGTCATCCTTGCCCTGCGCCTGCATCACCGGAATAAGTTCGCGGGCAATGAAGGGAAAGGTCACGAAAATAGTGGCCAGCACAATTCCCGGCACCGCAAAAACCACTCGAATGTGATGAATCTTGAGATATTCGCCGAACCAACCGTGCGAGCCGAACAGCAGAATGAACATCAATCCGGCAATGACCGGTGACACCGCAAACGGCAAGTCGATGAGCGTGACCAATGTGCTCTTGCCGCGAAATTCGAATTTGGCGATGGCCCATGCGGCAGCCACGCCGAATACGAGGTTGCAGGGAACCGCGATGGCGGCGACAGTGAGCGTGAGCTTGACCGACGCCCATGCGGTGGGATCCAGGATCGCTGCCGCGTAGGCGCTTGCACCCTTGGCGAGCGCCTGCACGAATACGGTCAGCAGCGGCAGCACCAGGAACAAGCCCAAGAATAGCAGCGCCACGGCAATCAGGAGCGGGCGGCCCAGCGCGGCAGACCGTCCTGACGTGCGGGTTTCAGCGGCCGCCATGTCGCGTCAGAGCCCAATGCTGTAGTGCGTTGATGCCGAGCATGAGTGCGAATGACAATACCAGCATCACCACGGCAACGGCGGTGGCGCCGGCATAGTCGTATTGCTCCAATTTGGTGACGATGAGCAGCGGCGCGATTTCGGATTTCATCGGCATGTTGCCGGCGATGAATATCACGGAGCCGTACTCGCCGACGGCACGCGCAAAGGCCAGCGCAAACCCGGTAAGCAGCGCCGGCCACAGCGCCGGCATTACAACGCGCGCGAACGACTGTACCGCGGACGCTCCCAGCGTCGCCGCCGCCTGCTCCACCTCCCTGTCCAAGTCCTCGAGGACGGGCTGCAAGGTCCTGACGACGAACGGCAAGCCGATGAAAGTCAGCGCTACGACTATGCCTAACGGCGTAAAGGCTACTTTGATCCCCAGCGGCAACAACCACCTCCCCAGCCAGCCGTTCGGTGCATACAGCGCCGTCAATGCAATGCCGGCGACCGCTGTCGGCAACGCAAACGGCAGGTCCACCATGGCATCAACCAATCGCTTGAAAGGAAAGATATAGCGCACCAGCACCCAGGCGACGATGAGGCCGAAGATTACGTTGATCAAAGCGGCGATCAGCGAGGCCCCGAAACTCAGGCGCAGCGACGCAACCACACGGGGAGCCGACACCACGTGGTAGAAGTGACCCCAGCCCAACCCCAGGCTGCGGATGAACACCGCCGAGAGCGGAATCAGCACCAGCAGCGATAGGTACACCATCGTGTAGCCGAGCGTGAGCCCAAAGCCCGGCAACACACCGCGCGATCGCCGCGGCGACGGGAGAGTTTTGACTTCGACTGCCGCGGCCGGAGCTGCCATGAGTGTCCTGAAGAGGGAGTTGGGCGCCATCGACGGCGTGATTGCCGGCTGTTCTGAAGCGCTCATCAGGACAAATCGCGGCTACTGGCCGTATATCTTATCGAAGGTACCATTATCCGCGAAGTGCGTGGCCTGAGCCTTCGCCCAGCCACCAAACACGCTGTCGATGGTGACCAGCTGCGGAATATTCGCAAATTGCTTTGCGTATGTGGCCGCGACGGCGGGGTCGCGCGGCCGATAGAAGTGCTTTGCGGCAATTTCCTGCCCCTGCTTCGAATATAGGTACTTTAGGTATTCCTCGGCGACCTTGCGGGTGCCGTGCCGGTCGACGTATTCGTCCACCACGGTCACCGGCGGTTCCGCCAGGATGCTCAAGGAGGGTGCGACGATGTCGAACTTGTCCGGACCCAACTCTTTGACGGCGAGGAAGGCCTCGTTTTCCCATGCCAGCAGCACATCGCCTATGCCCCGTTCCACGAAGGTCACGGTCGAACCGCGCGCCCCTGAATCGAGAACCGGCACGTTCTTGTACAGCTTTTTGACGAAGGCCTCGGCGCCGGCATCGTTGCCGCCGGGCAGCTTCAGGGCATAGGCCCACGCCGCCAGGTAATTCCAGCGCGCCCCGCCCGAGGTCTTCGGGCTCGGCGTAATGACGGCGACGCCGGGCTTCACCAGGTCGTTCCAATCACGTATGCCCTTCGGATTGCCCTTGCGTACCAGAAAGACGATGGTAGAGGTGTAGGGAGCGCTGTTGTTCGGCAACCGCGACTGCCAATCGGCGGGCACAAGTTTGGCCTGAGTCGCCAGCGCATCGATGTCGTAGGCCAGCGCCAATGTCACCACATCGGCCTCGAGGCCATCGATCACCGAACGCGCCTGCTTCCCCGAGCCGCCGTGGCTTTGGTTGACGCTCACGGTGTCGCCGCTCTTGGCCAACCAATAAGCCGCGAAAGCCTTGTTGTAATCCTCGTACAGCTCACGCGTGGGGTCGTAGGATATGTTCAGCAGCTTGACCTTGGCGGCGTGCGCCGAGCCCATCAATATGACGATCAGCGCCAATGCGAACCAGAAATACTCGCGCCCAACGCGTCTGCCGTTGTCTTCGGTCATGTCAACCACCCTTGAGCGCACAATAAGCGAGCATCGGCAGGCTAACGGCTGGGGGCAGCGGCCGGAACTAATATCCCGTCATCTGCATATGCGCTTATGGTATGTCGCGCAGTGGAATGTGCAAATCGCTCAAAATTCGGTCCACTTCCTCCTGAGTCTCCAATTTTTCGGTCTCCTTCACCAGCTTGCGGGGCAGATGAGGCGCCAGTAGTTCGACGAATTCGTACATGTATGCGCGCAGCAGCGCGCTGCGGCGAAAGCCGATCCAGGTCGTATGCCCTTCGAACAGGTGGGACGCATCGAGCACGACCAAGTCGGCATCGGTGACGGGATCGATGGCGAGCCGCGCCAGGATGCCCACCCCTAAACCGATGCGGACATAGGTCTTGATCACGTCCGAATCGCGCGCCGTCAAAGCCACATCGAGCGACAAGCCGGCAGTTTCGAACAAGGCAGGCAGCGAGGACCTGCCCGAGAAGCTGAATACATAGGTCACGATCGGGTGTTCGGCGAGCTTCTTCAGCGTTAGCCTGCCCGCCGACGCCAGCGGATGGCCGCGCGGCACGACCACCGCTCGATGCCATCGGTATACCGGCAACCGCACCAGATGCGGAAATTGCTCCTCCGAACCCGTGGCAATCGCGAAGTCGACCCGATCGCGTGCCACCATTTCCGCAATCTGCTCCGACGTGCCCTGATGCAGGTGCAAACGCACCTTGGGATACTTGAGGCGAAAGGCGCGGATCACCTGCGGCAGCACGTAGCGCGCTTGAGTATGCGTGGTGGCGATGGACAGTGTGCCGCCGTCGGCCTTGCGCAACTCCGCGGAGGTGCGGCGAATATTTTGCATTTCACGCAGGATGCTGGCAGCACGCGAAATGATTTCCTCGCCCGCATCGGTGGTGCGAGTCAGGGCACGCCCTTCGCGCTCGAATAACTGAAAGCCGAGCTCCTCCTCCAAAAGCTTCAACTGGCGGCTGACTCCGGGCTGCGAAGTGTGCAGCTGCCGGGCGGCCGCAGTGATATTCAAGCCATTCTCATGGACGGCTACGAGATAGCGCAATTGCTGGAACTTCATCGAGCTGCGAGCCTTTTCGTTGACTGGATCCTTGTATGCGTAGGATATAAGTTTAAGAAGGCATGCGCTGCAGCGGCGGGCTCAGCCGTCATCACTAATTCGCATGTACTCATGCGCCGTAGTTCGTTTCGCGAACATCCTGCCCAACTTATAGTTTCGTGCCTGACTCCTTAAGCGAAACCAAGAGATCTAAGTGTCCGAGCTCTCCAAGGCCCTGCGCCAGCGCGCAGATGACAGCATTGCACAACTCCGGAGCGCCGTGGCGGAGTTCAAAAATGTCTGTTACGCCAATAGTTTAGGCTCCGAATCTGTGGTCCTAACCGACCTCATTTGGGGCTCGGTGCCGGAAATCGACATGTTCAGCATCGATACCGGGCGGCTGTATCCTGAGACTTACGAACTCATTGAGCGGGTGCAACAACGCTATGGGCGAGCCTTGACCATCTACTATCCCAAGACTGCCGACCTCGAGGGCTGGGTCGGGGAGAACGGCATCAACGGCTTCCGCCAAGGTCTCGAGCAGCGCCGCAGCTGCTGCGCGGTTCGCAAGGTGGAGCCGTTTCGCCGCGCGATCGCCGGCCGCAGTGCCTGGGTCACCGGGATCAGACGCGGACAATCGGCCAGCCGTGCGCTGGCGGCAGCCGTGGAATGGGATGGCCAGTACGGGCTCCACAAAGTAAGCCCCTTGCTCGAGTGGTCCGAGAACGAAATCTGGGACTACATCCGCAAGAAGCGGCTGCCTTACAACACCTTGCATGACAGCGGCTTCCCCAGTATCGGTTGCGCGCCGTGTACGCGGGCGGTTCTGCCCGGCGAGGACGAGCGCGCCGGCCGCTGGTGGTGGGAACGCAGCGACTCACGCGAGTGCGGCTTGCATCCTCGACGCCAAATTGGCAAAAACATGAGCTATACCAAATGAATTACTTCCCCGTGTTCTTCGATCTGGCTGGGCAGAGAGTGCTCGTCGTCGGCGGCGGCGACGTGGCGCTGCGCAAGGTCTCGCTGCTCGAGCGTACCGGCGCATTGATCAACCTGGTAGCCCCGGAAGTCGCTCCCGAGCTCATACAGCGCGCGGCCGCCGGCCAGCTCAAGCTGGCAATCCGGGAATTTGCGCCGGAGGATTTGGACGGCGTGCGGCTGGTTATCGTCGCGACGTCGCGGCGCGCAGTGAATCGTTGGATCGCTGCGTTGAGCGAGGCGCGCAACATTCCCGTCAACGTCGTCGACGACCGCGAAGCCTCGCGCTTCATAGTGCCCGCGATTGTCGATCGTGATCCGGTGCTGGTGGCGATCTCGACCGGCGGCACATCGCCGGTATTGGCGCGGCGCCTGCGCGAGCGGCTCGAAGCATTCATCCCCGCGAGAATTGGCCAGCTGGCGTCGTGGCTGCGGCAGCTGCGCGAACCTGCCCGCCAGAAACTACGCGACACGGACGCAAGGCGGCGGTTTTTCGAGGCGCTGGTGGACGGGCCCGCGAGCCGTCGATTTGTCGAGGGCGACAGTCAGGGCGCGCAGCGCATTGCACAGCGGCTGCTGGCAACGACCTCCGCGGCGCCGCGCGCCGCAGGCGAAGTAACTCTGGTCGGGGCAGGTCCCGGCGATCCTGAGCTGCTGACCTTGAAGGCGCTGCGCGCCCTGCAAGATGCCGATGTCATTTTGTACGATCGCCTGGTGCCTGCCTCGGTGCTCGAGTTCGCGCGGCGCGATGCAGTCCGAATCTGTGTGGGCAAAGCCGCCGGCAATGTGGGCAGCACGCAGGAGGAGATCAACGCCCTGCTGATCGAGCACGCGCGCCAAGGGCTGCGCGTCGTGCGCCTCAAGGGTGGAGATCCATTCATTTTCGGACGCGGCGGGGAAGAACTGCAAGCCCTCGCGGCGGCACAAATAGATTATTCAGTGGTACCGGGCGTTACCGCCGGCTTGGGCTGCGCCGCCTATGCCGGCATTCCCCTCACACATCGCGACCACGCTCACAGCGTTACCTTCGTCACGGGACATGCGCGCAGCGACGGCGAAGCGTCGTTCATGGAACCGGATTGGCGCGCCCTGGCGATGCCGGGCGCCACCGGAGTGTTCTACATGGGGCTGGCGCGTTTGGATCACATCGTGGCCAAGTTGCTGGCGCATGGTGCCCCTGCCACGCGGCCGGCCAGCCTGATTGCCGAAGGAACGACGCCCCAGCAGCGCGTCATTACCGCAACGCTCGCGACCATTCGCGCGGCGGCGGACGGCGCACAGTTGCCGTCGCCGGCATTGCTGGTGGTCGGCGACGTGGTCGCCCTGCAGCCCTCGCTCGCCTGGTTCAGCACCGACGCGGCAGCCCATCTCGCTCAGACGGCGTAAATCCCGCGCGGCTTAAATCTCCCGCGGCGCTTACCGCCTTCAATCGATGGCTTCGAGAAAGCCCTTCTCCTTCACCCATTCCCGATTGAACAGGCGCGATTGATACTTCGCTCCGCCGTCGCAGAGAATGGTGACGATGGTATGCCCCGGACCCAGCTGCTTGGCCAGCGTGACGGCCGCCGCCACATTGATACCCGCGGTGCTGCCGAGCAGCAGACCCTCTTCGCGCAACAGCCGGTAAACGAAGTGCATGGTCTGGGCGTCGGAGATCCGCAGCGCATCGTCGATCGGCGCGCCCTCGAGATTGGCGGTCACCCGCCCCGTGCCGATGCCCTCGGTGATGGACGAGCCGCCGTCGGTTTTCAATTCGCCGTCCTTGATGTATTCATACAGCGCGCTGCCGGGTGGGTCCACGAGGACGATGCGAATGGCGTCTGATTTCGATTTCAGGTAGCGCGCAATTCCCGCCAGCGTGCCGCCGGTGCCGGTGGCGGCGCAGAAGGCGTCGATCTTGCCGTCCGTATCGCGCCAGATCTCGGGCCCCGTCGATTCGAAGTGGGCGTCGCGATTCGCGGTGTTGTCGAACTGATTGGCCCAAATCGCGCCGGGCAGTTCCTGCGATAGACGTCCCGCCACCTTTTGGTATTGGTTCGGGTTGCTGTAGGGCACGGCCGGCACCTTGCGCAATTGCGCCCCCAGCGCTTCGATGATCTGGTACTTCTCGGCCGCCTGATTGTCGGGCATCACGATCACACATCGATAGCCGCGCGCGTTGCATACATGCGCGAGGCCGATTCCGGTGTTGCCGGCGGTGCCCTCGACCACGGTACCGCCCGGCTTCAACAGCCCACGCCGCTCGGCGTCCAAGACAATCCATTTGGCCGCTCGATCTTTGACCGAACCTCCCGGATTCATGAATTCAGCCTTGCCGAGTATCTCGCAGCCGGTCTCTTCGCTCACGCCGCGCAAACGAATCAGCGGGGTATCGCCGATCGCGCCCGTAAACCCGTCACTGATATGCATCAACAATCCTTTCGATTGAGCTCACTGCGCATTGTGACCACATCCAACTCCCCGGTCCATTTTGCAATGACCAGAGTTGCAACGCCGTTGCCGATTACATTGGTGAGCGCGCGCGCTTCCGACATGAATCGATCGATGCCGAGGATGAGCGCGAGGCCGGCCACCGGCAACGTACCCACGGAGGACAGCGTCGCGGCCAACACGATGAAGCCGCTGCCCGTGACTCCGGCGGCCCCTTTTGAGGTCAGCAGCAGCACCGCCAGAAGCGTGAGTTGCTGCGGAAGGCTCATCGGCGTGTTCGTGGCCTGTGCGATGAACAGTGTCGCCATCGTCAAATAAATCGCAGTGCCGTCGAGATTGAACGAATAACCCGCAGGGATCACCAATCCGACCACGGATTTTCCTGCGCCGAGCTTTTGCAGCTTGGTAATCAAGCGCGGCAGCACTGATTCCGAGGACGAGGTGCCGAGGACAATGAACAGTTCGTCGCGAATGTACTTGACGAAGCGCCATATGCTGAAGCCGTGCAGACGCGCCACCACCCCGAGCACACCGAAGATGAAGACCAGGCAGGTCGCATAGAAGCAGGCCATCAGAAAGCCGAGCGACAGCAACGAGCTGAATCCGTACTTGCCGATGGTAAACGCCATGGCGCCGAACGCGCCCACGGGCGCCAGCCTCATGACGATCCCGACGATGCCGAACAGCGCCTGCGACATGCCTTCGATGAAGCCCAGCATAGGAACGCCGCGCGACCCCAGGCGCTGCAGCGCGAAACCGAACAGCACGGCGAACAGCAGAACCTGAAGAATCTCCCCCTCGGCAAACGCACCGACCGCCGTCGTGGGAATGACGTCTAGGAGGAATGCGCTTATCGACTGCAATTTTTTCGGATCGGCGTAAGTCGCCAAAGACGCCGTATCGAGCGTGTGCGGATCGACATTCATGCCGTCGCCCGGCCGCAGAATATTGATCACCACCAGGCCCACGATCAGAGCGATGGTGCTCATCAGCTCGAAATAGAGCAATGCCAGGCCGCCGGTCTTGCCGACTTTTTTTACATCCTCGACGCCGGCGATGCCCGTCACCACCGTGCAGAAAATCACCGGTGCAATCAACATCTTGATGAGCTTGATGAAACCGTCGCCCAGGGGTTTCATGGCCGCGCCGATTTCCGGATAGAACGTGCCCAACAGCACGCCCAACACAATGGCGATAACCACCTGGAAATACAGAGAACGGAGCAGGCTCTTCACGCGCACAAACTCTAATCTATTTCACATGCGGCTCGAGGAGGGCCTGATAAAAGAATCCCCGGACTTGCCGGGGAATTCGAGTGGAACTGGTGCTAGGTAAAGACCCGACACGTCCGTCAATGGAAGATACGTACGCGGCATACTGCCATTACGTTCAACCTTGTTTGTATCAGTCCAGTGTTGCAACTAAGTAACGCTGGTCGAGAATACACGCTGCGTCGACGAGGCTATAATACCAGATAATTTAGATAAATCCAACGGTTATAGCGCATTGCTGGAATGTTGCTGCACTATGTCAAATTTGTCGCCAATTTGTGACAGGTAAGCAACAATCAGACGCGCAGCAACGCAGCCGCTGCGTCGGCGAAAAGCCGCCTCACGGCCACTGCGACGCCGTTTCGGCAAACGAAGTCGACGCTGCATTCACAACGCAAAATCGCTGCCCCGTCGGCGCTTCCATCACCCACCAGGTATGCACGGCTTGGATTCGCCGTGCGCCTAACTTCTCCAACCGTCGAACCTCAGCCTCGATATCGTCGGTTTCTATATCCAGATGCACGCGGCTCGGGTGGTTCACGATCTGCACTTCGATATTCAGTCCGTGCTGAGCATCTTCGAGCCGCTTGTACAAGGCGGCCTCCTCGGGCGGCAGTTCGCGCACGGGCATGCCGAGTGCGCCGCTCCAAAAATCTGCGGCGCCGGGCAGATCGGTTGTTTGGCAATCGATGATGAAACCCGCCAGTTTGCTTTTATGCATCGCATCCTCCAAATTTGTCCCACCTACGAGGATCGGACCAATGAAATATTTGCACACCATGGTACGCGTGACGGATATCGAGCGATCGCTGCGCTTTTATCGCGACGCGCTCGGCCTCAGCGAATTATCGCGCCGCGACTTCGAGAAAGGCCGCTTCACGCTGGTGTTCCTGGCTGCGCCCGGCGATGAAGACGCGCAGGTTGAACTCACCCACAATTGGGACCCGGAGCCGTATCCCGGCGGCCGCAACTTCGGGCATCTGGCATATGCCGTCGACGACATCTACGCGGCATGCCGGCGCCTGACGGAGCACGGCGTCATCATCAACCGGCCGCCACGCGACGGCCACATGGCCTTCGTGCGCTCACCGGATAACATTTCGGTCGAATTGCTACAAAAGGGGCCGGCCCTGCCGCCGGCCGAGCCGTGGGCGACGATGTCGAACACCGGCGTTTGGTAGCGACTGGCTAGAACATCTCCGACGCGTCCGGGGTCTTGATTTCCACCCGCGTGCGCGAGGGAATGTGCTCGCCGGTGATCATGTCGGCATACGCCTGACCGGGGCCGACCATGGGGTACACACCCGCATCCGGATCGATCATGACCTCGAGGAAGGCGGCGCCGTCGAAGCGGATGAACTCGTCGATGACGCGCGGCACATCGGCCTTCTTATCGAGCCGCACCGCGTATTTGAAACCGTCGGCCTGCGCCGCCTTGACGAAGTCCTTGGTGTGCAGGCTCTTGTCGCTGGCGCTCAGGCG
>JBDUBO010000121.1:0-10901 GCA_040004115.1 Gammaproteobacteria bacterium | reverse complement strand
CCCTCATTCTCGAGGGCGCGCTGAAGGAGGGCGACCCGTTGCCCTCCGTGCGGGCAGTCGCTGCCGATTACCGGCTCAATCCCCTGACGGTATTGAAGGGGTATCAGCAGCTGGTGGACGAGCATCTGGTCGAGAAACGTCGCGGTCGGGGCATGTATGTGAGCGAAGGTGCCCAGCGGTTGCTGCTGGCCGGAGAACGCGACCGATTCCTGCACGAGGAATGGCCGCAGATTCTGGCGGTCATCAACAGGCTCGGATTCTCCGCGCAAGAACTGTTTGCGCAAACACCGGCGCTTACCCACCCGGCGCCGCCGCCCCGCGGCAGCGACGCCAAAGAAGAATGAGGCCCATCATGCCGCCGCTCATCGAAGCTCGAGATCTGACCAAAAAATATGGGGCGCACACCGCACTCGATCACGCCACCTTTAACGTGGAGGCCGGCCGCATCGTCGGGCTTATCGGCCCGAACGGCGCCGGCAAGACCAGCGCCCTGCGCGCCATTCTCGGCCTGACCGCCTATGAGGGTCAGCTGTCGGTATTGGGGCACGAGCCCTTTCGCGAACGCACCCAACTCATGTTCGACGCCTGTTTCATCGCCGACGTTGCAGTGCTGCCTTCATGGCTGCGCGTCGACAATGCCATCGACTTCGTCGCCGGCGTGCATCCGAAATTTCGCCGCAACCGGGCCCAGGAACTGCTGGCCAAAACGCAAATCACGGGCCGTCGCCGCATGCGCGAGCTGTCCAAGGGCATGAAAACCCAGGTGCACTTGGCGCTGACCATGGCCATCGATGCCAAGCTGCTGGTGCTCGATGAGCCGACCTTGGGGTTGGATATTCTCGCCCGCAGCGCATTCTACGATGCGCTGGTGAACGACTACATGGACGAGACGCGAACCATATTGATCACCACGCACCAAGTGGAAGAAGTGGAAAATTTGCTCACCGATGTATTATTCATCGACCGGGGGCGCATCGTCCTCGACTCCTCGCTCGACGACATAGCCTCACGCTACGCCGCAATCGCGGTTGCGGCCGACACCGTCGACGCTGCGCGCGCCATGCAGCCATTCTACGAACGACGCATGCTCGGCAAAGTGGTGATGTACTTCGAACATCCCGATCTCGACAAACTCGCAGCCCTCGGCGAGGTGCACACGCCGAGCATTGCCGATCTATTCGTCGCCAAGTTGTCGGGAGCCGCCGCGTGAAAACCTACAGCTGGCTGATTCGCCGTGAATTTTGGGAAAACCGCGCAATCTGGCTGTTTCCGGCGGTGTTAGGTGGATTCCTGCTCCTCGCCGCGTTGTTCAGCAAGATAGAGTTGATATCGTTGCCGGCGCAAATTCCGAGCCAAGCCGTCGGCCAAGCTTTCCTCGGAGTCATCGGGTTGATCTTTTTCGCCGTGATGGCCATCTATTCCACTTGGTACCTGCTGGATTGTCTGTTTGCCGATCGCAAGGACCGCAGTGTACTGTTCTGGAAGTCCCTGCCCATCTCCGATGCGGCCACCGTCCTGTCCAAGCTCGCCATTGCGCTCATCGTCATACCTCTGGTGTATGCGGTGACCGCCGACCTGACCACACTGCTGATGGCGTTCATCATTTCAGTGCGCGCCAGTTCCTTCATCGGCGGCGCGCTCTGGCACGGTGACGCCTGGCTGCAGTTGCAGGGTTTATGGCTGTACCTCATCTTCGTCGCCGCAGTCTGGTTCCTGCCGGTGAGCGCCTATCTTCTGGTGGTATCCGCTTGGGCCAAGCGCGCTGTCATGCTCTGGGCCGTCCTGCCGCCGCTCGCGTTGATACTGGCCGAACGTCTGTTCGTGGGCACTCATGTGATAGCGAACATCCTGGCCGGGCGGTTGACCCCGCCGGTCGAAGCGTTCAACGCCAATCCCGGCAGTGGCGCCTGGGTCACCACCGTGATCGACAAGGACGTCATCAGAACCCCGTCCAGCATTTGGAGTTTCCTCAATATCGGCGGCTTCTTATCCAGCATGGAGACCTGGATCGGCGTCGCGATCGGCGTCGTACTCATTGTCTGCGCCATTCAACTGCGCATGCGCCGCACCGAGATCTGACAGGGCATGCTCGGCGCCCCGCAGGGCTCGTGCCCGGCCGCGGCCGCGGTTTTGATGGTCACCTTTGGGCAAGCGCGGGCCGAGGAGTTCTTTGCGACCCGAGACCAAAATCCTCTGTTGCGTGGCTTTTACTTGCCGCTGCCGAGCGATGCGCGGCGCGACGCCGAGGCGACGGTATCCGCCACTGTGCTCGTCAGCAACACGCTCAATGTGGAAAACAGATCGCATGAAACCTTGTTCATCGACGGCGAGAGCACCGCACTCGATCTCACCTATGAGAATTCGCTGGCATCGAATTGGCGTTATCGCCTGTCGGTGCCCGTCATCCACGATAGTGGCGGAATTTTCGATTCCGTCATCGCCGTCTGGCACCAGGCCTTCGGATTTAATCGGGGCGACCGGCCTTACTATCCCAAGCGGCGGCTCGATTATTCCTATTCGGGCCTCGCCGGTGTCGACCTCAATCATTCGCAAACCAGTGTCGGAGACCTCGCAGCCGACGCGGGTTGGTACGCGGTCGACGACGCGCGGCGCAGCCTGTCTGTATGGGGAGGCCTCAAGGCACCCACGGGAAAAGTGGCGGACCTCACCAGCGACGGTGCCTGGGACGGTGCCTTATGGGTGCATGGCGCGTTGCGCTGGCCGAAATGGCAACTGGCCGGCGAATTCGGGGTTGCGCAGCCCTTCGGCGACGAAATCTTTGCCGGCGCGGCCCACCGCGACTCGGTGTTCGGGCGCTTTGCCGCCACCCGCACCGTCGGTCCCTCCTGGTCGCTGCGTGCGCAACTCGATGGGCAAACGGGTCACGTTGCCGGCAGCGACCTGCGCTTTCTCGGGTCCAGCTTGCAGCTCACCCTTGGCGCGGTCCGCGCCTTGCGGGGCCGATGGCGCGTGAATGTGGGATTTGCCGAAGACATTGCCGTCAACACCGCTCCCGACATCACCTTCTTCCTTGGGATTCACGACTAAGCGGTGCAAAATAGCACCTTGAGTTCGAACTCGATATCTCGAAGGAGCGCCGATGTACAAAACCAAGCTTGACCTGTCCGAGAAAGTCCGCCGCAATGTCATTTCGATATTGAACGATCGATTGGCCGATGCCATCGATTTGCAGAGCCAGGTCAAGCAGGCGCACTGGAACGTCAAGGGTCCGAATTTCATCGCTTTGCACGAATTGTTCGACAAGATTTCGGATCTGACGCTGGAACAAATCGATGAAATCGCGGAGCGGGTCACCGCCTTGGGAGGTACCGCGGAAGGCACCGTGGCCGTTGCCGCCAAGCGCAGCAAGCTGAAGAATTATCCCTTGAGCATCACGGCCGGCAAGGATCATCTATTCTATTTGTCGACGCAGCTGTCGATGTTCGGCAAGGCGGTGCGGGCGGCCATCGACGACACAGCCAAGCTGGGCGACGCAAATACAGCCGACCTGTTCACCGGAATTTCCCGCGACATCGACAAATACCTCTGGTTCGTCGAGGCGCATTTGCAGGAGAAGGCTTGATGTCCGATCCCGCCCAAGAGAATTCCCAGGAGCCGAGCCTCGAAGCGGCGCTCGCGCTATTGCGCGGGCTGCTCACGGCCGGAGAGACTTTGGAAGCATGGGCGGTGCAACACCGCTTGTTCGCACTGACGCACCGCCGCGCCTGCATCGGTGCCACCAGCGGGCGCTTCATCACGCTCAAGCGGCGCCTGCTCGGCGGCTATGAGTCGGCCGACATTCGTTGGCAGGACCTGAAAGAAACTCGCATCAGCGCCGGAATTCTCTCCGCCGATCTCACCTTGGTCGCGCAGAGCAGCTCTGACCTCAATATCGGAGCCGAGGTGAATCGGATTTGGACCTTCGCGGGATTGCGCAAGAATCAGGCGCAGGCCATGTATCGCATCTGCCAACAGCATGACCAGGTCTGGCGCGAGAAGCGCCGTATCCGGGAGCTCGAGGAGTTGCGCGCCAAGTCCGGCGGCATGCAATTCGGCGCTCAAAGTTCCTACGCCGGCACGGAAGTGGCCGCCGCGGCAACGGCCGCCGCGGAATCAGAACCTGCGCGACGCCTGCGGCAAGCGCGCGAGATGCTCGATGCCAAGCTCATCAGCGACTCCGAGTACGAGTCGATCAAGGCGAAGATCGTCTCCGGCCTGTAGGCGGGCGGCCACCGCCCGCAGCGCCCCTCTTTGCCGGCTCATCCCAAGAGGTAGGCGAAGTAGCTGTTTCGCAGCCGATTCAGCGGATCCGTCCTTTGACGCAGCGCGCGAAACAATTTGGCGCGTTCGCCGAAGGATTTGGTCACGTGCTCCACCTGCAGCGCCCGCGTTTGATTGAACGTGGGCGTGCCGCCCAAGCCGGATGCGAAATCGTTGAAGTCGATGAGAAAGTCATCCCAGCCCGAATCGCCCGAGGACGAAGGCTCCAGGGTGAACATGGGGCCGGAATAGCTGACGCTGAACAGGGAGCCGCGGTCCTGGTGCAGGCGGCTGGCGCTGCTGACCACGTTGGAACGGTAGCGATGCTCCTTGTAGTAGGCCTTGCAGAAGCTAAAGTACTCGGCCAGCATTTTTGGGTAGTCGGCCTGGGGAAATGCCCACAGGCTGTAGGTGTGGCGCGCCTTCCACGCTTCAGCCGGCATGTCGCGCATCCATTCGTGGGCATACAGAACCACGCCGCGTGCGGCCCGATCCAAAGTGGCGCGCAGCGCGCGCTGCATTCCCGACAGCATCACGTTGCGCAGGCCGGGCGCGGCCAGGACACTGCCGACGGTGGAACCGAAGGCCGGCAACACATTGCGCATCACGGAATTGCGCACCTGCCATATTCCGGAACGGCTCACCGAGGCCGCTTCGTCGAGCGTTCGGCGCTCGACGGTGATCTTGTCGGTGAACGGCGAGATATGCAGCCGCACGGCCCCGGGAGCCTGCACGATGGACGTGAAACGGCCGGTGAATTCCTTGAGGGACAACACCTGATAGTCAATTTTGACCGGCGTCAGCGGTCGCACGCTAAGCACCACTTCGTGCACCACGCCAAGCAAGCCGAAGCTAGAACGCAGCACGCGCATCAGATCGCGCTCGCGCTCCGTGACAATCATTTGTTTGCCCTGCGGCGTAATCAACTTGATCTCCGTGACGCACGAAGACAATTGCGCCATGCCTTGGCCGTACGAGGCCTGCGGCAAGGTGCTGACGGCCACGGCACCCAGGGAAATCTGGCCGATTTCCGGGGTCAGGGGCAGTTCCATGCCGCGCTCGGTCAGTGCACGCACCAGTGTGCCCACGCGCACCCCCGCCTGTGCCCTGACATAGGTCTCGCCGAATTCGAGGATTTTGTCGAGGCCGCCGGTATCGACCGTGGTGCCGCCGTCGCCGCCCACGCAGCGGGTTTGCGAATAGTCGGCGCCTACGATGCGAACCGGCGTGGGATAGCTCTTGTTCTTGCCGAGGATGATGGGAATATCCTCGAAACGTTTGACCTTGAGGACCATCTTCGGCCGGCGATAAATACCCGAAGAATCCGCGCTCTGCGAACGAGTGACTTTACTGACCATGAGCTTCCCCCCGGAAGACAAAAACCATCCAAAAAACGCGTACTGTCAGGGGGACACAAAACCGGACGGTTTCGGCGTGCATAAAGCACTCTAGCTAACTGGCGACCCCGCTATCGTCAGGCTTCCTCTAGAGGAAGCCCCTTAGACCGGTGGTTTTGCGTCCCCACCTTTCGGCGGGTTTGCCCTTGAACAGCACCGCTACTATGCGACGGTTCCGGCATCCCTGTAAAGAGCTTTTTTACCCCATCAGGAGCAGGGTTTCGGCGTGTTCCACGGCCTCCGGGGTGCCGCACACGACCACCACATCTCCCTCCTTGAGCACGGTATCGGGGCTGGGTTCGCGTCCGACGATGCCCTCGCGGCGCACCGCGCTCACCGACGCGCGTGAGCCGCGCGCGGCGAGGTCGGCAATGCTGCGCCCGACCGCCCAGGCGTGCGGCGGCAGAATGACGCTGTGCAATTCCTCGCGAAAGGCGTGGCTGTCGTCGAGGTGCTCGGCATCCGCGGCTCGAAAGTACTGGCGCAGCATGCCGTAGCGGGTGGTGCGAATGTCGTTTATGGTGCGGATTACCCGCGGCACCGGCAGCTTGAGCAACAGCAAGAGATGCGACAGCAGCATCAGGCTGGCCTCGAATGTCTCCGGCACCACTTCGGTCGCACCGGCCGACTGCAATTGCTCGAGCCCGGTGTCGTCCTGGGTACGCACCAGAATCGGCACATCGGCGCGCAGCTGGCGAACACCCCGTAGGATGCGCAGCGCCACCTCCGGATTGGCAAAGGTGATCACCACGCAGCTGGCGCGCGCCAAGCCCACATTTTCCAGCATCTTGATCTCGCCTGCATCGCCATAGATGACTGGGTCGCCGGCCTGCCTGCCGGCGCGGATACGATAGGCGTCGAGGTCCAGCGCGATGTATTCGAAGCCCGTCTGCTCCAATACCCGCGCGATGTTCTGCCCGACGCGCCCAAATCCGCAGATGACCACGTGATCGCGCTCGGCAACGGCGAGAGTTGCCGCAGTTTCGCGCATAGCTTCGCTGTGCTGCGGCCCGGATTCGCCGAGCAGCGCTCGAGTGATACGCCGGTTGTGGCGGATGAGCAGGGGCGACAGGACCATGCTCAGCACAATGGCCGCGAGCAGAGGCTGTACCACGCTGGGATCGAGCAATTCGTGCCTCAATACCAGGATCAGCAGCGCGAAGCCGAACTCCCCGCCTTGGCTGACCACAACGCCCGTGCGCAAGGACTTGAACCAGCTCTTGGTTGCTGGTCTTGTGACCACGGTGACCACCGCAGCCTTGATCAGCAACATGCCGGCAAGAATCGCGGCCACCAGAGCAAAGTGCCGCAGCAGCAGCCCGACATCGAGCAGCATGCCAACGGTGATGAAGAACAGGCCCAGCAACACTTCCCGATACGAGCGGATCGTGGCCTCGATCTGGTGTTTGAATTCCGTTTCCGCGAGCATCATGCCGGCGAGAAACGCGCCGAGCGCGAGCGATAGCCCCACGGCATGGGTCGCCCAGGCCGAGGCCAGCACCGCCAGCAACACCGCCAATGAAAATAACTCCGCGGAGCGCACCGAGGCGATGATGAGAAAGAGCGGCCGCAGCAGCCAGCGCCCGGTGGCGAGCACCAACAGCAGGGCGAGAATGGCGATGCCGATGGCGCCGCCGATATGCGCGGCATCGGCGGTCGCGCCGCCGCCGGTCAGTACTGAAACCAGGGCCAGAAACAGGGGAAAGCTCAGATCCTGAAACAGGCAAATCGCCACCGCCAGGCGTCCATGGGTACGATTATTCTCCGACTGCTCGGTGAGCTGCGAAATAATGATGGCCGTCGAGGACATGGCCACGGCGCCGCCGATCACCACTGCCACGGCGGGAATCACATCGAAGATCAGGGCCAAGGCCATGGCCACGATGGCGGTGGTGATCAGCACTTGCGCGCCGCCGACGCCGAGCACCTCCCAGCGCATCGCCACCAAGCGCGGCAGGGAGAACTCCAGCCCCAGAGTGAACACCAGAAACACCACCCCGAAGTCCGCCAGCAGCTGCGTGGTCTCACTGTTCTGGGCCAACGCAAAGGCATGCGGTCCGAGCAGCATGCCGACCGCAAGATAGCCGAGAATCGCAGGTAATTTGAGCTTGCGCACTCCCGCGACCACGCACACAGAAGCGGTGAGCAGGATCAGGATCTGTAGCAGCGGATCGCTGTGCATCATGTCCTCGAACTTACGGAAAGCGCCGGCACTTTGCCTGCTAGCATATAGCGATGAGTCCAAGTATGACCGTCCTCAAGCTCGAAGGAGAAGGCGACGACTGGCGGTTGCACTTGGGCGGCGATTGGTCCTTGGCGGCGTTGGCGCAAATCGAGGCTCAGCTCGGGAGCATTCCCGGCGGATTGCACGGCACTTTGGTCTGCGATTGGTCGAGCGCCGAACACCCCGGTATCGGTCCGGTATGGGCATTGCTGCTGCACTTGGCGGATGTTGGCGCGCCGCGCCTTGCGATCAGCCACACGGGCGATCCACCCCACTATTTGGGGCTGCTGCAAAAACTCCAATCGGGACGCCCTTCGCCGGGGCCGATCCCAGCTTCTGCGAGCTTGCGAAGCTCGGTCGGCCATGTGGGGCGTTGGGCCGTTCTGCAGGGGAGCGAAGCGCACGCCGTTATCGGCTTCTTCGGCCGCATGGTCACTGTGTTCCAAGAGATGTTTTCCCGGCCGCGCGCACTGCGTCCGTCGTCGTTGGCGCGGCACATCTATGAGACCGGCATCACCGCTATTCCCATCGTATCGCTCATCGCCTTTCTGATCAGCGTGATCGTGGCCTACTTGGGTGCGCAACAGCTGAGCCGCTTCGGTGCCGATATTTTCGTGGTGGATCTTGTCACAATTTCCGTGCTGCGCGAAATGGGCGTGCTGTTGACCGCCATTATCGTCGCCGGGCGCTCCGGCAGCGCCTTTGCCGCGGAAATCGGCGTGATGCAGCTCAACGAGGAGACGGACGCCTTGCGCGCCATGGGGATGAATCCTGTGGAACTCCTGGTCGTGCCTCGAGTGCTCGCGCTCATCATTGCGCTGCCTCTGCTCACCGTCATTGCGGACGCCATGGGATTGGCGGGCGGCGGTCTGCTGTCGCTGCTGAATTTACACATCCCCCTGCCGCAGTTCATCAGCCGGCTGCGCGAGTCGCTGTCGCCCACTACTTTCTGGTCGGGACTGATCAAGGCGCCGGTATTCGCCCTGTTGATCGCCACGGTCGGGACCTACCGCGGCATGCAGGTACGCGATTCCGCACGCGAACTCGGTCGCCTGACCACGGTGGCGGTGGTGCAGTCCATATTTCTGGTCATTCTGGCGGACGCTCTGTTCGCCATTCTGTTCGTGCAGATAGGTTTCTGATGGCTGCTCCCGCAAACGCATCCGCAGTCGCCGGCGAGCCGGTGGTTCGCGTGCGCGGTCTCGTCAGTCGCTTCGGCACGCAAGTGGTGCACAACGGGCTTGACATGGACGTGTCGCCGAACGAGATCTTCGGCGTTGTCGGCGGATCGGGAACCGGCAAGTCGGTATTGCTGCGCACAATACTGGGACTGCGCGCGCCCGACGGCGGCACGGTCGAGATGTATGGCAAGGACGTGCAGCAGCTGGCCGCAGTCGATCGCAGTGCGCTGGTACGCAGCTACGGCGTGACGTTTCAAAACGGCGCCCTGATCTCGTCGTTGACCATTGCGCAGAACATTCAATTGCCGCTGCGCGAGTACTATCCGGCCTCGGACAAGACTCTGGATGAACTGGCGGATTTGAATTTGGCGCTGGTGGGGCTGGAACGGGATGACGGCAAGAAATATCCGTCGCAATTGTCCGGGGGCATGGTCAAGCGTGCAGCACTGGCGCGGGCGCTGGCTCTCGAACCAAAGCTCTTGTTCTTGGACGAGCCTACTGCCGGCCTCGATCCCATTTCCGCAGCGGCCTTCGATGAGCTACTGTTGTACCTTCATTCCCAACTGCGGCTCACCGTGGTCATGATTACTCACGATTTGGACACCTTGTTTCGAACCTGCAGCCGGGTTGGGGTGATCGTCGATGGGCGCATGATCACCGGCACCCTAGACGGCTTGTTGCGGAATGAGACGCCGTGGATACACGAATATTTCCACGGGCCACGCGCGCGCGCCGCCGCGCCGCCGCCGGCCCAGGACGCGCATGGATAGGGACGCCAATTACTTTGCGGTCGGCGCCTTCGTCCTGCTGGTCATCGCCATGGCCGTGTCTTTTGTGCTTTGGTACACGAACAGCCAAGACAAGCGCATCTATCTGCGCTACGAGATCTATTTTCCGGGCTCCGTCAGCGGTCTGACCCAGGGCGGCCCGGTGCGCTACCTCGGCGTCGACGTGGGCAAGGTGTACCGCATAATGATAGATCCGCAGCAACGCAATCGAGTGCTCGTCATCGCGGATATCGAGGGCGGCGCCCCCATCGATGGACGCACCCAGGCATCCTTGAGTCTGCAGGGCATTACCGGACTGTTGTTCATCGATTTGGAGCAGAATCGCAGGGTGAACGTGCCGGGTGTGCTGGCCGAGGGCCTGCATTATCCCGTCATTCCCTCCGTACCCTCGGACTTCGACGTGTTGCTGAGCAGCCTGCCGGCACTGACCACGCACCTGGTGGAACTGGCCGACCGCGTCAATCAGGTGTTCAGCGACGAGAACGTCCGCTCATTCAGAGCCACACTCGACAATGCGCGGGCCGCCAGCGAACGGCTGCCCGACACGGTGCGCGAAGTGCAGGAGCTGGTTTCTGATACCCGCCGCACCGTCCAGGAAGTGCAGGGAGCCGCCGCCGACCTGCGCGGCATCGAGAAGCGTGCCGGACCCGGAATAGAATCCGCCATGACGAACGTCCGCCATGTCTCGGATAATCTCGCAAAGACCTCGGACCTGTTGGAGCACTTCGTGGCCGACAACGAGCCAGGCCTGTCGCGTTTCACGCATCAAAGCCTGCCGGAGCTCGAACAGTTGCTGCGTGAAAGCCGGCAGGCCGCGCGTGACTTTCGCGATTTGTCGCGCAGCTTGAAGCAGAACCCGTCACAGCTCATCTATGAACCTAATTACCGAGGCGTCGAGGTGGCGAAGTGACTCGCCTGAGGAATATCGCTCCGCTGCTTCTGGCCGCATGCACCGCGTCATGCACGGGGTCGTTGTTCCAAAGCAAGGCTGCGCCGCCCACCATTTACTTGTTGGGAGCCGGTAGGCCGGCCCCCAGTACGCCGGCCGCCG
>JBDUBO010000120.1:0-10964 GCA_040004115.1 Gammaproteobacteria bacterium | reverse complement strand
CATTACGGGGCATGCCAATCCTAGGGTGAGAATGTGTTCAAGTGCCCGTGGTCGGACAAGACCAGGAGCCATACGGTTCCTAACAACGCGAAACTCAGCATGACGGCGGCCGACCCCATGTCCTTGGCCATGCCGGCCAGAGGGTGGCTCTCCGAGCCGGAACGATCAACCACGGCTTCGATCGCGCTATTGAGGATTTCGACCAACAGGATCAGCAGCATCGGGCTCACCAGCAGGGCGCGCTCCACGCCCGAACGTCCAAGATACAAGCCCACCGGAATGACCAGCAGCGACAGCGTCACCTCCTGGCGAAACGCCGCCTCTTCGGCCCACGCGTAGCGAAATCCCTGAAAGGAGTAGCCGAAGGCGCGCAGCAGCCGGGTGATTCCGTTCGGTTTGTGTCTATCGCTCATTCATGCGGCGGGTTTCCATGCCAAATCCAACTGTTTAGCTGCGCGCACGTCGTCGAGCCGCCGCACCGGCATTGTATGCGGGGCGGCGGCGAGTTTCTCGGACTCATGCTCCATTTCGCGCCGGATTGCGATCATGGCCTCGCAAAAGCGGTCGAGGTCTTCCTTGGCCTCGGTCTCCGTGGGTTCTATTAACAGGCATTCGGGCACCAGCAACGGGAAGTACGTGGTCGGCGCATGAAAGCCATAATCGAGCAGGCGTTTCGCGACATCCATGGCCGTTACGCCGTAGAGGCGGTTCTCGCGCTTTAACGTAATGATGAATTCGTGGCTGGCACGGCGCGTGGGATAAGCCGCTTCGTATCCCGCCGCCTGCAGCCGCTTCATCAGATAGTTGGCATTGAGAGCGGCGAATTCTGCGACCCGCACCATGCCTTCACGGCCCAACAGCCGCATGTAGACATAAGCGCGCAGATTCACGCCGGCATTGCCCATGAAGCCGGACAGGCGGCCGATGGACTGCGGCAAATCACGCTCCGTCAGCCAGCGGTATCGCCCCCCGTCCCTGCCGACGATGGGGATCGGCAAAAACGGCCGTAGGCGCGCGCCGACGCCGACCGCTCCCGACCCGGGGCCGCCGCCGCCGTGCGGCGTGGAAAACGTCTTGTGCAAATTCATGTGAATAACGTCGAATCCCATGTCGCCGGGCCGCACCTTGCCGAGAATGGCGTTGAGATTGGCACCGTCGTAGTACAGGAGTCCGCCGGCTTCGTGCACGATGCTCGCAACCTCGGCAATTTTGTGTTCGAACACGCCCAGAGTTGACGGGTTCGTCAACATGATGCCCGCGGTCGCAGGGCCCACCGCCGCCCGCAACGCTTCGATGTCCACGTCGCCGTTCGCATCGCACGGGATTTCCTTGACGCTGCAGCCGCACATGGCGGCAGTGGCGGGATTGGTGCCGTGCGCGGCCTGTGGCACGATGATTTCGGTGCGGCCTAGGTCGTTTCGCGCCCGGTGGTAGGCGCGAATCATGGCAACTCCGGCAAACTCGCCCTGCGCACCCGCCATGGGAGTGAGGCTGACGGCCTGCATGCCGGTGATTTCCTGCAGCATCTCCTGCAACTCATACATGCAGGCCATGAAGCCTTGCGGCTCCGGCCCGAGCGGATGCAGCCCCAGAAATTCCGGCAGCATCGCGAAGCTGTTGCATGCCTTCGGGTTGTATTTCATCGTGCAGGAGCCGAGCGGATAGAAATGCGTATCGATCGAGAAGTTCATCTGAGAGAGGCGCGTGAAATGGCGCACCACCTGCAGCTCAGACACTTCGGGCAACGCCGGCGGCACTGCGCGGCGCAAATGCGCGGGAATCTCCGCGGACCCCGCCGCTCGTGGCGGAAACTGCGTGCCCGCCTGCCGACCCGGCTTGCCGAGTTCGAATATCAGCGGTTCTCTTGCAGGTAAATCAGCCATGGTGAACTCCTCAATCCCTTGCCTGCTCAAGCGGCCGCGCGCGCGGTCTGCATGACTTCGGCGAGCGCGGCTGCATACGCATCGATATCGACGTCGAGCTTGGTTTCGGTGGCGCACACCAGGAGTGCGTGGCCGAGTTCCGGGTACCGATCGGAGAGATCGAGCCCCCCCAAGATGCCGCGCCGCGCCAATGCGCTGAGCACCAGCGCCACCGGCCGATCCAGCAACAGCACCGCCTCGTGAAACCGCGCGGCCGTAAAGGCCACCTTCACTCCCGCGATCGCGCTTAAGCGCGCGACCAAATCAGCCGTGCGCTGCAAGCTCGCCGCCGCGACCTGCTGCAAGCCGGCGGCCCCCATTAACGACATGTAAATGGTCGCGGCCGTGACCAACAGCCCCTGGTTGGTACATATGTTCGAAGTCGCCTTGCTGCGCCGTATATGCTGTTCGCGCGCCTGCAAGGTGAGGCTGAATCCCGGCCGTCCCTCCGTATCGACGGTGCGTCCCACGATACGACCCGGCATTTGCCGCACATACTGCATGCGCGTGGTCATGAATCCGAAGTAGGGCCCGCCCGAGGCCAGTGGCACACCCAACGGCTGGCCTTCGCCGCAAACGATGTCGGCTCCATGGCCCGAATCGGTGCGCGTGCCCCACTGTCCCGGCGCTTTAAGCACCGCCAACGAAATGGGATTGACCACTGCAATTACCAGAATTTTGTTCTGATGAGCCCAGTCCGTGAGTTCATCCGCTTCTTCCAGGCTTCCGAAGAAATTCGGCTGCTGAATGACCAAGGCGGTGACATCCTGCCCGGTGTAGGGTTGCAGGGACTCGAGCAGCGTGCGCCCCGCCGAGCGATCGAAATCAACCGATTCAAAAACGATTCCCTGATTGCCGGCGATCGCCAGCGCCACTTGGGCGTAGGTGGGATTAAGGGAGCGCGGCAGCAGAATACGCCGCGAGATCGAGCCACGATTGGCGCGCACCGCCATGAGACAGGCCTCCGCGAGAGCCGACGCGCCGTCATAAAGAGAGGCATTCGATACTTCCATGCCCGTGAGCGCGCACATCATCGATTGATATTCGTAGATTAATTGCAAAGTGCCTTGGCTGGCTTCGGCTTGATACGGCGTGTACGCCGAATAGAACTCGCCCCGCGTCGTGATCGCCCATACCGGCGCGGGGATGTGGTGCTCATAAGCGCCGGCGCCGATGAAATTCACCGGCCGTCCGTCGCCCGTTGCGCGCTCAGTGAGCAGACGCCCCAGTTCCATTTCGCCCATCGCCGGCGGCAGCTTGAGCTCGCCGGCCCGCAGCGCAACGGGAATTTCATCGAATAGATCGTCAATTGTCTTTGCGCCGATACACTCCAGCATGCGATCAATATCGTCGGCCGTGTGAGGAATGAATGCCATGGGACTGCCTACTTGGCCTCATCGGCGAGAAATTGCGCGTAATCCGCGGCGCTCATGAGCGAGGCCTCATCGAACGGCGCACTGGTCTGCACACGGAACAGCCAACCGGACCCATACGGGTCCTGATTGACCAGTTCGGGTTGCGCAGCAAGCGCCGGGTTCCCAGCAATGACCTTGCCGCTCACCGGACTGTAAACATCGGAGGCCGCCTTGACGGACTCGACGACGGCGCTGGCCTCGCCGGCTTGCAAATTGCGCCCCACCTCGGGAACCTCGACGAATACCAAATCGCCGAGCGCACTTTGCGCATGTTGGGAGATGCCGATCTCAACGGCACCGTTAGGCGCCGCGCGCACCCATTCGTGGCTTTTGGTGTAGCGCAAATCATTGGGTATGTCGCTCAAAGTAGTTCCCCCCGTGATTAGAGTAAAATCAACGCCTTTCCATGGCGCACGAACGGCGGCTTGACGATGCGCGCCGTGTGCAACTTGCCGCGAATCTCGACTTGCACGCTCGCGGCGTTGGTTCGCGGCATGCGGGCGAGCGCAATGGAACGATTCAAAGTCGGTGAAAACGTGCCGCTGGTGATTTCGCCGCTCGCCGGCGCCGTTGCAATGGCGTCTATCACGACCTTTTGGTGACTGCGCAGCACCCCGCGCTCCTCCAGCAGCAGGCCCACGAGTTGCGGTCCTCCCGAGTTTCGCAAATCTTCGAGCGCCTTGCGGCCGATGAAATCGCGCCCGCCGGGCTCGAAGGCCACCGTCCACGCGAGACCCGACTCCAAAGGATGATGCTCTTCATCCATATCGTTGCCGTATAGATTCATGCCGGCTTCCAGCCGCAATGTATCCCTCGCACCCAATCCTGCCGGCGCAATTCCCTGCGCGCGCAGCGCACTCCAAGTCCCGGCCGCGTCGGCGGCCGGCAGCATCACTTCGAATCCGTCCTCGCCCGTATAGCCGGTTCGCGCAATGAACCACGAATCGAAGGCCGCGCCGTGGAAAAGCGGCAAATCAACAGCCGCGGCGCGCAGCATCGGCGCCAGCAGCGGCAGCGTTTTTTGCCGGGCATTTGGGCCTTGAATCGCAATCATCGCCAGATCCCGACGCAGTACGACGCTCACTCCGAACGGCTGAGCCTGCCGGCTTATCCACGCCAGATCCTTGTCGCGCGTGCCGGCGTTGACCACCATTCGAAACAAATGCTCCGACAGGAAGTAAACGATCAAATCGTCGATTACGCCGCCGTTGGGCAGCAACATGCAGGAATAAAGTGCCTTGCCCGGATTCCTCAGCCGGCCCACGTCGTTGGCCAATAGGTTCTGCAAGAATTCGCGAACCCGGTCGCCGGTGAGGTCGACGACGCCCATGTGGGATACGTCGAACATGCCTGCATCGCGCCGCACCGCGTGATGCTCTTCGATCTGCGAGCCATAGTGCAACGGCATTTCCCAGCCGCCGAAATCAACGATTTGGGCTCCCTGCCTGACGTGGGTGTCATAGAGCACTGTCTTCAGACCCATCGCAACCTCGCGGCCAAAGAAATAAGAGACATGCACCGTTGCCCTGCCCCTCTGTCCTTTGAACCTGAGAGATCGCGCGCCCCCACGAGCGCTGCTCCCCTTCGGTGGATCGCCTCAAGCGCGATCGCTCTCCAGAGATCGCGAGAGTCTGCCGTTCATGTGCCTGAGCGTTTCCGGGCGGTTGCGCCTTCGGCGGTCCTACTAAAGGACTCTCTCCAGACAGCTCTTATCGCGATGCCTCATGATACACCATCGGCCGCCTGCCGGCGAAGCCTCGTGCCGCAGAGGCGCCCGCCTATCCTCCGGACTTCTTTGCCGGCCACCCAAGTTTGATCAGCTCTGCGACGATGGCGTCGCGATGATCTCCCTGAATTTCGATGATCCCATCACGCGCCGTGCCGCCGGATCCGCAGCGCTTTTTGAGCGTCGTGGCCAAGGACTCGATGTCGGAGAGCGACATCGGCAAGCCGGTAACCGTCGTGACCCCTTTGCCCGCCCTGCCCTTGATCTCACGGCCCACGCGCACTGCGGTGGGCTTGGCGACGCCCGGAGTGCCCTTCGGGCATACACAATCGCGCAACGGCCGGCGGCAATTGGGACACAGAGCACCGATTCCGGTCGAATAAACGATTCGCGAAGTCATGACTGTATTATGCCGATTGGCGTTCGCGCCCCGCCATCTCCATAATTCGCAGCCGTCCTTCGCCGCTGGAGCAGTTAATCATGGGCATTGCAGATTCTGTGTCCCTGCATGGGCGCCAAGTATCGCTGGTGCCGCTGTCGCAGTCTCATCACGATGACTTGGTGGAAGCCGTGAAGGACGGCGAACTGTGGACCTTGTGGTACACGACCATTCCCAGCCCGGATAAAATGCGGTCGGAGATTGAGCGGCGCCTGACCCTTCACTCGCAGGGCTCGATGGTTCCCTTTGCCGTCATCGAAAAATCCACGAACACGGCGGTGGGAATGACTACCTTCATGCACATCGACGCAGTCAACCGGCGCGTGGAGATCGGCTCGACCTGGTATCGAAAGCGCGTACAGCGCAGCGCTTTGAACACCGAGTGCAAGCTTTTGCTGCTGACCCACGCGTTCGAGCAGCTGCAATGCATCGCGGTGGAATTCCGAACCCACTTCTTCAACCGCCAGAGCCGCACGGCCATCGAGCGATTGGGCGCCAAATTGGATGGCATACTGCGCCAGCATCTGTTGCAGCCCAACGGCACGCTGCGCGACACCTGCGTCTATAGCATCCTCGATAGCGAATGGCCGGCGGCGCAGGCGAATCTCGCTTATCGCCTGCAATTCGGCAGCCCGGCGGATTCCGGCGGCGCACGAGATCCCTGAGCAGCACATCATAAGATGCCGACGCTGCCCGCGGAGATGGGTCACGGCGGCCGTTTGTTTTCCTCCGGCTTCGCGGGTTGCTTTTGATTTTTGTTCTGCTGCGCGGCCTGTTCGCGTTGCCGAGCCTGCAGTTGTTGTTGCTGCTCGATCTGGCGCTGCTGCAATTGCTGTGTCTGCAGTTGGTGCTGGCGCTCCAGCTCCGCGGGACGTGATTGTTCGACTTGTTGGGTCGCAGCCTTTTGACGAGCGAGTTCCTGCTGCTGGGCGCGCGTCGCTTCCTGCTCCTGCTGAGCACGCTGCTGCTGCATTCGTTGCTGCGCCTGCTGCTGTTGCTGCGCTTGCTCCTTTTGCTGCGCTTGCTGCTGTTGCTGCGCTTGGACCTGGCGTTGACGCTCCACTTCCAGCGCCCTCGCCTGTTGGCCTTGTTGGATCTGTTGGGCTTGTTGGCGCGCCGCTTGCTGATGCTCGAGTTCCTGCTGTTGCTGAACGCTCAGTCGCTCTCGGTCCTGCTGCACCCTCAGCGCCTGTTGCTGCTGCAAGTGTTCGCGCTCGAGCACGGAATCCGCGACGCTGGGTGAGGCGGGACGCGGCGACGGCGCGAGTTCCTTGGCATGCACCGCCGCAGGCGCGGGGCGGCTGACGGGCACACTCTCTGGAGGCGGAGGCGCGGGGCGGCTGACGGACGCCGCCCGCTGCGGCGCATTGGCAACGGCCACGGGCGCCACTGCAGGTGCAACGCGAATCAGGACGGGCCGCGCAGCGGGAGCGCTGGGCGCAATCTGCCGCACTTCGACGGCCGACAGCGGTCGACCGCCGCTGCTGCGCAGTGCCTGCAGCCGGCGATCGACGTTCAACGGCGGCGGGGGCGGTGGTGTTCGGGCAATGACCGTACGCGCTTGAAGTTGAGCCGGCGGCCGCGCCGTCTCTCGATTCGCGCCGAGCACGGCTTGCTTGGTGGGCACCACCGTCGGTGCAATGGCCCGCACCTCGCCGCCGCGATGCGCGTGCGCATCGAATTCGAATCGATTCTTCTGCACCGGCTGCGCGCTTGCGAACGCCTGCGTACTGGTGGCGGTGACCGCGCCCGGCGCGCCGCGATTGATGTAGGTCACATTCACGGTGCGGTTGTTGATGACGGTGGTGTTGTACACATTGTTGATCACGGTACGGTTCACCGTGGTGTTGGAAATATTGATGTTGCGCGCGTAATTGGCGCTCACGTGATAGGACGGCACGTAAACTTCACGGGGACCCAGCGCGAACCAGGCGATGCCGGCCCCGGCACCCACCCAGGCGACCAAGGCGGGTGCATAGACTGGGCGAATATACGGGCCCTGGCGCGGACGCGGCGCTGCCGGAATCCAGCCCCACGCGTTTCCTGTCCAAACCCAACGGCCATAGTGGTAAGGCGCGAAGCCCCAGGGCTTGTCGTCCACCCAGGTGTAGCCCCAGGGAGCGATGTACGACCAATGGCCGGAATGGTATGGCGCCCAGCCCGGTTCGACCTGCGCCGGATACCACACCGCACCGTACTCGGAAGAGTGGCTCCACGAACCGTAGTCGTCCAGGTCCTGGTACCCCACCACATCCGAGGAGACGTATTGGGCAGACACATCGCGATCCCAACGTCGGTCTCGCTGCGCGCTCCATGCCTCAAAGCTGTCCTGATCGGGCGGCGGCAGGGCATCGGCGCGCAATGCGTCCGTGCCCGAGAACAGATCGGAATCGCCATTGCGCATTGTAAAAGCGGCGCCATTGCCCGTGACTTCGCCCTGGCCTCCGCGTACGACCACCGCAGTGGTGTTGTTCGAGGGATCGACGCTGATGCGATACAGCCCCGGCCGCAATACCGAGAAGGCGAGATTTGGAGTATCGATTTCGTAGGTTTCGTTGTCCTCCAGGCGGCGAACCCGCAGTAGCAGCGTACCCGAGGTGAGCTGTACCTGCGTCACGTCATTGTCGAGGTTCACGAACGACAGTTCCGTGCCGCTAGACAGGCGCTGGCTCGACCCATCGAGTTCGAGTTCCATGCGGCTGTCTTGGTCCAGCCAGACGGTATCGCCGGTGGTCAGAGGACGATTGACGGGGGCCTCTACCCAGTCCTGGGTGCCGGCCGGTTGAAAAGACACCGTCCCTTGGGTGTAGGCCACTCGCGCGATGCGCGTCGGTGGATCGCCTTCATCCGCAAACGCGGCGCACGAGAGTCCAATGCATAAAAGAGCAATACCAAGAACAGGCTTTACCGGTGTCAGTTTGACCATGGATCACACCCTCGATGATGAGATTCGATTGTATCGGGCCGCAGAGACGTAAACGTCGTCATCGCATGAAGAGCAGGTAACCGCAAGGTTACATTCCCCTTAATAATGGGAGTGCGCCTCACAGTGCGTGGTGCAACCTCGCCGGCGGCCGTATTATCCGGGCGCTCAACCCGGGGCTTTTACGCGGTTCTGCAACTTTTCCCGGCCGGCGGTGTTTTGGGTCTAAACGAACACACTCCAGTGCATCACTCATCCACCGAGCCGGACCGCTCCACCGAGTTCACGATTTTCATGCGTGCGTATCAGGACATGGTTTTCTCGACGGCCGCCCGCCTCACAGGCAATGACGGCCAGGCCGAAGATATTGCACAGGAGGTGTTCCTGCGCGCGTACCAACATTTCCCGCAGCTGCGCGGCAGTGCCACTGCGGGCGGCTGGCTCAAGACCGTGACCACCAATTTGACGCTCAATTATTTGACCCGCTATCGCAAGCGCTGGCGTTTGTTTTCGGAGCTGCGTAAGACGGCCGACGAGGAGTCATCGGCGCCGGAAATCGACGTACCCGTACCGGACAGCCTGCTCGCGGATCTGGGCGCGGAGCAGCGCCGCGCGCTGATCGACGGGGCGCTGTGCAAATTGCCGCAGCATCAGCGGGTACCGCTGGTGCTATATCACTTCGAAGATATGTCCTATGAGGAGATCGCCATAAAACTCCACGCCTCGCTGGCCAAGATCAAAACCGATATCCGGCGCGCCCGTGCGGCGCTATTGCCCTACCTTGAGTCCGGCGGAATCAGCGCCGGCGATCTTTAGAGCCTAGCGATGAGCACCGACCCCGGCGACGATCCGCTGCAACCATTACTGGATCGCACCCTGCACGAATTGCCCCTGCGGCGCGCACCGGAGACCCTCGAATCGAGGGTTCTCATCGAACTTGGGCGCCGCGCCGCGCTGCCTTGGTGGCACCGCAGCTTCAATTGCTGGCCGGCGCCGGCGCGTGTTGCCTTCCTCGTGGTGTGCGGCGCACTGGCGGCCGCGGTGTTGATGGGCGGCACCGCAGCGGTCGCGAATTTGAGTTCCCTGCTCGAATCCGACGCGCCGTCCCTGTCCTGGGCGCGCCAGCTCGGGGCGATCATGGTCTCAGCGGGCAATCTGTTCACGCTGCTGGCACGCACCTTGCCAGTCAACTGGTTTTATCAAGGCATCTTGGTGTGCGCGGCGCTGTACGCGGTTCTGTTCGGTCTCGGCGCCGCTGTGTACCGCACGATTTATCTGCAGCCGTTAAACGGCAGGTGAACCATGAATATTTCAACATTGCGACGATACATTTCCCTGGCGGTCGTATGCCTGACGGCGCTGCCGCTATGCGCCCTCATCCTCGCCACCGCGGCACACGCGGCTGCGCCGGCGGCTCCCGAGACCCCGACCTCCGTCACGGCGACTTCAGCCTCCGTGCCGGCCGCGAATTCGGTGCCGGCGGCTGCGAGTTCCGCTTCCGCCGCTTCCGCGGACGAGACCCCTGAGCGCTCCGACGATGCGGGAAACCATCGTTTCGGTTGGCGCAATAATCGCTACTGGCACGAGGGACGCGGACACGGCAGCGACTTGGTCAATCTCGGCCATGACTCGAATCTGCCGCGCGGTGAAAAAGCGGAGTCGGTCGTGTCCATCTTTGGCTCCTCCACCAGCGACGGCGAGGCCGGGGAAGTAGTCTCGATCTTCGGCGACACCAGGGTCACCGGCGACGTCAGTGACGGCACCGTCTCCGTTCTCGGTAATACCACTGTGGATGGCAAGGTCGATGGCGACGTGGTCGCCGTGCTGGGAAATATGGAACTCGGGCCGCATGCGGAGATCGATGGCAATGTAGTAGTGGTCGGCGGCAATTTGCAGCGCGACCCTGCGGCGATCATTCACGGCGATGTCCAGCACGTGTTCGCCGGCGATTTCGGCAGCATGGGCTGGCTACGCTCCTGGGTCCGACACTGCCTGTTGTACGGGCGGCCCCTGGCGCTGGCACCGGGTCTTGGCTGGGCGTGGAATTTGGCGCTTGCCTGCTTGGCGCTGTACGCCTTTCTCGCTTTGCTGTTTCGCGAGGGCCTGACCCGCTGCGTGCAGACATTCGAGGCGCAGCCCGGACAATCGGTGCTGGCGGCGCTCATCGCCATGTTGCTGACTCCTGTGCTGGTGGTGCTGCTGTTCGTCACCGTTGTCGGTATTCCAGCCGTGCCCTTCGTCCTGATCGCGCTGTTTTGCGCCAGCTTGTTTGGCAAGGCAGTCATGCTGGCGTGGCTAGGAAGGCGCGTCACGGGCAACCGCGGCGAGGGCACGATGAGTCATCCGGTAGTCGCCGTGTTGATCGGCGGCGTTCTGGTGCTGGTCTTGTACCTGGTGCCGGTCGTCGGGTTTCTCGTGTACAAGCTCCTGGGCGTCCTCGGGTTGGGCGCCGTGGTCTACACCTTGATCCAGGCCGCGCGGGCACACCGGGCTGCCAAGGAAGGTCTGCGCAGTTCGGCAGCGTCGCCTGCCGCTGCCG
>JBDUBO010000119.1:0-11046 GCA_040004115.1 Gammaproteobacteria bacterium | reverse complement strand
CGCGCGCCACGGCCAAGGCCCAGAGCGCGAAGATCATCGAAGCGCTGCACATCGCCTGCGTGGTGAGTAATGCCCAACTGATCGTCGCCGGCTCGCGCAAGTCCGCAACCAGCGGCAAACAAGTAAAGACCCAGGTTTACGAAGTGGCTTGCGTCGACGGCATGGGATATCTGTTGCAGGCGCCGGGCTCGGAAGCGCCCATCGGCATATCCTGCCTGAGCGCGGAAGTGGCGCGTGCCGCTGATGTGGCGAAGGGTCGCGAGCCGGGCTTTTTCTGCAAACTAGCCGACAACAGGGATGTCTATGCCGGCGTGTCGTCGATGATTGCCGCGGCCGGCGAACCTGCTTGCGTGGTGCGAGATCTCAAAGCCTTCGGCCGCAGCGCGTCCACGGCGTCGGAATACACCGAGGTCGCTTGCCAGGACGGCAAGGGGTTTCTGTTGCGAATGCCGCTGCCGGGCTCTACGGCACCTGCGCAGGTAAACAGTTGCGCCGACGCTGCGAAGCAGGGCATCAAGTGCCGGCTCACCGACTCAGGGCCGGTGGAGATACCCGTGACCCTGGATGCCTTCAAGTCCGCGCTCGCCCAACATGGCGTGTCGTGCAAGATCGATCCCCTGCGCATGATCGGGCAGGAGGATCATCTCAAACGCTATGTAGTCGAGTACCGCTGCGCGGATCAGGCGACCGGCGCGGTCGCGTTCCTGCCCTTGGAAGGAAACACCAATCCGTACGAGACCATGGATTGCAAGACGGCGGCGTCCGAGCATGGCGTAACCTGCGAATTTACGCCGACGCACTGAGGTGTTTTGATCACCGATCGGCAGCGAAGATCAGCCGAATCGATTGCACCGCGGCGCCGGTGGCATCGTCACCTTTAGTCTCCCCCGTGTTCGGTGTGACGGCAAGCTGCAATCTTTCCACGTCGCTCAAGCGAATGCGGTCGGCTCCCACTCCGCGTCGCGACGGGCTTTCGCGCCAATAATTCCAAAGTCCCGGGTAGGGGCTCGGAATGTGGACGCTGCGCGAAATGACCAATCGATCGAGCGGCACCGTGACGCTGGACCAGGACTTGCCGGCGATGACCGCTGTGCTCCATGCCGCGCCATCCTGCTCGATCAAGGTCACCTGCAGCGTCTTGCGTGAGCCGCCGGCCGCGCGCAGCTTGATTTCAAGGGCATTGGCGCGGGGCAGTTCGGCTCGTCGGGCGGCAATGGCATCGCCGATGTACAACGCAGCCGCATAGCGCGCCGGCGTGTCCTTGCCCAGATCGGGCATGTTCAATGTCAATGCGGATTCGTCGGAACTGTCTCCGGGCGTGATCTGGAAAAACGGCGTTCGATACTGCTCTCCGGGGCGCACGAAGGACAGATGCGCGTAGTCTTGCGTGGGATCGAGCAGCCGCATAGGCGTACCCGCGGGCGTAATGCGAAACGACCAGAATGTTTGGTCATGGAAGGGCCACTGGCCCGGCGCCTGCGGCACTGCGCCCGGAAAGGTGGAGACATGTTCAGCGGCGGCGGCGCGTGCAGCGGTCGAGGTGCGTGCGCCGGTTTGGGTGCTGACGGCGTATTCATACAGTCCCGGCGCGAGGGTGCCCGGGGCAATCGCCGCGGCATAGTCGTTGCCTTGAGTGCGATGCATGTCGACGGCCTTGTCGAAGGAGTGCGCGCCCGCGGCACGAATCCACAGCGTGACCTCAACGGGCAGCGTGGTATTGGCCACGCGCGCGCGAATCTCGATTTCCCGGCCGTCAATAAATTCCGTGGGTGCCAGCGTCGCCACGAAGTCCGGATACGCCAGGGGTTCATTGACGTGATATTCGTTGAGACCCACCCGCGCGACGCGCTGCGGCAGCGTGGCTGGATCGATGTTCTTGCTGCGGCTGAGCAGCCAGACCCCAGGTTCGAGCGGGACCTGCCCATTCGCGGCTTGGCGCTCGGCGGCGAATGTATCATCCGGGACGTTCAGAGGGGTGGCGAAGAATTGACCACCCAGATCCGTCAGATGCAGTGTCATCGGCCAATGCCGGTACAGCAGCCGTGATACCACCCGCTCCGGGCTCGGTTGTTCGAAGGGATCGCCGACCAGGATTTCATCGGGATAGACCTCGAGGCGCCATACGCCGTCGCGAAGCTTGTCCAGAAAGTAGGCGCCGGTGCCCTCGTATCCCACCAGCGGCGAGGATCCTAAGCCGACGATGCGCTGCAGGGCCTGCGGATGGCGCGGCTCGGTGCGGGTGTTGCCGGCATTCATATAGGCGTCGTCAGCATTGAGTTCGCTCGAGTCATCGGCATAGCTCACGCGAAAATCGCCGAATGCGAGATTGTCGGGATAGCGCCCGTAGGTTTTCAGCATCGGCAGCCGTCGCATGGCTTCGGCAGCGATGACGGCGCTCACTGCTTTCTTCGGCGTATGCACCAGGTTGAGAAAATGCGTCTGCCATCCCAAGTTGTACGGCGCGGTGCGCAGCATGTCGTAGGCGAACATGGTTGCGAACTGCGCCCCCACCGAGCGAAAGGTGCGCGCCATGGCCGGATACAGGTAGCCGGACAAGAGGTCAGCTTGGTCGAATTCATAAACGATTCGCGGCCGGTTGTTGAGCTCCGGACGCAGCATGTCGGGATACCCGTCCACCGCCTGCAGAAAATTGCCTTGCAGCGCATGTCCGGCGACCAGGCTGGTGGGGTACCAGCCGAAGCTCACGCCATCCACTTTGGACAGCTGGATCGCGGGGGCAATGGCGAAATCCTGTGACACGTTGAAGAAGGTGATCTGCTTGCTTCCCGTGCCGCGCACGGCATCGGTCAGGGCATTGATGTATTTCACCGAACCGGCAATGTCTTCCGGATGGTGCACGGGCTCGTTGATCATCTCGACGAATAGAATGGCCGACTCATCCTTGAGCGCCACGCGCGTATAGGGATTGACGTGATTCAGGAGTTGCCCGATGTAATTGACCTGCGCGGCGATGGAGGCGGGATTGGTGCCCATTTCCGGCCGCTCGAAATATCGTGAGAAGCCGACATTGCGCGTCGGCTCATTGAGCTGGTCCGCGTACGCCGGGTTATAGGTGTGAATGGGGGTGAGCAGAATGTAGATGCCGCGGTCCCGCGCCTTGGCAATGAGATAATCGAGCAAGTCCACGTGCTCGTTGACGACGAGGTTGCCTTCCTTGTCGGCGTTTTCCCAATCGCCCCAAGAACACAGCCGTAAGGCCGTGAAGCCCATGCGCGCGAATTGCGCCATGTCCTCGTCGATCATGGCTTTGCGGTCGCCGGCCACAAGACCCGCCATGCGGTAGTCGGATCCGGACATGATGCAGTAGTTGGCGCCGAACAGAGAGACTTCGGCGTTTGAGTCGCGCCAACGCACCACGCCGGCCTTGTCGAGATACACGACGCGGGTTGCAGGCCCGCCGTCCGGGTCGCGCGGGGCGGCCATCGTCAGGCCACACAGAATTAGAGCCAGCCAAGTGGCGCTCAATACTATGCGCATTGCCGCACTCAATATTCCCGCGCTGAAGATTCCCGCGCTCAACATTTCCCGCTCAAAAAGTATCGGCGGGGCCGCAGCAAGCGGCCCCGCCGAATCCACCCAGGGCGATCGGGTGGGGCTTAGGCAATCAGAATGTAATGCCCACATCGAACAGATAGGAGCGCCCATACACCTGGTAGCCGCCGTCGTTGGCCAGGTTCTGCGGATTGTTGTCGGTCGAGAAACGCGCTCGCTCATTGGTGAGGTTGCGCCCCTGTAGTCGAACGATCCACAACTTCGGGAAGGTATAGGAGACGCTGGCATCGACCGAGGTTTCGGCATCGAGCATTTTTAGCGTCGTACCCACCCAGGTGGGTGCCACGGTAAATGGCGTGTGTTTCTTGACTGCCACCCGCGACTCGAACCCCGCCTTGTTGTAGAACACGTCGAATTCGGACGTGCCCCGGGCGAAGCCAACCATGGGGTAAGGATTCCCTCCCTTGGTCGGATCAGGCGCAGCTTCATGGATATTCGTCTCGACCTGGGAGTGATTCAAGTACACACCGAAGTCTTGCAGAAATCCCGGCAAGAAGAAGAATCGCGTTTGCAGAGTGAGCTCAACCCCGGCCAGTTCACCGCCCTTGGTGTTGTTTTCCGACGTGATGGTGAACGGCTGGCCGTTAAACGTCTCAGTTGACTGGCTCGCGCCGATATAACTCTTGATGTACTTATAGTATGGCGCGACCGCGAACAATGATTCTTCGTGGAAGTACCACTCATACGAGAAATCGATCTGATCGGCCTTGAAGGGATCGAGCTTCGGATTGCCGCCGCCGCCGGTCCGGGAGTTGCCGGTCGTGTTGAGACTGAAGCCGGTCGTCAGGGCATCAAGCGGCGGCCTGGAAATGGCGATGCTGGCCCCGGCGCGCAACTGCATATTGTCGGTCAGGTGCAAAGTCGTATTGAGGCTGGGCAGCACGTCCGTGTAGTCGTTGTCGATGGAAATCGGCTGAAACGTCGTGCCGTTAGATGTCTGATAGCCGGAACTCGTCGTCTTGGTATGAGCTACGCGCACGCCCAAGTCCCCGGTCAGTGGCATGTCGCCGACCGACGTCTTGTAGTCCAGCTTTACATAGCCTTCGTAAGATTTCTCCACGATATCCGTGCGCAATAGCGGTTCATCCGAACCCGCGGGTGCCGCGGAATTCGGGTACGCCAATGACCACAGGCTGTCCCAATTGCCGTACACCAAGGGCGGCGCGGTGAAGGAGGGTGAGTTGAATGACGACAGTCCGGCATTCGCCAAGGAGATATTGGGGTGGCTGCCCGTCAGGTCCGTCGTGCCCGCCGTGCCGGTGGGGCATGACTGAGATCCTTGATTGCCGTAGAAACCGAAGATCGTTGAGCCGGTCCCGGGGCACAGGTTCCATTGGTTGATGTGGTGAGTCTTTTCGCGATCCGACAATCGGCCGCCGAACTTCACCGCGCTCAAGACCGAGCCGTCGATGGTACGCGAGAGATTCAAGGCGAAGGCCGCCAAGTGATCCTTAGTCTCCTCGGGACCCGCACTTTGTCCGTTTCGGCCGCCGAGATACTGCAGAGAGGGATCCGCCGGATTCAAGCCGGAAAGGGTGGCGGAGGGCACCTGCCCGTCCTGCACGTTGAAGGTAAGATTTGGCGGGTATAGGTCGCCGAGATAGATGGCCTGCCATTGATTGCGGCGCCAGGCTTCGGAGAAGGACAGATCGGCTTGACTATCCCATTCTCCGGTCTTCCATTCGGCGTTGAGGCCCGCGACCGCAAGGGTGTGTTTCTCCCGATAACGTGCGATTTCGCTTTCGTAGTTCGGATAGGCGCCGTTGAGGGTGGCACCCACCACGGATCCATTCGCTATGGTGTAGGAATTCCCCGGAGCGTTGTACGGTCCGGAGTTGTCCCAATTACCAGTGATGTTGTTGCCATACCAGGTCTGAAATTGGTTTTCCTTGATCTCGTATTGCGACCACAGTGCGTCCGCCTTGATGGTCAATTCATCGCTAGCTCGCCAGCCCAAGCCGCCTGCGAGTGCGTACCGGTCCTGGGTCACTTCCTTGACTTCAGTATTGAGGCCCCAGGTGGTGTTGTCGGCAGCGCCATCGCCGTTGAGGTCGCCGGTATGTCCGTTGGGATGTGTGGAATCGATGCCGGAGTTAATGGGCGTATTCCAGCCGAACGTGCGAAAGTCAGGAAAGCCGTTCTTCTCGCGCTGCACGCTGGCGGCGATGGACACGGCGAAGTCATCATTGATGTGGCCGATGTAGCCGCCGCTGCCGCGATAGCCCACCGGGCTGTAGCCCGGCAAATCCTTGCCCTCGTCGTTGTAGGTCGGTCCGGCGCGGAAGCTGAACGCCGGCCCCTTGTAATCGAGAGGCGAAATGGTGCGTATATCGACGGTGGCCGCGATGCCGCCGGGCACCAGCGACGAATCCTGAGTCTTGTACACCTGTGCGCCCGACAATACTTCGGACGGGTAGATTTCCCAGCGAAGATCCTGCGAAGGCTCCGAGGACGCCACCTCGCGACCATTCACCAAACCCAGCACCAGACGCGGACCCAATCCGCGAACCGAGGCTTGGCTGGCGTTGCCGCGATCGCGTGTGGTATTGACGCCGGGAAGGCGGTTCAACTCTTCGGCAATAGTCACGTCGGGGAGCTGGCCGATCTCCGCCGTGGATATGTTGTCGCCGATCAGGTTGGAATTCTTCTTCACGTCGATTGAATCTTTCAAGGCTTGGCGCACGCCGGTGACCACTATTTCAGAAAGATTGTCGGTATCCGAGACCGTCGCGGCATCCGCATAGGCCTGCGCGCCGAACGAGGTGAATATGGCCAACGCACTTGCCCGGTAGACAGGCAGTCTATTTTTCGATTTCACTGACACTCCCCTTATTGCCTTATTTGAGCCTGCAGCTCTGTTCTATTAGCGTCGAATCCCAGCTTGTGGGTATATTATACGATAAATAGGATGATAGCTGTCAATGATGGTGTGGGGAAGGCTGTGGACCGCGTGCAGAGCATCGTGATAGTGGGCGGCGGCGCGGCCGGCTGGCTGGCGGCGGCAAGCCTCGGACGGCTGTTAAGTCGAAGTTTTTACCGGATTCTCGTCATCGACTCGCCGCTGTACGCTAGCGGTGCGGTCAGCGAAGCAGTGCTGCCGTCGTTTCATCGCTTGAATCACCTGCTCGGAATCAACGAGCAAGACCTGCTCAAGAAAACCCGGGGAACCTACAGACTGGGGGCAAGATTTGCCGATTGGGGCGCCGTTGGCGGCCGCTATTTACACGCCTTCGGATCCTTCGGCGCCAAGCTCGAGGCCGTGCCTTTCCATCATTATTGGATCAAGCTGCACCGCATGGGGGAGGGCTTGGCGTTCGAGGACTATTCGACGGCGGCGGCCGCTGCGAAACAATGCAGATTCGCGCCGCCGGTTTCCGATCGGCAATCGGTACTGTCGACTTACTCCTACGGCTATCACTTTCACGCGGCGTCGTTGGCGGCCTATCTGAAGGAATATGCGCTTGCACACGGCGTGCTGCACAGCGACCGCAGCATTGCCGAAGTGCAACTTCGCGGTGAGGACGGCTTCATCGATGCACTGCTGACTGACGACGGCGCGCGAATTTGTGCCGATCTCTACCTCGATTGCACAGGCGCACTCGGGATCCTCGCGCAGCAGGCGCTGAAGACCGGCTTTGAGGACTGGTCGCGTTGGCTGACCTGCGACCGCTTCGTCGGCATCTCCAGTGCGAGTGCGGGTGATGCACCGCCATATTCGGACTCGCTCGCCGAGCGCTGCGGCTGGCGGCGGCGAGTACCCCTACAAGATTGCGCGGACGTAGGCTTAGCCTATTCCAGCCGCCACGTCAGCGATGATGAGGCTGCCGCGAAATTGCTTGCGGGGCTCGCAGGCGCGGCGCTCGGCGAACCGAAGCTCCTGTCCTTGCCGCAGGGCCGGCCGACGCGGTTCTGGAACAAGAACTGCATCGCGCTGACGGGTAGTTCGGCCGAGCCGCTGGAGCACACCGGCCTTCACCTGGTGCAGACGGGCGTTATGCGGCTGATTGCGCTGTTTCCTGTCGGCCGGTTCAGCGCAGCCGACATGGAGGAATACAACCGCCTGACCGCGATGGAGCACGAGCGCATCCGCGACTTTCTCATTCTCCACTACAAGTGCACGCAGCGCAGCGATTCGCCGTTCTGGGAGTATTGCCGGAACATGCAGGTTCCTGACACGTTGCGCCGCAAGTTGGAACTGTTTCGAAGCTGCGGACGCGTTGCCCTGCTCGATGAGGAGCATTTCACCGAGGACAGCTGGCTAGCGGTGCTTTTGGGCCAGAATATCCATCCCATGGACTACGACCCCCTCGCGGATGTACTCGATGTGGGCGCCGTGAAGGACGCCCTCTCGCACATGCGATCCCTGATCTCGGAGGGCGTTGCCTCCCTGCCGCTGCATGCGCGCTACCTGGAGCGGCATTGCGCGGTGACGCCGCGAACGGCGAGCGAGTGATTGCGACGGCGCCGGGCAACCGGCTGCACGGCATCATCATCGTCGGCGGCGGCACGGCCGGCTGGATGGCCGCAGCCATTCTGACGCGCCGTCTCGGGCGCCGCTTTGGCGCGATACAAGTGATCGAATCCCCCGAGATCGGCACAATCGGGGTGGGCGAGGCCACCATCCCGCCGATTCGCCTATTCAATCAGGCGCTCGGCATCGATGAAAACGAATTCCTGCGCCGAACCCAGGGCACGCTCAAATTGGGAATCGAATTCAAGGACTGGTCGCGACTTGGTCACAGCTACTTCCATCCATTCGGAGCGCCCGGTACCCGGCTCGATCAAGTGTCTCTGCTGCAAGAGTGGCTGCAGTGCCACGGAGTGGGCCGGCCGGAGAAGATACAGGCCGGGGGCCCTGAAAGCATCGAGTGCGGAAGCTTCGAAGATTATTCCGTCAACACCGTCGCCGCACGCCTCGGCCGCGTCTCGGCCTACAGCCCGACCGATGAGTCGCTGTCGGCCGTATTTGCACATGCCTTTCATTTCGATGCGAGTTTGTACGCGCAGTATTTGCGCGGCTACGCGCAAGTGCGCGGCGTGACGCGGCTGGAGCGCAAGGTAGTGGAGGTTGAGCTGCGCGGCGCAGACGGCTTTATCGCCGCGCTCAAGCTGGATGATGGACAGCGGTTGGAGGCGGATCTGTTCATCGACTGCTCGGGCTTTCGCGGTCTGCTGATCGAGGGCGCATTGAAAACCGGCTACGAGGACTGGACGCAGTGGCTGCCCTGCGACCGGGCGGTGGCGGTGCCCTGCGAGAGCGGCGGGGAATTGACCCCGTACACCCGATCGACGGCGCGAGAGGCGGGCTGGCAGTGGCGCATTCCGCTGCAGCATCGCATCGGCAACGGCTATGTATACTGCAGCCGTTACATCAGCGACGATGAGGCGACCGCGACGCTGCTCGCCAATCTGGACGGGCGGCCGCACGCGGAACCGCGGCTGCTGCGTTTCGCCACCGGGCGGCGCAAGAAATTCTGGAACAAAAACTGCATTGCCCTGGGGCTGGCCGGCGGTTTTCTCGAGCCGCTCGAATCCACCAGCATTCATTTGATTCAAAAAGGTCTCACACACCTGCTCAATTTCTTTCCGGACCGCGCCTGCGAGCCCACGGTCGCGGATGAATTCAATCGGGTGGCGATCAATGAATACGAGCGTATTCGCGATTTCATTATTCTGCACTACAAGGCCACCACGCGCGCGGACGCGCCGCTGTGGAGGTATTGCAGCGCCATGGAGATTCCGGATGCGCTCGCCTACAAGATCCGTCAGTTCCGCAACAGTGGACGGGTGGTCAAGTACGGCGGGGAGCTGTTTGCCGCGCCGAATTGGATTGCGGTGCTGATGGGCCAGGAGATCTGGCCGCAGCACTACGACCCGTTGGTCGACCAGCGCGATCCGGCCCAAGTGCGCGCCCATCTAGAACGCATTCGCGCCATGGTCCGCCGCACGGCGGAGGCCGCGCCGCGCCACGAGGAGTACCTGGCGCAGCATGCTCGCGCGGTTCGACTCGGCGATGCGACGACTGGCGAGGCGGTCGATGCCCGATAATCGAATTAGGAGGATTTTGATCGTGGGCGGCGGTACGGCCGGCTGGATGGCCGCCGCCACGCTGGCGCGCGTATTGAAGAACGATTACAGCAAGATCACGCTGGTCGAATCGCCGGAAATCGGCACGGTGGGAGTGGGCGAAGCCACCATTCCCCCCATTCGGGCGTTCAATGCCTTGCTCGGCATCGATGAGAACGATGTCATGCGCAAGACGCAGGCGACATTCAAACTCGGCATCGAATTTCGCGATTGGGGACAACTCGGCCACAGCTATCTGCATCCCTTCGGCAAGTACGGCAAGCCCATCGATCAGGTTGCGTTGCATCACTACTGGCTGCGGCTGCATGCGGCCGGGGCACAGGAATCGCTGGCCGACTATTCGCTCTCCGGGACGGCGGCGCAGTTGGGAAGATTCATGCGTCCCGTCGAGGATCCGCGGCTGATCTTATCGAGTCTGGCCTACGCCCTGCATTTCGATGCGAGTTTGTACGCGCAGTATTTACGCGGCTACGCGCAAGCGCGCGGCGTGACGCGGCTGGAGCGCAAGGTAGTGGAGGTTGAGCTGCGCGGCGCAGACGGCTTTATCGCCGCGCTCAAGCTGGATGATGGACAGCGGTTGGAGGCGGATCTGTTCATCGACTGCTCGGGCTTTCGCGGTCTGCTGATCGAGGGCGCATTGAAAACCGGCTACGAGGACTGGACGCAGTGGCTGCCCTGCGACCGGGCGGTGGCGGTGCCCTGCGAGAGCGGCGGGGAATTGACCCCGTACACCCGATCGACGGCGCGAGAGGCGGGCTGGCAGTGGCGCATTCCGCTGCAGCATCGCATCGGCAACGGCTATGTATACTGCAGCCGTTACATCAGCGACGATGAGGCGACCGCGACGCTGCTCGCCAATCTGGACGGGCGGCCGCACGCGGAACCGCGGCTGCTGCGTTTCGCCACCGGGCGGCGCAAGAAATTCTGGAACAAAAACTGCATTGCCCTGGGGCTGGCCGGCGGTTTTCTCGAGCCGCTCGAATCCACCAGCATTCACCTGATACAAAGCGGGATCACGCAATTGGCCGCGATCTTTCCCGACCGTGGCTTCGATCCGCATGACGAGACCGAATACAACCGGCTGCAAATCGACGAGTTCGACAAGGTGCGCGACTTCATCATCCTGCACTACCGGGGGACGGACCGCGACGACACTCCGCTCTGGCGCTACTGCAAGGATATGAAAATCCCCGACAATCTTAAGTACCGGATCGATCTGTTCCGCAGCAGCGGCCGCGTGGCGTTCCAATCTCAGGAATTATTCGTCGAACCCAACTGGTTGTCGGTGTTCATCGGCCAAGGCATCTGGCCGCAGCGCTATGATCCTCTGGCCGATGTGCTGCCCCTGAATACGGTGCGCGGCGAACTCGAGCGCATGCGCCTATT